>NZ_CP054856.1:600000-900000 GCF_018417475.1 Novosphingobium decolorationis
ACATGCGCAAGACAAAGGTGCATCCGCCCCTCCTGCAAACCGATATGCTGCGGAAATATTCCGCAAACACCCTCAGATCATTCCGTCACATCCGCAACCGGTCAATGACAATAGGTGGCAACATCCTTGGCATTTGCTGCCAAATCGGGAACCGCCCATGGTTCCGATTAAAATATGGAAATTATACAAATCAGCAGAATAATACTAAAACGCTGAAAAGAGATAGTTTGATAAATTGTGCACATTGGAGCGGGCCACCTCTCTCCATATTTCGCGTTGACCTCATTTCCGGGACTACGCAAACTTGCCTCCGGTTCGCACAGCGCTTCAGGGAGGAAGGGATGTCGAACAGGTTACGCGCCAGCGCGATGGATACGATGGATACATGGGGCTGGTCCGGCAAGGCGTCCGAAACTCCGGATGGCCGCGCGGTTCGCAGGATTTGCGCGCGCTTTGTCCGTTCCCTTCACGCCACGCTCGAAAGGCCCGCCTGGCTTCTTGCCGGAACAGGGCTCGAACGGCTGGACGAACTCCCCGAAACGATCCGCGTGGGTCAGTACATCACGATCATCTCCAACATGGCGCGCCATGCCCCGGACCCGGCCTACTTCATCGATTTCCTGGAGGCCGGCGTGCCCTACTTCCGGGGCGGGATCGACCTTGCGACCCGCTACGCGCCCGATATCCGCAGCGCCTTCGCGATCCTGCCACGCTTTGCCAACGAGCGCCCCGGCATCTTCGAGCACCGCCTTTCGATGGATGCGCGCACGCTGACGCTGGAACTCGACGCCCGCCTTGCGCTTGGCGACGCCCGCCCGATCCTGACCGGAGCGCCGCTGCTCTTTCTCGCGCGCGTCGCGGCGGCCAACCTGGGCCACCCCGTCCACGAAGCGCGAATCGAATTGCGCCATCGCGAAGTGCCCTATGCCGCCCGGCTGCGCGCGGCCTTTCGCTGCCCTGTGGAATTCGCCGCCCCCCGCGATGCCATCACCCTGCCGCGCGCCCTGGCCCTTTGCCCCAGCGTGATCCACGATCCCGCCGTCTGGACCCAAGCGCTTGCCCGCTGCGAGGCGGAAGTGGAACCCACGCGGCCCACGCAAGGCTGGTCGGCCCGAACCCGGGGCGCCTGCTGCGACCTGCTGACCTCCACCGGCCGCGTGCCCCGCCTCGAACAGGTGGCCGGTGAGCTCGGCGTTTCCGCGCGTACGCTGATCCGCCATCTCAAGGGGGAAGACACGCGCTTTCAGGCGCTGGTCGACGCGCTCCTGCAGGAACGCAGCGAGGCGCTTCTGCGCGAGAATGGCCTGGCCATTCGCAGCGTCGCTGAACAGCTGGGACTGAGCGATGCCTCCGACTTCAACCGCCGCTTTCGCCGCTGGTTCGGAATGACGCCCAGCCAGTACCGCGCGCGTGCCAACCTTCCCGCCACCGCGCGATCCTGAGCCTAGGGCACGGCCCCGCGCAGGCGAGCCACCGCCGCGGCGACTTCGGCCGCCGGATCGCAGTCCGCGCCATCCGGGTCGAGCAGAGCCTGGAGCTGAAGCCCGTTGGAGAGCGCGGAAAGCTGGCGCGCGGCGCGCAGCGGATCGATCTCGGGCGCGATCGTTCCTGCCGCTTGTTCGGCACGGATGGCCTCGGCAAGATCACGGCGCACACGTGCCTGGCGGGCGCGAATGAAGTGGTGCCCCGGGTGCGTGGGCACGACCGCATCGGCCGCGAACGAGAGATAGAGGTAGGACATGCCCGGCGCCGCGCTGCTGCGCCGGACCGCCGCCACGTAGAGATCAAGGCTTGGCCCGGCCAAGGCGGCGGGATCGGCGTTCGCGAGGCTGTCCTTGTCCCACAGTTCCATGACGCTGCGCAGCAGGTCCTCGCGGCTCGCAAAGTAGTAGAGGATGTGCTGCGCCTCCATCTCCAGCGCCTTGGCAAGTTCACGCAGCGACTGCTGATGGTAGCCGTCACGCCCAATGATCGCGATTACCCCGCGCAGGATCTTCTCGCGCCGCGCCGCGCCCTTGGCGGACGCCGCCGCGCGCGCAGGGGCGGTATCGGAGGATGTCGTCGTCATCGGCACGCTCCTAGCACGCTTTGGCACCACAAAGGAGATAGGCCTGCGGGCGTCCGGCACTATTTTTTACAATGTAAAATTTCTGCTTGCGCCCGATCCACGCGCGCCCCTAGACCCTGTGCATGACACACGTTCCTTCGCCGCCGCCCCGGCCCGCCCGCTCTCGCGCATCCACGCGCCTGCGCCGTATCCTTCTCACGACCGGACTCTTCGCCGCGTTCGGCGGGGTTCCGGCTGTGGCCGATGCGCCCGAGCCGGCCCTTGCCGTGGGCAAGCTGGCGCAGATCGGGACCGTCGACGCGCGTTTCCTCTCCTACAATGTCGAGATGGTGGAACTGACGGGCGGACGCTTCTGGAAGCCCTATCGCGAAGGCAAGGCCGACCCTTCCGACCAGTACGAGTACCGCCCGCCGATCGACCTTTCCAACCCGCGCCTGCGCACGCTGGCCGCTGCTCTCGGGCCGGTCTACCTGCGCTACAGCGGAACCTGGGCCAACGCGACGACCTACCGCGACGAGGAGACGCACGAAGGGCCCGCGCCCGAAGGCTTCGATGCCGTCCTGACCCGCGCGCAGTGGCGCGGCGCGATCGACTTTGCCAAGGCCGTGGATGGCCGGATCGTCACCTCGATGCCTACCAGCGCGGGCGCGCGCGATGAGAACGGAGCCTGGCAGAGCGATGCCGCCGAGCGCTGGCTGGCCGCCACCCACGAGATGGGCGGCAAGATCTGGGCCAGCGAATTTGCCAACGAGCCTAACCTCATCGGCGGCACCCAGCCGCCCAAGGGCTATACGAGCGCCGACTACCGCCGCGACTATACCCGTTTCCACGACTGGCTGGCGGCGCGCTCCCCCCAGACCAGGGTCCTGGCGCCCGGCGCCTTCGAATACAACGATGGAAGCCCGCTTCCCACCTTCATCACGACGCTGCCGACCCGCGAAATGGTGCCGGATGGACCGGCGCGCCCGGACGTGGTCTCGTTCCACTTCTACGGCGAGATTTCCCAGCGCTGCGCGGGCCCGCAGCCCGATGCGCAAGGCGCACAGTGGCTGGGCATGATCGACCACGCCATCGCCAGGACCAAAACCCTGCGCCGCGAAATCGCGCCCGACGCCCCGCTCTGGCTGACCGAAACCGCCGAGACCGCGTGTGGCGGCAACCCGCAGGCCGCGACCTTTGCCGACACCTTCCGTTTCGTCGACCAGCTCGCCCGCGCGGCGCGCCAGGGGGTCTCGGTCGTCATGCACAACACGCTGGCCGCCAGCGACTACGCGCTCCTCGACGAGAAGAGCTTTGCGCCGCGCCCCAACTACTGGGCTGCGCTTCTCTGGAAGCGCACGATGGGAACGAGGGTGCTGGATGCCGGGAGCGCCGATGCCAAGTCCGGCCTGCGGCTCTACGCCCAATGCCAGCGCGGTGTTGCCGGCGGGGTCAGCGTGCTCGCGATCAATCCCGACCGCACGCAGCCCCATGATCTTGCGCTGTCCGGCGAAGCCGAGGTGCGCAGCCTGACGCAGGCCAAAAGCGATCCCGCGCACGCCGCGCTCAACGGCGTAGCGCTGGAACTGGGCGCCGGGGACACGCTGCCCGACCTTGCCGGCCTTCGCCGGTCAGGCTCGGTCACGCTCGCGCCTTCGAGCGTGACCTTCCTCACCTTTGCCAAGGCCGACAACCCGGCCTGCCGTTAACGCGTCCAGCCGGTCAGCGAGCCTCCCGCAGTGAGAGCCTCCCCGCCCTCCTCCACGTCCACGTCCACGGGCGCATCCGGCACCGGCTCGGGCGTCACCATTGCGAAGGTCTCCTCCAGCGCCGCAGCGTCAAGCCCGCGCGTAATGAAGACCAGCCGGGTACGCCGGTCGTGCGAAGGCCATTCGTCCAGCACGACCGGCGGGTGGAAGACATGCTGGACGCCGTGGACCACCACCGGTCCCGGCTGCCCCTGCAGGTTGAGGATGCCCTTGATGCGCAGGACATCCTCCCCGCGCATCCAGGTCAGAAGCTCGATCCAGCGCTCGAAGGTCTCGGGATCAAGCGGCTCCTCGAAAGTGAGGCAGGTCGCGCGGATGTCGGGCCCGTGGCGGTTCACGTCATGCCCGTGCGCGTGCGCGTGCGCGTGCGCGTGTGCGTGGTCATGCACATGGTCGTGGTCCGCGTAGGCTTCGGCGCGCAGCCAGTCCTGCACGTCTGCGCTCTTGCCCGCCGGGTCAAAGGCCCCGCCGCCGAACAGCGCGTGCGCCGCGACCGCGCCGTGCTCTGCGGCCAGAATCGGCGCCGCCGGGTTCAGCGCGCGCAGCCGCGCGGTCAGGGCTTCGCGCTCGGGCTCCCCGACGAGGTCGGTCTTGGTGAGCAGGATACGGTCCGCCATGGCCGCCTGCTTCACCGCCTCCTCCTGTCGCGCGAGCGTGGCCGCGCCGTTCACCGCATCGACCGTCGCGATCACGCTGTCGAGCCGGTAGATCGTCTCCAGCGTGTGGTCGCGCATCAGCGTGTGGAGGATGGGCGCGGGATCGGCGAGGCCGGTGGTCTCAATCACCACCCTGTCGAACCAGCAGCGCCCCTCGCGCGCGAAACGCCAAGGGGCATCGCGCAAGGTCGCCAGCAGGTCGCCGCGAATGGTGCAGCACAGGCACCCGCCGATCATCTCGACCTGCATCTCCTCGTGCCCTTGCGTGACCAGATCGTGGTCGAGCCCGACTTCGCCGAACTCGTTGATGATGACGAGCGCGCGCGCCATCTCGGGGCTGCGCACCAGCGCGTTGAGCGTTGTCGTCTTGCCGCTCCCCAGGAACCCGGTGAGGACCGAGACGGGGATCAGGCCATCGAGGCTGGAGAGCACCCCGCTCACCGGGTGCCCTCCCCGACGCCCAGCGGATCGAACACCAGGAGCAGCCGCGTGCCCCCGGTCACCGACAGGGGCACCGAGCGGTGGAGGATCGCCGGTTCGGGCGCGAGCAGACGCCCCTTGAACAGACCGACATCACCGGCGCGCATCTGGTGGATCTCCTCAGGATTGCCCTCAATGATCCTGTCCGCCTCGATCCACTGCGTGCCGGGTCCCGCGAGCGTGGCGATAAGGCGCGCGGGCACGTAGTCGGCGTGGAACTTGCGGCAGGCATCGGTGCGGATCACCTCCAGCCGGACCTTGACCTCAGCGCACCCCATGATCGCGGCAAACCGGCGCGCGAGATCCGCCATGAGCTCGCCCAGCACGTCCCTCTCTGCCCCGTCGGGATAGCCCGCCTCGGCCAGCCCGTCCCCGATCTCCCGGTCCAGATCGGTGAGCGCACAGGGGAAGGACAGGTCCGAAATTCCCGCAAGGTCCAGCGTGTCGAGCCAGTCGAGGCGGGACGGACGGCCCGCCTGCCAGATCGCAAGGTGGACATCGGGCTCGGCAATGCGCGTCAGGACCTCGGGCGCGTTGGCACAGACCGCCGCGCTCATGCCAGAGCCTCCTGCGCCACCGGTGCCCAGGCCGGGAAGGGATCGGGCAGGTCCGCCCAGTCCTCGGGCGCAAAGGCTGCGCTTCGCACCAGACAAGCCTCGAGCGCGCGGCGGATGCGCGCCTCGTCCATGCCGATGCCGATGAAGACCAGTTCCTGGCGCCGGTCGCCCCAGACCGGGTCCCAGCGCTCGCGCACGAAATTCTCGAACCGATCGTCCTCGGGCCAGAGGTGCCGGGGCACGCTGTCCCACCAGCGCCCCATGCGCGCGGTCACGGTTTCGCTTCCCGCGACGGCGAGTTCGCCCACCCAGTCGGGCCGGGTTGCCAGCCAGAAATGCCCCTTGGCACGTACCACGTGGTCAAGCCCGTCGGCCGTCAGGAAGCGGTGGAAGCGCGCCGGGTCAAACGGCTGACGTGCGCGGTAGACGAAGCTCTCGATCCCGTATTCCTCGGTCTCGGGGCGGTGCTGCGCGTAGCCATAGAGCTCCTTGGCCCAGAGCGGGTGCTGCGCGGAACGTTCCTCGTCGTAGAGCCCGGTGTCGAGGATCGTACCCGCCTCGATCCGGCCATGATCGCAGATCTCGATCCGGGCCTCGGCGTTGAGGCTGCGCACGAGCTTGCGCACCACGTCCAGATGCTGCGCACTCACCGACGAGGCCTTGTTGATGAGCACGACATCGGCAAATTCGATCTGCTCGACCAAGAGGCCGACCAGCGAGCGGGTATCCTCCTCGCCCGTGCTCTCGCCCCGGTCGGCAAGGAAATCCTGGCTCGAATAGTCGGCCAGAAGGTTCACCGCATCGACCATGGTCACCATGGTGTCGAGCCGGGCGACATCGTCGAGCGCAGCCCCGCCCTCGTCGCGGAACGAGAAGGTGCTGGCAACGGGAAGCGGCTCGGAAATCCCCGTGCTCTCGATCAGGAGGTAATCGAAGCGCCCTTCCTCGGCCAGCCGGCGCACTTCCTGAAGAAGGTCGTCGCGCAAGGTGCAGCAGATGCAGCCGTTGGTCATCTCGACCAGCGTTTCCTCACTGCGCGACAGCGCCGCCCCGCCTCCGCGCACGAGATCGGCATCGATGTTCACCTCGGACATGTCGTTGACGATGACGGCTACACGGCGCCCCTCGCGGTTGGAGAGGACATGGTTGAGCAGCGTCGTCTTGCCCGCGCCGAGGAAGCCGGAGAGGACGGTGACGGGCAGGCGCGTGTCGGGCCGGGAAGATGGGGTCATGGAAATCCTGCGATCCTGATAGGTACGCAGGCCACCTAGCATGATATGTTGTATCACAACAACACCGATGCGCGCCCACACCCTTGACCCTGACACGATGTCAGACCCTATATGGGAAGCGGGTCCAAGGAGGGACTGCGATGCACGACGAACAGCACTGCCATCACCATGCCCCGCAGAGCGCGCAAGGCGGACACGAGGCGCACACGGTCACCGATCCCGTCTGCGGCATGACGGTCGATCCCGCGACGAGCCCGCACCATACCGAGCACGAAGGGCAGGCCTACCACTTCTGCAGCGCACGCTGCCAGGCCCGGTTCGAGGACGATCCCGCCCGCTGGCTGGAGGGCGCGGGCGCCGACGAGCCTGTCCCGGAAGGCGCCATCTGGACCTGCCCGATGCACCCGGACGTGCGCCAGGACCACCCCGGCGCCTGCCCCATCTGCGGCATGGCGCTCGAGGCCGAGATGGTCGATCCCGACGCCGGCCCGAGCGAGGAAATGCGCGACATGACGCGCCGCTTCAAGGTCGCGCTGGCGCTTGCTCTCCCCGTTTTCCTGCTGGAGATGGGGAGCCATATTGTCCCGGCGCTTCACCGCCTCGTCCCCATGCATGTCTCGGTGTGGATCCAGCTCGTCCTGTCCACCCCGGTCGTGCTCTGGGCGGGATGGCCCTTCTTCACGCGCGCGCTGGCCTCGGTGCGCACGCGCCATCTCAACATGTTCACGCTGATCGCGCTCGGGACCGGCGTTGCCTGGACCTATTCGATCATTGCGACGCTCGCGCCCGGACTTTTTCCGCCCGCCATGCGCACCATGGACGGCACCGTGCCGGTCTATTTCGAGGCCGCCGCGGTGATCACCGTCCTCGTGCTGCTGGGCCAGGTGCTCGAACTGCGCGCGCGCGAGCGCACCTCCGACGCGCTGAAGGCGCTGCTGGGCCTGGCTCCGCGTACCGCGCGGCGCCTGACCGACACGGGCGAAGAAGACGTGCCGCTGGACGCACTCAGGATCGGGGACCGCCTGCGCGTGCGGCCGGGCGAGAAGATCCCGGTCGACGGCACGATCCTGGAGGGGCGCTCCTCGCTCGACGAATCGATGGTGACGGGCGAAGCCATGCCGGTCACCCGCGAGGCGGGCGATGCGGTGATCGGGGGCACGCTCAACTCCAGCGGCGCGCTGGTCATGGAGGCGCAGAAGCTGGGACGCGACACGCTCCTTGCGCGCATCGTCCAGATGGTCGCGCAGGCGCAGCGCTCGCGCGCGCCGATCCAGCGCCTTGCCGACCAGGTCGCGGGCTGGTTCGTGCCGCTGATCCTCGCCGTCGCCGCGCTGGCCTTTGCCGCCTGGATGATCTGGGGCCCCGAACCGCGCGCCACCCATGCCCTGCTCGCCGCGGTCGCGGTCCTCATCATCGCCTGCCCCTGCGCGCTCGGCCTTGCCACGCCCATGTCGATCATGGTCGGCATCGGGCGCGGCGCGCAGGAAGGCATCCTCGTCAGGAACGCCGAGGCGCTCGAACGCATGGAGAAGGTCGACACGCTGGTCGTCGACAAGACCGGCACGCTCACCGAGGGACGCCCTTCGGTAACGCAGGTCCGCACCTTCGGCGGGTACGGCGAAGACGATGTGCTGTGCCTTGCTGCCGCGCTCGAGCAAGCCTCGGAGCATCCGCTCGCGCGCGCCGTGGTGGCCGAGGCCCAGCGCCGCGATCTGGCCCTGGGCGAGGTGACCGAAGCCGATTTTCCCACCGGCAAGGGCGCGCAAGGCCAGGTGGAAGGACGCCGCGTTCTTGTCGGCTCGGCCGGTTTCCTGGAGGAAAACGGCATTGCGACCGACGCGGCTTCCGAAACCGCCGAGGCCCTGCGCAAGGACGGTGCCACCGCGATCTTCGTCGCGCTTGACGGGGACCTTGGCGGCGTTCTCGCGCTGGCCGACACGGTGAAGGAGAGCACGTCCGACGCCCTCGCCGCGCTGCGTGCAGAGGGACTGCGCGTGGTCATGCTCACCGGCGACAACGCGACGACCGCCACGGCCATCGCCGGCCGTCTCGGCATCACCGAGGTCGAGGCCGAAGTCCTTCCCGACCGCAAGAGCGAGGTGGTCGAACGCCTGCGTGCCGAAGGCCGGGTGGTCGCGATGGCGGGCGACGGGGTCAACGACGCCCCCGCACTGGCCGCAGCAGACGTGGGCATCGCGATGGGATCGGGCAGCGATGTCGCGATCGAGAGCGCGGGGATCACGCTTCTGACAGGCGATCTTACCGGCCTTGCCCGGGCCCGTACGCTGAGCGGCAAGGTCATGGCCAACATCCGCCAGAACCTCCTCTTCGCCTTCGGCTACAACGCTCTGGGCGTGCCGGTGGCTGCCGGTGTCCTCTACCCGCATTTCGGCATCCTGCTCTCCCCCGTGATCGCGGCGGCGGCGATGTCGCTCTCCTCGGTCAGCGTGATCGGCAACGCGCTGCGCCTGAAAGCGACGAAGCTGTGAACATCGGGGAAGCCTCTGCACGCACGGGCGTCTCGCAGCGCATGATCCGTCACTACGAGAAGATCGGCCTGATCCCGGCGCCCGCGCGCCGGGGCAGCGGGTATCGCAATTACGCCCACGCCGACATCGCGCGGCTGCGCTTCATTGCCAACGCGCGCGATCTGGGCTTTGCCATCGAGGAGATCGGCGAATTGCTGGAGCTGTGGGGTAACGACCACCGCGCCAGCGCCGAGGTCAAGGCGCTCGCGCTCGCCAAGGCCGAGGAACTGGGCCGCAAGGCCAAGGCGCTGTCCGACATGCGCGAAAGCCTGCTCCACCTGGCGGAGGGCTGCGCGGGCGATGCGCGTCCCGACTGTCCGATCATCGCGCGCATGGCGGGCGAGGTTTGAGGCGTGGACCGGGCTCACCGGAGCGAGCCAGAAGAAGAAAATCCTTTCAAGGGGCCATCGCCCCTTGACCCCAAACTCGGCCACCTCCGCTCTCTCAGCCCGCGTTGTTCACTTAAGGTGACGTCGACATTTCGGGGAGCCCGAGGGCGATGGCCCTCGGAACCCCTTTTTTCGGAGACGTCTCTTTCCTTCCCGCACGCGGCCCAAGCCGCTGTGTCCGCGAACTTTGCACCCTCGTGCCCCCTCTCCTGCGTCGAGCGTTCCGCCACCGGATCAGGCCACACGGCCACCGCCTTCGTCCGCCAATGCCCACCCCCTTCCGCCTTCCAAAACTCCACTTAGCATTGCTAATGCGACTGATTCGCATTAGAAGGAGTCGCGAGAGATCAGAGAGAATGAGGGGACATCGTGAGAACGTACGCAATTGGCGGCCTGCTGCTCAGCGCCGGATGGAGCAGCCTGTGCGCCGCGCAAGGCGCGCCCGCTCCGGGTCCAGATGATCTGGGGCCCGAGGACGCAGGCAAGCGCATCATCGTCACCGCGACGGGCCTTTCCAGCGCGACCTCGACCACCAAGACCGACACGCCCATCATCGAAGCCCCCCAGAGCGTCTCGATCGTCGCGCGCGAGGAGATGGACCTGCGCGGGGCGACGACAATCGCCGATGCCCTCTCCTACACCGCCGGGGTCCAGGCCGAACCCATGGGCATCGATAGCCGCACCGACGAGGTCTCGGTGCGCGGCTTCAGCGCGGGTGGCTATTCCTCGAACAACAACTTCGTCGACGGGCTGCGCCTGCCCACGGGCGGCCAGTTCACCCGCTTCGGCTTCGACACCTTCGGCCTCCAGCAGATCGAGGTCCTGAAAGGCCCTTCGGGCGTGCTTTACGGCCAGTCGGCACCGGGCGGCATCGTCAACATCGTCACCAAGCGCCCCACCTCCCACTTCCAGGGCGAAGTGCTGCTCCAGGCCCAAGGCTACACCGATCTTGGCAACTGGTCGGGCCGCCTGGGCGCGGACTTCGGCGGCCCGCTGGACGAGGACGGGCGCCTGTCCGCCCGCCTCGTCGGCCTCGCCCAACATGGTGGCAGCCAGGTCAACGATGTCGAGAACAGCCGCTACTACGTCTCGCCCAGCGTGACCTGGGAGCCCACTGCGGCCACCAGTTGGACCCTGCTGGGCCAGTACCAGCACGACGATGGCGGCGCGACCTACCAGTTCCTGCCCGCGCTGGGCACCTACGAGCCCAGCAACGGCGGCTACATCGCCAACGACGCCAACATCGGCGAGCCTTCGTGGAACAACTTCACGCGCAACCAGTATCTTGCCGCCTCGTTCTTCCGCCACGACATCGCTGACAACCTCACCTTCCGCAACAACCTGCGCTACACCCACATCACCTCGGCCTACCGGGTGACCGTGCTCTCGGGCGGGACGGTGACCGACTGCAGCGCGGTCCCGCAGTATGGCCCGGCCTGCATCGACGGGCAGACCATCGGACGCCGCGCGATCGCCTCGGCAGGCTCGAGCGACGGCTTTGCCATCGACAACCAGCTGGAATGGCGCGTGCGCACCGGCACGCTTGCCCACACCCTTCTCGCCGGGCTGGACTACTTCCACACCGACTGGACCCACGACCGCGACCTGGTCAGCCTGCCCGGCCTGCCGCGCGGCCAGGTCGATCCGCTCTACGACATCTTCGATCCCCAGCCGCGCGGCAGCCAGGACTACGCCGCGAACATGGCCCCGCAGGTCTACGGCGCGGCGACGAGCGAGCAGACCGGCCTCTACGCACAGGACGAGGTCGAATGGGGACGCCTTCGCCTCAACATCGGCGGGCGCTACGATTGGACCAGCGACCACACCCGCAACCGCCTGACCGACACCGAAAACGACTACGACGCCAGCAAATTCACCTGGCGCGCGGGCGCGGTCTACCTCTTCGACAACGGCCTCGCACCCTACTTCAGCTACTCACAAAGCTTCATCCCGCAGCTCGTGCCGCTTGAAAGCGTGCTCGACCAGCAGCCCTTCCGCCCCACCACCGGTGAGCAGTTCGAGGCGGGCCTGCGCTACCAGGCGGGCACGGGCATCTACCTCACCGCGGGGGTCTTCGAGATTACCCAGCAGAACGTCCAGACGAACGATCCCGACGGCACGATCTGCGGCAACGGCAATGTCTGCCTGGTCCAGGCCGGCGAGGCGCGCATTCGCGGCGCGGAACTGGAGGCCCGTGCCTCGCTGGGGTCAGGCACGACCGTCATCGCGTCCGCCACCCACCTCGATTCCGACGTGACCCAGGACACCCACGAGGACCTCGTCGGCAAGAGCCTGCCCCAGGTGCCCGCCTACATGGCTTCGCTCTTCGTCAACCAGCGCATCGCGAACGGTCCGCTGGCCGGGCTCGGCTTCGGGGGCGGCGTGCGCTACACCGGCAAGAGCTGGGGCGATGCGATGAACGCCGATTTCCGCATCCAGGACTACACCCTGTTCGACCTCATGCTGCGCTATGACCTGGGCGAGGCGAACGCGGCGCTGGAAGGCATCGGCCTCTCGCTCAACGCGCGCAACGTGGCCGACACGCGCTATGTCGTCACCTGTACCTCGGTCGCCTCGTGCTACTACGGACAGGGCCGCGTGGTGACCGCGCGGGTGCAGTTCACATGGTAAGCTCCAGGGCACGCGCGCTCACGGCGGGGCTTGCGCTGGCGACGTTCGCCGCGCCCGCCCCGCTCCTGGCCGCGCCCTACATCATCGAGGGCAGCGACACATTCGCGATGACCTCGCGCACGGGCGCGCGCTATCGCGTCCATGTCCACGTGCCCCGGCGCCCCGCACCGCCGGGCGGCTTTCCCGTGCTCTACCTGCTCGATGGCGACATGACCTTTGCAAGCGCGGTCGAGACCGCACAGCGCCTGGCCCGCTTCGGCCGCGACGAAGGGCAGAGCGAAGGCATCGTCGTTGCCATCGGCTACCCGGACGGGGACGACATGCTCGCGCGGCGCAGCTTCGACTACACGCCCGAAGGTCCGCCGGACGCCGTCGCCCATCCGACCGGCGGCGCGCCTGCCTTCCGCCGCTTCCTCGCGGGCGACCTCATGCCCCGCATTACGGGCCGCTACCGTGTCGATACCGCCCGCCAGACGCTGTGGGGCCACAGCTTCGGCGCTCTCTTTGTTCTCGACACACTGCTGGGCGAGCCGGAATTGTTCCGTAACTACGTAGCAACCAGCCCCTCGCTCTGGTTCGGGGCGCGCAGCCTGCTGGGCGGCCTTGCCGGCCTTCCCGCGCGCCTCGCGGCGGCCGGGCCCCGTACGCTCCATCTCGCGGTGGGGGAACGCGAGCAGGACAGCGTCCGCGCCCGCAGCCAGGCCATGACGATGACCCACCGCGAACTGGCCGACCGTCTCGCCGCAGTGGAGAATCTTGAGGTGCACAGCCGCGTCTATTCGGGTGAAAGCCATGGCGGCACGCTGCTGCCGGGCCTCGGCCAGGCGGTACGCGTCGCATTCCAGGAGGCCCGGCCATGACGGGGTCCACGCTCCCGGCCGAACTGGCCCTGCCCACCGGTCTCGTCCTGACCGTGCTGGGCGCCGCGCTACTCTACCGCGCCGCGCCCAACCAGGCGCTGCGCCCGGGCAAGCCTGCAGCGCGCGGGATCTTCTGGGCAGGCTGGGGCGCCACCCTGCTCGGCCTTCTTGACCTGCTCACCTGGTCGGGCCCGGCCACCTCCGTCTTCATCTGGCTGACCGCACTCATGCTGGTCTGGTCGCTGCTCCCACTCGCGGCCGCCTGGCGCGCCGGAGATCGAAAGGCTCCCAAATGACCCCGCCACTCACCAGCCGGAACTGGGCGGGCAAGACCGCCGCCGGCCTCGTCCTGGGGCTCGCCCTCGCGCTTGGTGTCTCGGGACTGCTCGCCACCCTGCTGGGCGTGCGCGACAGCTTCTTTTCCCCGCAAGGCCAGTTCACGATGTGGACCATCGCGCCGGTCTGGTGTGCCGTCCTGTCGCTGTGCTTTCTCTTTCGCAGCGGCCTTCGCGCCTGGCTCTGGCTCGGCCTTGCCGCCGCAGCCGTGTGGCTCACACTGTTCGCGCTGGGGAGCCTGTCATGAAAGTGCGCACCGATATCCTGCGGATGTACAAGGAGATACATGGCTGGGTCGGCATCGTCTCCGGCCTCGCCCTGTTCATCGCCTTCTTCGCGGGCGCTGTGACCATGTTCGAGGAGCCGATCCAGCGCTGGGCCTCTGCGCCCACCTCGCTCTCGGCCCCGGTCCCGCTGGAGCGCGCGCCCGAACTGGTCGAGGCGGTCCTCGCCGCCCATCCCGAGGCCGCCCGCTCCTACGACGTGCACCTTGAAACCGGACCGGAGAACCCGGCCCGCGTCACATGGTCGCAGGGCAGCCGACGCGACCCAGAGATCTTCCTCGCCGCGCTGGCGCCCGACGGCACGCTCGAGGTCGAGAAGCAGGCCGCCTCGCCCGTGGCGCAGTTCATCGACAGGCTGCACCAGCAGGTCGGCCTGCCCTTTGCGCACGAGGTTGCCATGCCGATCATGGGCGCGATCTCGCTGCTCTACTTCATCGCGCTGGTCTCGGGCGTAATCGTGCTCCTCCCCAGTCTCGTCGCGGACTTCTTCGCGGTGCGCGTGGGCAAGAACGCCAAGCGCATGTGGCTCGATGTCCACAACGTGCTGGGCATCGTCAGCCTGCCCTTCCACATCGTCATGGCCCTGACCGCCGTGGTCTTCGCCTTCCACGACGAATTTTACGACCTGCAAGGTGCCGCCTTCATGGACCGGGGCGCCCCGCGCGCACAGATGGCACCGCCGCCCCCGCCGAACCCGAACGGACAGGGTCCCGAATTGCTCACACCGGCCAAGCTCGCCCAGCGTGTCGAGAGCCAGGCGCCGGGCTTCACCATCCGCGCGATCACCTACCACACGGGCCGCGAGGGTCAGCCGCAGGCGCGCCTCAGCGGCCATGATCCACGTTTTGGCCTGCGCGGCCCCACGTTCGGCATGGTCGAGGCCGATCCGGTCACCGGCGCGCTGACCGACACGACCTACATGCCCGGCCTGCAGGACGCATGGGGGGCCACGATCACCAACTTCTTCGCGCTGCACTTCGGCAGCTTCGGCGGAGCACCGATCCGCTGGTCCTACTTCCTGCTGGGACTGGCCGGCGCGATGCTGTTCTACACGGGCAACCTGCTCTGGGTGGAATCGCGTCGCAAGCGCGAGCGTAAGGCCGGTGCGGTGACGCAGACCCGCGCGACACGAGCCCTGGGCGCGCTCACCGTGGGCGTACCGCTGGGCTGCGTGGCGGGAATCGCGGTGACGCTTGCAGCGGCCAAACCGCTCGGCACCGAGGCCACCGCGGGCATTCACAGCGCCATCTACTATGTGGTCTTTACAGGATTCGTCGCCTGGGCGCTGGTGCGCGGCACCGCAAGAGGCGCGCGCGAACTCCTCCCCGCAGCCGCGCTCGCCCTTCTCACCATCCCACTGGCGAGCCTGACCTTCCTTGACCTGCATCCCTGGAGCCAGCCGCTGGTCGATGCCGTCAGCGTCGCGCTCGCCGCCAGCCTCACCCTCGCCGCACGCGCCACCCGCCGCCGCGCACGCAACGGCCCACGCGACAGCGTCTGGTCCCACCAGAGCCACAAAGCCCGAGCAGACTCGCCCCCGCCGGAAGCGGGCCACGCCGCAGCGCCCGAACGAAATCCTGCGATATGAAGAAAGAGAGATGTTGGTGCGCCCAAGTGGATTCGAACCACTGGCCCCCAGATTAGGAATCTGGTGCTCTATCCGGCTGAGCTATGGGCGCACGCAAGGGCGTCCTAGCGGCGGGAAGGCGGCTAGGCAAGCGGGGGATGGCGTGCGGGGCGCGTAAACCTAGTTGGTTTCGTCCGGCGGGGCGATCGGGAACGGGAGGGGGACGACCGAGATGCCCTCGTCCATCAGTTCCTGCGCGTCCTCGAGCGTGGTTTCGCCGTGGATCTGCTCCACCGCGCGCTCGCCGTAGTGCATCTGGCGTGCATTCTCGGCGAAGCTTTCGCCCACATAGCGCGAGGCCTTGAGCGCCCTGGCCTGCATTTCGGCGAGCTTGTGGATCATCTCCACCGTCTGCTGGGGCAACTCGTGCGAGGAAACCGGGGCCACCGCGACAGGTTCGCCGCCTTCGCGCGGCGCGCTCGCGGGTCCACGCTCGGGCGACCTGGCGGCGGGGCGGGAGGGTTCGGGCTTCTGGTTGCCCTTGCGCGCGAGACGGGCGGCCTGGGGCGCCTTGGCAACATCGCCCGAGCCGCAGAACGGACAGGCGACGAGGCCCCGCTCCTGCTGGCGCGCGAAATCGTCCGAGGACTTGAACCAGCCCTCGAAGCGATGACCCTCACCGCGGCATTCCAGATCGTAGACAATCATGTGACGCCTATGTGGCGATCACAGGGGGCTTGGCAAGGTCTGCCTGTTGGCAAGGCTGGGGAGTTGGGCGCGCACTTCGGCGATACGGGCCGGATCGATTTCGGCAAAGCCAAGGCCGGGGCACCCGCCGTCGTCGGCTCCGCCCATGTCGAGGCGGATTTCGCCCCAGGGGTCGACCACCACCGAATGGCCATAAGTCGTGCGCCCGTCCGCATGCTCGCCGACCTGCGCGGCCGACACGACGTAGGCGCTCGCCTCGACCGCACGGGCGCATTGCAATAGGTGCCAGTGGGCACGGCCCGTGGGGACGGTGAACGCGGCGGGGATGGCGATGACGTCGCACTTGGCGCGCCCCAAGGCCTCGAACAGAGCGGGAAAGCGGATGTCGTAGCAGATCGCGAGGCCAAGCCTCCCCAGCGGAGTATCCACCGTCACCACCTCGCGCCCAGGGGCATAGGCGTTCGATTCGCGCCAGCTTTCTCCGGTCGCCAGGTCCACGTCGAACATATGGATCTTGTCGTAGCGTGCGCGCACCGCGCCCGTATCGTCGATCACGAAGGCACGGTTGGCAAAGCGCCCGTCCCCGCCCTCACCCGCGTCATCGCCCTGCACCGCGAGCGAGCCCAGGTGCACCCAGATGCCCTCGCGCGCGGCCGCCTCGCGCGCGGCGGCGAGGACCGGGTTCTCGCCCTCGGCCACGACATGCGCAGCACCACGTTTGCGGTCGCGGTCCAGCAGGCCGCACATCTCGGGCGTGAAGAGCATTGCCGCGCCTTCGCGGCGCGCCTCGGCGATGGCGCCGACGATGGCCTCAGCGTTGGCAGCGGGGTCGATCCCGCTGGTCATCTGGAAAAGTGCAGCGCGGGGCATCGGGTCAGCCGATCACAGGCCGAGGATGGCGTCGAGCTTGCCCGCGCGCTCGAGCGCGTTGACATCGTCGAAGCCGCCGTAGGCCTTGTCGTCCACGAGGATCTGGGGAAGCGTGCGGGCGCCGGGCACGCGCGCTTCCATCTCGTCACGCTTGGGGCCGCCCATGGTGATGTCGTATTCCTCGTAGGCCACGCCCTTCTGGTCGAACAGAGCCTTGGCGGCCACGCAATAGGGGCAGCCCCACTTGGAGTAGATCTCGACCTTGGGCTGGCTCATGCGGGTGTCTCCTGAAATTTTACGAAAGGGCCGTGTGTCAGGCCCTTGATTTGGCGCGGGGCTATCATATCTAATTCCATGTGTCATGGCCCAGCCAAAAGGGGATGACACACCTGACGAAGCGCCGGGCAGCCGGGCTTCACCCACGAAGATTGCTCAGATGAGGATTTTTGTCATGAACCGTATCGATTTTGCGCCCTATCGCCGTTCCATGGTCGGTTTCGACCGTCTTTTCGACATGCTCGAGAACCAGCACCGCGTGAACGCGGGCGACAAGTATCCGCCCTTCAACATCGAACGCCGCGGCGAGGATGCCTACCGCATCACGCTGGCCGTGGCCGGCTTCAAGCCCGAGGACATCGACATCACCGCGCAGGCCAACCTGCTCATCGTCAAGGGCCGCAAGCCCGACGAGGGCGCGGATGGCGACTTCCTGCACATGGGCATTGCCCAGCGGGGTTTTGATCGCCGCTTCGAACTCGCCGACTACGTGCGGGTGGACGCGGCGGACCTGGCCGATGGTCTCCTCGTGATCGACCTCGTGCGCGAAGTGCCCGAGGCGATGAAGCCCAAGAAGATCGCCATTGGCGGCAACCAGCTCAAGGTGATCGAGAGCGAGCCCAACAAGGACGCGGATAGCGCCGCGGCCTGAGGCCTCTTCCATTCGATGATGCCATTCAGGGCGGTCCGCACACGCGGGCCGCCCTTTTTCGCGTAGTTACCCGCCGTCCTCATCGTGCCAGGACAGGGGCCGCGCCACGGCCTCCAGCGCCTTGCGCTCGTTATCGAGTCCGAAGCGCCAGCCCACGAAGGCGGCCAGCAGCATGAGCGCGCTGGCAAGGAGATAGCCGCCCAGCACGTCCGCGCGCGATCCGCTCTCGATGAGGACACCGAAGAGCCAGGGCGCCATGACCCCGCCGATCCCCGTGCCCAGCGCATAGAACACCGCAATGGCCAGCGCGCGCACTTCGAGCGGGAAACTCTCGGCCACGGTCAGATAGGCCGAGGAGGCGGCGGCCGAGGCGAAGAAGAACGTCACGCTCCAGCACAGGGTCTGCGTGGTGGCATCGAGCATCTCAAGCCGGAAGGCGAGGCCCGTCGCGGCGAGCAGAAGCCCCGAGACGCCATAGGTCAGCGCGATCATCGGACGCCGCCCCCAACTGTCGAACAGGGGGCCCAGCAGCAGCGGCCCGAGCACGTTGCCCACCGCGAAAGGCAGCACGTACCAGCCCACCCGGTCCGAAGGCACGCCATAGAAATCGCTCAGGATCAGGGCGTAAGTGAAGAAGATCGCGTTGTAGAGGAAGGCCTGCGCCGCCATCAGAACAAGGCCAAGCGCGGTGCGGCGCGGATACGTGCGAAAGAGCGCCTCCCACACTTCGCGCAAGGGCGTGGCGCGGCGTGCCTTGAGACGGGCCTTCGGAGTTTCACCCTGAATGGTGAGCCCTTGCGTCTGCGTGCGCGCCTCGATCTCACCCACGATGGCCTCGGCCTTGGCACCCTGCCCGTGAGTGAGCAACCAGCGCGGGCTCTCCGGGATGTGGCGGCGCAGCGCGATCACGATGAGCCCCGTCACCGCCCCGAAGCCAAAGGCAATGCGCCAGCCGACATCGGGGGCAAAGAGGCGCGGATCGAGCACCACCACCGAGAGCGCGCCCGCAACCCCTGCCCCCACCCAGTACGAGCCGTTGATGACAAGGTCGGTCCAGCCCCGGCGGCGCGCGGGGATCAGCTCCTGAATGGCCGAATTGATCGCGCTGTACTCCCCCCCGATCCCGGCGCCGGTGAGAAAGCGCATGAGCGCAAAGCTCGGCAGGTCCCAGGTAAAAGCCGTGCCTGCCGTGGCGAGGAGGTAGATCAGAAGCGTCAGCGTGAAGAGCCGCTTGCGCCCCAGCCGGTCGGTCAGCCAGCCGAAGAACAGAGCGCCCGTGACCGCACCTGCCAGATACAGGCTGTTCGCCAGCCCGATCTCGCGCGCGGAAAAGGCGAGCACCGGGCTCTCGCGCAAGGCGGGCGCAATCGAGCCGGTCAGCGTGACTTCCAGCCCGTCGAGAATCCAGGTGATGCCCAGCGCGCAGACCACCAGCCAGTGAAAGCGCGACCACGGCAGGCGGTCGAGCCGGGCCGGAACGTCGCTTTCGATCACGCCCTCAGGCCATGGCGTGTCCGCCCCCTGCCCCTCACCTTGATGCCCGGTTGCCATGCCCCCATGCTAGCGAGCGGCGGAGCAAGAGCAAGCTCAGCGACTTAGCGCCGCTTGCGGGGACGAGGCAGGCGCGGAAATCGGTTTGCCAGAAGCACGAAACCCGAAAGCGCGATGGCCGTGCCGCCCAGCGCAAAGACGAACAGCCACCAGCTGTTGATCCTCTCGCGCAGCGTCCAGTCCATGATGTGCAGGCCCCACACAAGGTCGAAGACACGCCAGGTGTCGCTGCGCGCGGCAAGCACCGCCCCGCTCGACGCATCGATGTAGAGCCGGGTGCGATCCGGGTCCGCGAACGTCACCTGCCAGGCCGGAAACGGCCCGCCGTACTCGGTCCCGACCGGCGCGCGCACGGGCAAGACGCCCTGCACGTCTGTCGGCGCCCCTTTCCACGCACCCTGTGCAATCTCGGAAGCCGTGCGGGCCGAAAGCGGGGAAAGCCGGCGACCGGATACCGGATCGTGCAGGGCGGCCGAACCATCGCGGCGGCGCACTTCGATGACGCTCTGCCCGTTCACCGCGCGCGTCGTGACCGCGACAAGCGTGCCGTCGTTCGCCAGCCACGAGGGCACCGGGGCATCGGCGGGAAGCGCCCCCGGCGTGCGCGCGATGACATGCTCGGAACGCACATGCTCGATCTTGAGCCAGGACATGATCGCTCCCGAGCCCATCCACAGGAGGACCTGGATCCCCACACAGACTGCCAGCCATTTGTGAAGGCGACTGCCCAGGATGTGCAGCTTCTGCTTGCGCGAACGCGGTAAAGCCACGTGTTCCCCCCTCTTCGCCAGGCCCACAACGATGAGAGCCCGAACACCCAAGGTTTCGCGAAAAGACGGGAAAGGCAACAGGAAGGTAGGAAGGAAATGATCCAAGGGGCCATTGCCCCTTGACCCCGAAATGGGCAGCGTCGCCTTTCTCGGCCTGCGTCGCGCGCGGGACGTGAGCTGGACAGTTCGGGGAGCCCGAGGGCAATGGCCCTCGGCAAATCCTACTTCCGACCTGCCTCTTCCAACACCTCGGCCAGCGCCACGCGCTGCCCGGTCCGGCTCGCCGTGCGCGCGGCCTCGATCACCGCCTGGACGAGGACGATGTCCTCACCCGACACCGCGACCGGCTTCTCGCCCCGGCACGCGGCGGCGACATCCTCGTAGAAACGTTCCTGGCACCCACGCGGAAGGGGCGTCTCGTGGCGAGCACCTTCGCCATCAAAGCGCACCAGCGGTTCGGGATCGCGGCCCCAGTCGGGATCGCCGGGGCGCATGCCCGCAACGGATTGGGCTTCCTGTGGATCGATGCCGTTCTTCAGAAGTGAGCCGCCCGTGCCGTGGACACGGAAGCGAGGTTCGCCGCCCGCCACGCACATTCCGGCATGAAGGATGGCGCGCAACTGTGGGTAGTGGAGCGTGACGTGCGCGTAGTCGTCCGACCGGCCGCCCTCGCGCAGCGCTGCGATATCGGCGCTTACGGCTTCGGGCGCACCGAACAGGCACAGCGCCTGATCGACAAGGTGGGGACCAAGATCGAACCACACGCCCGAGCCTTCGCTGCCGTCCTCGCGCCAGCGCTCGCGCACCTTGGGGCGGAAGCGGTCGAAGTGGGATTCGAAGTGGACGACGCGGCCGATCTCCCCTGCCGCAATGGCCGCTTCGATGGCGAGGAAATCGGCATCACCGCGCCGGTTGTGAAAGGCGGTGACGACGCGGTTTGCCCTCTTGGCGCGCGCGACAAGATCCTGCGCGCTCGCCAGATCGAGGGTGAAGGGCTTGTCGACGACGACGTGCTTGCCCGCGTCGAGCGCCTGCTGGGCCAGCTGCGCATGCGTGGCGCTGGGGGTGGCGATCACGACAAGGTCGATCGCGGGATCGTCCAGCAGATCGACGATGTCGGGCACCCGTGCGAGGCCGGGCAGAGGCAGCTCGGCCTCGGCCCGGCGGCTTACCACCGCGCGCAGGTCAAGGCCGGTGCAGGCCGCAATGTAGGGTGCGTGAAACACCCGCGCGGCCATGCCGTTTCCGACAAGACCCACGCCAAGGCGCGGCGAAGCACTCAAACCAGGCGCGAGTGCTGGAGCGCGGCCGCCACGAAGCCCGAGAACAGCGGGTGCGGTTCAAACGGACGCGACTTAAGTTCGGGGTGGAACTGCACGCCCACGAAGAACGGGTGATCGGGACGCTCGACGATTTCGGGCAGCAGGCCATCGGGCGACATGCCCGAGAAGATCAGGCCGTCCTTTTCGAGCGCGTCGCGGTACTTGCCGTTGACTTCGTAGCGGTGGCGGTGGCGCTCGGAAATCTCGGTCGCGCCGCCGTAGATGCTGGAAACCTGGCTGTTGCCGTCCAGCTTGGCGGTGTAGGCGCCAAGGCGCATGGTGCCGCCCAGATCGCCGCCTTCGGCGCGGGTTTCCAGGCCTTCCTTGCCCATCCACTCGGTGATGATGCCCACCACCGGCTCGTCGGTCGGGCCGAACTCGGTCGAGCTTGCCGCAGCGATGCCCGCCGCGCGCGCGCCCTCGATGCAGGCCATCTGCATACCCAGGCAAATGCCGAAGAAGGGCACCTTGCGCTCGCGCGCAAAGCGCACCGCCGCGATCTTGCCCTCGGTCCCGCGCTCACCGAAGCCGCCGGGCACGAGAATGCCGTGCATGGGTTCGAGCGCGTGCGCGATCTCGGCATCGGACTGCTCGAAGATTTCCGCGTCGAGCCACTTGATCTTGACCTTGGCCTTGTTGGCCATGCCGCCATGGACGAGCGCCTCGTTCAGCGACTTGTAGGCATCGGGCAGGCCGACGTACTTGCCCACGACACCGATGGTGACTTCGCCTTCCGGGTTCTGGAAGCGATCGACGATGCCGGTCCAGCGCGACAGTTCCGGCGCGGGCGAATTGAGGCCGAAGTGATGCAGCACCTCGGCGTCGAGACCCTCGGCGTGGTACTGGAGCGGCACCGCGTAGATGTTGGGCGCGTCGAGCGCAGGAATGACCGCTTCGCGGCGCACGTTGCAGAACAGAGCGATCTTGGCGCGCTCGCTCTCGGGCAGTTCGTGCTCGCAGCGGCACAGAAGGATGTCGGGCTGGATGCCAAGGCCGGTCATCTCGCGCACCGAGTGCTGGGTCGGCTTGGTCTTCAGCTCACCCGCCGCCGCAATGTAGGGCACCAGCGTGACGTGGACGAAACAGGTGTTCTCGCGGCCCAGCTCGTTGCGCATCTGGCGCAGCGCCTCGATGAAGGGCAGGCCTTCGATGTCGCCCACCGTGCCGCCGACTTCGCACAGCACGAAGTCGAGGTCCTCGGTGTCGGCCTGCGCGAAGTTCTTGATCGCGTCGGTGACGTGCGGGATGACCTGGACGGTGGCGCCGAGGTAGTCGCCGCGGCGCTCCTTGGCGATGATATCCTGGTAGATGCGGCCCGAGGTGATGTTGTCGCCCTGGTGCGCCGAGACGCCGGTGAAGCGTTCATAGTGGCCAAGGTCAAGGTCGGCTTCCGCACCGTCGTCGGTCACGAAGACCTCGCCGTGCTGGTACGGGCTCATCGTGCCCGGGTCGACGTTGAGATAGGGGTCGAACTTGCGGATTCGCACTCGGAACCCACGGGCCTGCAGCAACGCGGCCAGGCTGGCGGCCATGAGGCCCTTGCCAAGCGAGGAGACCACGCCGCCGGTGATGAAGATGTGCCGCGCCATGGGAATTGGGCCTTAAATTGCGTGGGGGGTTCAGCGCAAGCGCCAAGAACCCGAATCCACAGGTCAAACTCAATAAAATGCCGCCTGACTGCGCCAGACGGCATTTCGGTTACAATGCTGTTTCGAGACGGCTCCGGACTTTCCGATCCGAACTCGCCTTCGCGAAGCTCTTACTGCTGCGCGGCTCCGGCGAGCGGATCGTCGTTCGCGGGGGCCGCTGCGGCACCCGCCTCCGATTCGCCACCAGCCGAGCCGGCAAGCGGGTCTGCCGGGGCTTCCTGAGCCGCCGGTTCACCGCCACGCTGCAGCGAGGTATCGATATCGCCGACGCTGTTGGCGTCGACCGCCATCGCGGCAAGAAGAATGCTGAGAACCACGAAAAGACCGGCGAGGATCGAGGTCGCCCGGGTCAGGAAATCGGCCGCGCCGCGCGCCGACATCAGGCCGCCGGGATTGCCCCCGCCGCCGACGCCAAGGCCACCGCCCTCGGACTTCTGAACCAGGATAACACCGACCAGGGCGGCAGCTACCAGCGCCTGGACGACGGTCAGGAAAACAAACATCAGCTCGATCTCAGCTCTTCTCAACGGGCCTGCAAACAAGATCACAGACCGCAATCACAAGCGGCGCAGATAAGCGCAACGCCCCCCGAACGCAACCCGGCCCGGACACGGGATTCGACATGCACGGCCGCGCAGACACGACAACCCTGCCGCCCTCACCCAGCCTTGTCCGCGCGCGGGCGCGAGCAAGTACCGGAAGATCAGGCGCTTACTTCGTCACCTACAGCTCAGTCGGCGGCCAGCGTCGCGGCCGCGCCGACGATGGAGAGGAAGCTCTCCGCGCTCAGGCTCGCCCCACCGACGAGCGCACCGCCCACCTCGGGGACCGAAAGCAGCTCGGCGGCGTTCTCGGCCTTGACCGAACCGCCGTAGAGGATGCGCACGCCCGTACCGCTCTCGCCGTAGAGCTCGACCAGCTTGGCGCGGATCGCGCGGTGCATCGCCGCGACATCCTCGACCGAAGGAACGCGGCCCGTGCCGATCGCCCAGATCGGCTCGTAGGCCACGGAAAACTTTTCGGGCGCCTGTTCGCCCTGCGGGCACGAAGCGGCGACCTGGGCCGCGACGACGCTTTCCGCCTCGCCTGCATCGCGCTGCGCTTCGCTTTCGCCCACGCACAGGATGACGCCCAGGCCCGCGGCGATGGCCGCGTCCGCCTTGGCCTGTACGTCCGCGTCGCTTTCGCCATGCAGCGTGCGGCGTTCGGAGTGGCCGACGATGGTGAAGTCGGCACCGGCGTCCTTGAGCATCGGGGCGGAGATGTCACCGGTGAAGGCGCCGCTCTCCTGAATGTGGCAGTCCTGACCACCAACGCCAATGATTTCAGCGGCATCACGTGTACGGTAGATAAGCGTCGCGGGCGGCGCGACGGCCACCTGAACCCTGGGGAAACGTCCCGCGGCACGGTCGATCGCGCGCACTTCGTTCAGCATCGCGCGCGTGCCGTTCATTTTCCAGTTTCCGACGATGTAAGGCAATCCGGCCATCTTGGTCCCTTGATCAAATCGACGACACACCGAGCGAATCCCGCAGATAGGGGAATCGGAACGCCGTTGTAGCGGGGCGCTGCTAGGCCAGCACTAGCGGATTTGTCAAAGCCGGGGGAGACTTCTCTTTCCACTGCGCCCAATTCGGGACCGCCCAGGAGCGACGACTGCACGCGCCGGAAACGAGCCCCCGGAATATTCGCACGAAGGAGCAAGCAAGCCTCCATTCATCGAGGCCGCGCCACCACGGGGCTCTGTCGCACCGCACCCGCGTGTCCGAAACCACAGAAATCGGGCGCAAAGCGATGCGATGCCATTGCAGGACGGCGAAAGCCCCCCTAAAGCCTGCGCCATTTCCCGCCTCCTGCATGAAGGCCCCTGCCCCGGCAGGTGGTCCCGGGCAGGAGCGCTTCACAGACCGCTCAGTCAACGGCCGGACAGGACATGCTCAGCTTCTTCAGATCGTTCATCAAGTCCAAGATCGGCGCGGCCATCGCGCTGGTCGTGCTCGGCGTCATCGCCCTCGCCTTCGCCAGCGGCGACATCGCCGGCATCCAGGGTGCGGGCAGCGCAGGCGATGCCAACACCGTGGCCAGCGTCGGCGACGAGACCATCGACGCCAATGAACTGGCACAGGGCGCGAACTCCGCGCTGCGCCGCGTTCAGCAGAACAACCCGCAGGCCTCGATGAGCCAGCTGCTCGCGCAGGGCGGGCTCGACACGATCCTCGACGAGCTGGTCCAGCGCACCGCCTTCTTCGCCTTCGGCAAGGAGCACGGGATCGTCGCCGGGGACCGCCTGGTCGACAGCGAGATCGCGCAGATCGCCGCGTTCCAGGGCGTCGACGGCAAGTTCGACCAGAACACCTTCCGCCAGGCGCTCGCCCAGCAGGGCCTCTCCGAGAAGGCGCTGCGCGAGGACATCGCGCAAGGCCTTGTCGGCCAGCAGCTCGCCAGCCCGGCGCAGTTCGGCGCGAAGATGCCCGCCTACATGGCCAAGCGCTACGCCGCGATGATCGACGAGACCCGCAGCGGCTCGGTCCTGGCCCTGCCCTCGATGCTGTTCGTGCCCGAGGATGAGCCCGACACGAAGACGCTCAAGGCCTTCTACGACAGCCACACCCAGAACTTCATCCGGCCCGAGCGCCGCATGATGCGCTACGCGCAGTTCACCATCGATTCGATGTCGGCGCCCGCCGCCCCCACCGACGCGCAGATCGAAGCGGCCTACAAGGCCAACGCCGCGCGCTACGCCGCCAAGGACGACCGCCGCATCACCCAGGTGATCGCGCCGACCGAGGACGCGGCCAAGGCCATCGTCACGGCCGTCAAGGGCGGCAAGACGCTCGAAGCGGCCGCCACCGAAAAGGGTCTCTCCGCGGCCAAGCTGGAATTCTTCAGCCGCAAGGACCTCACCGACCAGTTCGCCAAGCCCGTCTCCGATGCGGTCTTCGCCGCCAAGGTGGGCGAGCTTGCCGCTCCCGCCAAGTCGGCGCTGGGCTGGCACGTCGTGCGCGTCGAGGAAGAAAGCACCAAGCCTGCGCGCACCCTCGCGGACGCACGCGACGAACTCGTTACCGAGCTCGAAGCCGATGCGAAGCGCAAGGCGTTCGCCGCCAAGCTCGAAGGCATCGAGGACCAGTTCGCCGACGGTGCGAGCCTGCCCGAAGTTGCCAAGTCGCTGGGTGTCGAGGTCGAGACCACCGGCCCCGTCACCGCCGATGGCCGCATCTACGGCGAAATCGACAAGAGCGTCGATGAGGGCCTCCAGCCGCTTCTCGCCACCGTCTTCAAGATGCAGCAGGAGCAGCCCCAGCTCACCCAGATGGGCCAGGGCCAGAACTTCGAGGCGAACCGTCCCTTCGTGATCTACGACGTGACCGAGATCACTCCCTCCGCGCCCGCGCCGTTCGACGACATCCAGGACGACGTGAAGTCGGCCTGGGCGCTCGACGCCGGTTCGAAGGCGGCCAAGGCCGCCGCGCTCAAGGTGCGCAAGGCCATGGCCGGGGGCAAGACCATGGCCCAGGCCATGAAGGACCTGGGCAAGCGCCTGCCCCCGATCGAGGAGCTGGGCATGTCGCGCGCGACGCTCAGCCGCGCGCTCCAGGAAGGCCGCCAGGTGCCCCCGCCCGTCTCGCTCATGTTCCACATGACCAAGGACAGCGTGAAGGTGCAGTCGGCCGACGGCGAGCGCGGATGGTTCGTGGTCCAGCTCAAGGACATCAAGGCCGGCAAGGTTCAGTCCGACGAGATGATCGCGCAGGCCCGCCAGGAACTGGGCGCCCAGATGGGCAACGCCTTCGTCACCTCGCTCGGCCATGCCGTCGCCGGGGAAATGAAGGTCGAGAAGAACGCCGCGACCATCAAGGCCGTGCGCGAGCGCCTGGGCGGCACCGCCCAGCCCGGCGCCTGATCGCCCTCCACCACCTTCCACACACCATCCGATAACGAAACCAGCAGGACCATGACGACACAGCGCCAGACCAGCAGCGATGCCATCCGTACCGACGCCCAGACGCGGCTCTCGAACGGAAAGCCCGCGCTGGTCTGGCGCCGTCTCGTGGCCGATACCCAGACGCCGGTGGGCGCCGCGCTCAAGCTGTTCGAGGACGGCCGCGGCGACTTCCTGCTCGAATCGGTGGAAGGCGGCGCCCAGCGCGGGCGCTACAGCCTTCTCGGCCTCGACCCCGACCTGGTCTTCCGCGCGCAGGGCCACGAGGCCCAGATCAACCGCACCTGGAAGAGCGACACCGACGCCTTCACCCCTCTTCCGGGCGACAGCCTGGTCGAACTGCGCACGCTGGTCGAAAGCTGCCGCATCGACGTTCCCGCCGAACTCCCGCCTGCGCTCGCCTGCGTGGTCGGGTACTTCGGCTACGAGACCATCGGCCTTGTCGAGAAGCTGCCGCGCGCGCCGCAGAGCGAACTCGACGTGCCCGACATGCTCTTCGTGCGCCCCTCGATCCTGCTCGTCTTCGACAGCCTGGGCGACGAGCTCTTCTGCATCGCCCCGCTCTGGCCCGAGAGCGCGGCCGACCCGGCCCGCGCCATCGAGGCCGCCGAAGACCGCATCGCCGAGACGCTGCGCCGCCTCAACGAGCCGGTGCCCGCCAGCCCCGTCCTCACGGACCTTCCCGAGCCGGTCCAGACCCCGGTCCTCAAGCCCGGTGAATACGAGGCGATGGTCACGCGCGCCAAGGACTACATCACGGCGGGCGACATCTTCCAGATCGTGCTTGCGCAGCGCTTCACCTGCGAGTTCCCGCTGCCCCCGCTCGCGCTCTACCGCGCGCTGCGCCGCGTGAACCCCTCGCCCTTCCTCTACTTCCTCGACTTGCCTGGCTTTGCCGTCGTCGGCTCGAGCCCGGAGATCCTCGTGCGCGTACGCAAGGATGAGGACGGCCAGCCGCAGGTCACCATCCGCCCGATCGCGGGCACCCGCCCGCGCGGCAAGACCGAGGCCGAGGACAAGGCCAACGAGATCAGCCTGCTCGACGACCAGAAGGAACGCGCCGAGCACCTCATGCTGCTCGACCTTGGCCGCAACGATGTCGGTCGCGTCTCCACGGCGGGCTCGGTCGAGGTGACCGACAGCTACACCATCGAGCGCTACAGCCACGTCATGCACATCGTCTCGAACGTGGTCGGAACGCTCGACACCAGGACCCACGATGCCATCGACGCGGTCTTTGCCGGTTTCCCGGCGGGCACCGTCTCGGGCGCGCCCAAGGTCCGCGCCTGCCAGATCATCGCCGAGCTCGAACCCGAAACGCGCGGCGCCTACGCGGGCGGCGTCGGGTACTTCTCACCCGACGGCTCGCTCGATTCGTGCATTGTCCTGCGCACCGGCGTCCTCAAGGACGGGGTGCTCCACGTTCAGGCGGGCGCAGGCATCGTCGCCGACAGCGACCCGACCTCGGAACAGAACGAGTGCCTCCACAAGTCGGGCGCGCTCTTCGCCGCCGCACGCGAGGCGATCCGCATCGCCGGGGAACCGGGCTTCGGACAGTGAACCGCGCACGGGCGGCTCTCGCCCCCGCTGCGCTGGCCCTGCTGCTGCTCGGCGCCTGTTCCTCCACCGAGAACGCCGCCGAGGTCCCGCCGTCCCCGGCCTGCGAAAGCGCACGCTTCGAAGGCACGGCCTTCGTGCACTGCACGGCCGTGCCCGGCCGCCACGCGATCCACACCGTGCTCGCGCCCGAGAACGGCGCGCCCTACCGCACGCTGAGCCAGCTCGCCGTCAGCCGACCCGAGGGCAGCGCGCCTGTCGCCTTCGCGATGAATGCGGGCATGTACGACAGCGCAGGCCAGCCCATCGGCTACTACGTCGAGGAGGGCGAGCGCGTCCACGCGCTCAACACCAACGAGGGCCCGGGCAACTTTCACCTGCTGCCCAACGGCGTCTTCTTTGGCGATGCCCAGGGGCACTGGCGGGTGATGACGTCCGGCGACTTCGCCGCGAAAGTCACGCACCGCCCCGCCTTCGGCACGCAGTCGGGGCCAATGCTGGTGATCGACGGCAAGCTGCACCCGGCCATCGATCCCGACGGCACCTCGCACAAGCTGCGCAACGGCGTGGGCGTCGATGCGACGGGCCGCGCGCACTTCGTGATCGCCGAGGAGCCCGTCTCCTTCGGCAAGCTCGCCCGCTATTTCCGCGACGACCTGCACTGCGCCAACGCGCTCTTCCTCGACGGCTCGGTCTCCTCCTTGTGGGACCCCGAGCATGGCCGGCTCGACACCGGACCCGAGCTTGGCCCCTTGATCGTCGTCGAGAAACGCGCGAAGGCGCAAGACACACAGATGCAAGGCGCACCGGCGCAAGGCCAGAAGGCAAACCCATGATCCTCGTCATCGACAATTACGACAGCTTCACCTGGAACCTGGTCCACTACGTCATGGAACTGGGTGCCGAGGTGAAGGTGGTGCGCAACGACAGCCTCACCGTCGAAGAGGCGCTGGCCTCGGGCGCAAAGGGCTTCCTCGTCTCGCCCGGCCCCTGCACCCCGAACGAGGCGGGCATCAGCCTCGACCTCGTCGGCGCGGCGGCCGAGAAGGGCCTGCCGCTGCTGGGCGTGTGCCTGGGCCACCAGTCGATCGGCCAGTTCTTCGGCGGGAAGGTCGTGCGCGGCGGTCTGATGCACGGCAAGACCTCGACCATGACGCACGATGGCACCGGCGTCTTTGCGGGGCTCCCTTCGCCCTTCACGGCGACGCGCTACCACTCGCTGATCGTCGAGGACATTCCCGCCTGCCTCAAGGTCAACTGCCGCTCCGAGGACGGCCACGTCATGGGCTTCGCGCACGAAAGCCTGCCCATCCACGGCGTGCAGTTCCACCCCGAGTCCATCGCCACCGAGCACGGCCACGCGATGCTGGCGAACTTCCTTACGATCTGCGGGATCGAGGCAAAGCTTCCCGAAAGGCTGAGCGCGTGAACGCCCTCACCCAGCTTCCCGATACCGCCAGGGCCATTGCCGAGGACGAGGCGCACGACGCCTTCGGCGCAATTCTCGACGGCAAGGTCGACGATGAGGTGGTCAAGGACTTCCTCATCGCCCTTTCCGAGCGCGGCGAGACGGCGAGCGAGATCGCGGGCGCGGCGCGCGCCATGCGCGAACGCATGATCCCCATCGACGCGCCCGAGAACGCCATCGATGTGTGCGGGACGGGCGGCGACGGGCACCACACGCTCAATGTCTCGACCGCGGTCAGCCTGGTGGTCGCGGCCTGCGACGTGCCGGTCGCCAAGCACGGCAACCGGGCGGCCAGCTCCAAGGCGGGCGCGGCCGACACGCTCGAAGCACTCGGCATCGACCTCGACCGCGCCGCGGAAACCGCCGAGGACACCCTCCGGGACATCGGCATCGGCTTTCTCTTTGCGGCCAAGCACCACCCCGCGATGGGCCGCATCATGCCGATCCGCAAGGCCATCGCGCGCCGCACGATCTTCAACCTGATGGGCCCGCTTGCCAACCCGGCCAACGTCTCGCGCCAGCTGGTCGGCATCGCCCGTCCGGCCTATGTCCCCATTTACGCCGAGGCGCTGGCCCGGCTCGGCACGGTCCACTCAATGGTCGTCTCGGGCGACGAGGGCCTCGACGAGCTCAGCCTGGCAGGTGGCAACGAAGTCGCCGACGTTGCGGGCCGCGACGTCGCGATGAAGCGCGTGACCGCCGCCGAGCTTGGCCTGTCGAGCGCCCCGGTCGAAGCCATCCGCGGCGGAGACCCGGCCTTCAACGCGCAGGCCCTGCGGAACCTGCTCCAGGGTGAACCCGGCGCCTACCGCGACGCCGTGCTGCTCAACGCAGCAGGCGCGCTGATGGTCGCGGGCGAAGTCGAGAGCTGGGCCGAAGGCGTCGAGGAAGCCGCCGAGGCCATCGACAAGGGCCTTGCCAACGCCCTCCTCAACTGCTGGATCGCCGCGACCAAACCGCGCGGCTGACAACAGGGAATCCCATGTCCGACAAGCTGACCGAAATCTGCGAGACCAAGCGCGGCGAAGTGACCGTGCGCAAGACCCTCTCGACGCTGGACGAACTCGACGCGCAGGCCTCCTTCCAGAGCGCGCCGCGCGGCTTCGAGGCCGCGCTGCGTACCAAGGCCCAAGGTGGCTTCGCGCTCATCGCCGAGATCAAGAAGGCAAGCCCTTCCAAGGGTCTCATCCGCCCCGACTTCCGGCCCGCCGAACACGCGAAGGCCTATGAAGCGGGCGGCGCGGCCTGCCTCTCGATCCTGACCGACGCGCCCTACTTTCAGGGGCATGAGGATTTCCTTGTCGAGGCCCGCGCCGCGGTTTCGCTGCCGGTGATCCGCAAGGACTTCATGATCGACCCCTGGCAGGTCGCCGAAGCCCGCGCGATCGGGGCCGACGCGATCCTCATCATCGTCGCCGCGCTGGACGATACGCAGATGGCCGAGATCGAGGCCGCCGCGCACGAACGCGGCATGGACTGCCTTGTCGAAGTTCACAACGAAGCCGAGATGGAACGTGCAAGTCGTTTGAAATCAAGGCTTATTGGCGTCAACAACCGTGACCTCAAGCGCTTTGTCACCGACATCGGCATCACCGAGCGGCTCGCCCCGCTTGCGCCCGAGGGCGCGCTCCTGGTCAGCGAGAGCGGCATCAACCGGCACGAGGACCTCGTGCGCCTCTCGGCCTGCGGCGCGCGCACCTTCCTGGTCGGCGAAAGCCTGATGCGCGAGGCCGATGTCGAGGCCGCGACCCGGCGCCTTCTCACCGGCGCCTGAAGAGCGCGAAAAGGGGCTGTCCTACACCGCCGCGATCTGCAAGGATCTCACGCAATGACGCCCCTTCGCGCCTCCTTCCCGACCCTTGCCGAGATGCCGCAGGAAGGGGGCCGGACAGTTGGCCCCCTGGACTGTGTCAACTGTGTCAACCTGATGTCCCCTCCCTGTCATTTACCCTTGCGCCAAGGACCCCTCTCGTGAGCTCATCGCTTAGCCATATCGACACGGACGGCACCGCGCGCATGGTCGATGTCGGCGCCAAGGCCGAAACCCGCCGCCTCGCGGTGGCCAGCGGCACGATCACCATGACCCGCGAGGCGCTCGACGCCGTGCGCGCCGGCGATGCGCCCAAGGGCGACGTGCTGGGAACGGCGCGCATCGCAGGCATCCTCGCGGCCAAGAAGACCGCCGATCTCATCCCGATGTGCCACCCCCTCCCCCTCGATGCGGTGAACCTCGATTTCACCTTCGAGAAAGAGGAAGAGTTCACCGGCTCCATCCGCGCCACCGCGACCGCCTCGATAACCGGCAAGACCGGCATCGAGATGGAGGCCATCACCGCCGTCTCGATCGCGCTTGTCACGATCTACGACATGGCCAAGGCGCTCGATAAGGGCATGGTCATCTCGGATATCCGCCTCGTCGAGAAGCAGGGCGGCAAGTCGGGCCACTGGAAGGCCGAAGGCTGGGTATGAGCACCGCGCCTTCTCCCGACACGCCCGTCATGACGCCCCCGATCCCGCTCGAAGAGGCACAGCGCCGCCTCCTTGCTCTCGCCGATCCGATGCGCCGCGAGCATGTCGACATGACAGGCGCCATCGGCCGCTATCTTGCAGAACCGCTGCTCGCCCGCCGCACCCAGCCCGCCGGGCACCTTTCCGCCATGGACGGCTACGCGGTCACCGATGGCGATCTTGCCGGCCCCTGGACCATCGTGGGCGAGAGTGCCGCCGGGCACCCCTTCACCGGCACCATGGCGCGCGGTGACGCGGTGCGCATCTCGACCGGCGCGCTGCTGCCTTGCGACGCCGCCGCCGTGATCGTGCAGGAAGATCTCACGCGCAGCGACGATGCACTCGCGCTCACCGGCTCAGGCCCCAGCCCGCAGGATCGCCACGTGCGCCGCCTCGGCTCGGACTTCGTGACCGGAAAGGAAGTCCTTCCCGCCGGAACCCGCATCGGCCCTGCGCAGATCGCGCTCGCCGTCTCGGCCGGGCACAGGCACCTACCCGTCTTCCGCGCGCCCGAAGTCGCGATCATCGACAGCGGCGATGAGCTCTCCTCCGACCCGGAGAACTGCGCCACGCACCAGATTCCGGCGAGCAATGGCGCCATGCTGGAGGCAATGGTCGCCGGGCTCGCGGTCCAGACACGCCGCATCGGCCCGGTCGGAGATACGCTCGACGCGCTCCTGGGGGCCTTCGACGAAGCCGCCCATGCCGACGTCATCGTCACCAGCGGCGGCGCGTCCGTTGGCGACCACGACCTCATCCGCCCCGCGCTCGAAGCCTGGGGCGCGAAGCTCGACTTCTGGCGCATCGCGATCAAGCCGGGCAAGCCGCTCCTCGTCGCCACCCGCCCCCGCTCGCAGCGCCGCCAGATCATCATCGGGCTGCCCGGAAATCCGGTGTCTGCACTCGTTACGGGCTACCATTTCCTGCTCCCGCTGCTGCGCCGGCTGATGGGCGCGCTCGATCCTGCTCCTATGGTCGTCACCACCCGCCTCGACGGGGACCTCCCGGCCACCGGCGCACGCCGCGAATTCCTGCGCGGCACCTGGGACGGGGAATGCGTGCGCGCCGTGCGGGTTCAGGACAGCGGGGCCCTGGGCGCTCTTGCGGGCAGTAACGTGCTCATCGAGCGTCCTGCGAACGGACCGGAAACACCGTCTGGCGCAAACGTGCGCATCTACATACTCCAGAACGGCGGTATCGCTTGACGTGGGAAATTCTGTTGCTTAATTGTTCTCAAAATGTTCACAAGTGGAACATCCAGAAGAACAGCTGATGCGCGGGAAGCCGAATTTCCGTGTGCGGCACGCGCAGGAAAGAGGCAGCGAACATGTTGACCCGCAAGCAGCACGAATTGCTCCGGTTCATCCAGACCCGGCTTGACGAAACCGGCATTTCGCCCAGCTTCGAAGAAATGAAGGACGCGCTGGACCTCAAGTCCAAGTCGGGCGTGCACCGACTGATTTCAGCGCTGGAGGAACGCGGCTTCATTCGCCGCCTGCCCAACCGCGCCCGCGCGCTCGAAGTGCTGCGCCGCGCCGACGAAGGCGGCCAGGCGGCCCCTGCGGCCGGCTCGAATGTCATTCCTTTCACAAAGCCCGAGGCCGCCACTCCCGCATCGGCACCCGATGTGATCGAGATCCCCTTGCACGGACGCATCGCCGCGGGCGTCCCGATCGAAGCGCTGGAGGACCAGGCGATCCTGCCCGTTCCCGCCGCGCTTCTGGGCGCGGGTGAACACTATGCGCTGGAGGTCTCCGGCGATTCGATGATCGAAGCGGGCATTCTCGACGGCGACTTTGCCCTCGTGAAGCGCACCGAGATCGCCAACGATGGCGAAATCGTGGTCGCCCTCGTGCGCGGCGAGGAAGCGACGCTCAAGTACCTGCGCCGTGAAAACGGCATGATCCGTCTCGACCCGGCCAACGCGGCCTATGAACCGCAGATCTATGCGGCCGACGAGATCAAGGTGCAGGGCAAGCTCGCAGGCCTCCTGCGTCGCTACTTCCACTGAGCCGACCGGATCGCAGCGCCACGCGCGCTAACGATCCGGAGACGACGGTGATGGCATGGGCGGGATGAGGTCCTGCAAGGACATCTCTCCTGTCCGTCCACGCCACCATCCATGCATGCCCTGCCCCTGCGCGACATTGCGCACCGCGCCGCGCGACAGATCAACGCTCAGGCCTCCCGTCTGGCTGAGCGTCCCCCGGTCAGCCTTGAACCAGCGCGGCCGGCATGCCCGCGGCAGCCAGCGATCCGAAATCACGATGTCAGCCCGGTCGCAGGCGGCGGCGAGCTCTCTTTCGGGTACGATGTCCCGGCTCCTCGACAACAACACGGTCGCTGCACGCTCCCGCATCTGCAAGGTGATCGAACAGAAATCGGCGTTACAGCGCGCGCCCGGATGATCGGGGAGGTAGATCGCCTCCCCGCGCAGCCCCGCATTCTCCTGGAAATTGTCACGCACATAGTCACTGCGCGTGTCGCGCAGCAGCAGCAGCCTTGGCGCATCACGCCCGGCCGTCCGCTCCACAACGCCTACGTTGCGGCCATCCCCGGCGATCAGCAGATCAGGCGGTGCCTGATTATAGAGGACAAGAGAGCCCGCGACGCAGGGGAGAGCGCCCAGCAGACGCGCCTTTCCGACCAATAGGGCCAGCCAGAATCCTCCGGCAAGGAACAACGTGAAGGCCACCTCGCCCATGCCCGGCACCAGCGTCACCGCCCCCGGCTGCGCCGAGACCCAATGCGCCAGTCCCAGCACCGCATTGATGGTCCATCCCACGACGGCCCAGAGCGGCGCACCAAGGGACACGATATCGGCCGCCAGGGCCAGAACCACTCCGGGCATGATCACAAAGGTCGTCAACGGAATTGCGACGAGATTGGCCAAGGAGCCGTAGAGACCGGCCTTGTGAAAGTGGAACAGCGCAATCGGCATCAGGGCGAGCTCGATCACCAGCCCGGTCAGCATGAGCATGCCGAACCAGCGCACGCCGCGCATCCAGGCCGGCTCCTCGCGGGGACCGAGGAAATTGCGCACGGGTGCAGAGGTCGACAAAGCCACGATGGCAAGGACAGCGGCAAAGCTCATCTGGAAGCTTGGTCCCACCACGGCTTCAGGCCATAGAAGCATGACGGCGAATGCCGCCACTGCCAGAATTCGCAAGGACAGTGCTTCGCGCCCCAGCGCCAGGGCACCAAGCACGAGCAGCGCCGCGATACACGAACGAACCGTCGGCACCTGCGCGCCGGTCAGCAGCGTATAGCCAATCCCCCCCAGCGCAGCGAGCCCGGAGGCCAATACCGGCAACCGTACTCGCAGTGCCAAGGCCGGCCACAAGGCGAGCGTGCGCACGGACAGGAAATAAATAAGGCCAATCACGGCCGTCTCGTGGAGCCCGCTTATGGCCAACAGATGCGCGAGGCCGGAATCGCGCATGGCCTGCGCATCGTCGGCCGTGATGCCTCCCCGATCCCCGGTGACGAGCGCCACCGCAATGCCATTCGCCCGCTCATCAACCTGCTCACGAACATGCGCGGCCAGTCGGCGCCGAACGCGTGCCAACGGCGCTTCCCCTCCTTCCGCTGGCTCCAGGACGGTGACGGGCTTCAGGATCGTTCCCGAACCGGCAAGTCCGGCAAACCAGGCCGTTCTTGCAAAATTATAACCACCCGGGAGCAGCGGCGCTGCCGGCGGCATGATCCTCGCCTCAAACTCGATGAGACTGCCCTCGCTGATCTCAGCCGATCGGACAGATTCGCCCTCGGACAGCTCATCCGGCAGGTTGAGCCGGATCTTGAGAGCCCGCCCGCTTGCCTGGTCGCGCGTGGCGACCACCAACCGGCGGCGCGATTGGGCCGATTGCGACTCCACCGCGAGCACCCTCCCCGTGAATGCTCCATACAAAGGCCGCTCGATGGGAGGTGTTCCCACCATCATGGAGCGGCCCCAGATCAGGACGCAGCCCGCCGCGACCGTCAGGGGCACCCAAAAAAAAGCTTGCGAGACAGTTTGAAACGCACCACATCGCCGCCAGCAAACTCGGGTCGCCAAGCTTGCTGCACAGCACAACGCAATGAGGCCTGCCCATTGGGACGGCTTCGGAAGCGCAAACCATGCCGCGATGCCGGTCCCGAAAGCCACGGAAAGCCACGGGACACGATCACGACACGATTGCGAAAGAAATCCTTCGATTGCCGCCAAAGCACTCGACAAGTTGCGTTCGCTGTTCCATTGCCGACCCCGCAATGCAGCGTCTCCGGACATGATGTCCGGGCCCACAATTTTACCGGGTCGGGTGACCTCGATCGCCATGCCCGGAATAGGACAGAAGGTGATTGGAATGGCAAGTGGAAGTGCAACGAGCGGATCGAGCGGCACCAAGGCCGTCGTTACGCGCTTTGCTCCCTCGCCGACCGGCTTTCTGCATATCGGCGGTGCCCGCACCGCGCTGTTCAACTGGCTCTTTGCCCGCCACCACGGTGGCAAGTATCTTCTGCGCATCGAGGACACCGACCGTGCCCGCTCGACCGATGCCGCGATCGAAGCCATCTTCGACGGCCTCTCCTGGCTGGGACTGAATGGTGATGAGGAACCCGTGTTCCAGTTCGCCCGTTCCGAGCGTCACGCCGAAGTCGCCGCGAAGCTGCTGGAGGCCGGACAGGCCTATCGCTGCTACCTGACCAGCGAACAGCTCGCGGAACGCCGCCAGAAGGCGCAGGATGAGCGACGTCCTTTCCGCCTCGACAGCGAGTGGCGCGATGCCGACGCTGCGCAGTGGCCGGATGATCAACCCTACGTGGTGCGCGTCAAGGCTCCGCGCGATGGCGAGACCACCATCGATGACCAGGTCCAGGGCCCGATCACGGTTCAGAACCGCGAGCTCGACGACTTCATCATCCTGCGTTCGGACGGCACGCCGACCTACATGCTGGCCGTGGTTGTCGATGACCGCGACATGGGCGTTACCCACGTCATTCGCGGCGATGATCATATCAACAACGCGTTTCGCCAGCTGGTGATCCTGCGCGCGATGAACGAGATCGAGGGTGGCTGGGAAGACCCTCTCTACGCCCACATTCCACTCATCCACGGCGCTGATGGCGCCAAGCTTTCCAAGCGCCATGGTGCGCTCGGTGTCGATGCCTACCGCGACGAGATGGGCCTCCTGCCCGACGCGGTCTTCAACTACCTGCTGCGCCTCGGGTGGGGCCATGGCGATGAAGAAATCATCAGCCGCGAGCAGGCGGTCGAATGGTTCGACATCACCAATGTCAACAAGGGCGCCTCGCGGTTCGACCTCGCGAAGCTGCAAAATCTCAACGGTCACTACCTGCGCGAAGCGAGCGACGAATATCTCGCCGATCTCGTTCTGCCGCGGCTTGTCGCTGCCGGATACCCGGACGCCGACAAGGCCCTGCTGGCACGCGCCATGGCCGAACTGAAGGTCCGCGCGAAGGACCTCAACGATCTTGCAGAAGGCGCTGTTTTCCTTTTTGCCAAACGTCCTCTCACTATGACCGAGAAGGCGCAGAAGCTCCTGACCGACGAGGCGCGTGAGCGTCTGGCCGCGATCCACGAGCGTCTGAGCGGGGAGCCCGAATGGACCCTTGAGGCTTTGGAAGCCAACCTGAAGGCAATGGCCGCAGAGCTCGAACTGGGCCTCGGCAAGCTCGCACAACCCCTGCGGGCGGCCCTGACGGGTCAGACAACGTCGCCAGGGATTTTTGACGTATTGGTACTTCTTGGCCGGGACGAAAGTCTCGCGCGCATCACAGCGCAGGCCGGGGAGCATACCGAGACACAAGCATAAGGAGTAAGAACTGGTGGGTGATCAGGTTAAACTGAGCGCGGACGGCGCGGATTTGGAATACCCCGTCCTCAAGGGCAGCGTGGGCCCGGAAGTCATCGACATCCGCAAGCTCTACGGCCAGACCGGTAAGTTCACCTTCGACCCCGGCTTCACGTCGACGGCAAGCTGCGAATCCGCGCTGACCTACATCGACGGTGGCGAGGGCGTCCTGCTGCACCGCGGCTACCCGATCGGCCAGCTCGCCGAGAGCTCCTCGTTCATGGAAGTCAGCTACCTGCTGCTGAACGGCGAACTGCCGAGCCAGGACGAGCTCTCGAACTTCGAGTACACGATCAGCCGTCACACGATGATCCACGAGCAGCTGCGTCACTTCTACCAGGGCTTCCGCCGTGACGCGCACCCGATGGCCATCATGTGCGGTATCGTCGGCGCCCTGTCGGCGTTCTACCACGACTCGACCGACATCACCGACCCCGAACAGCGCAAGATCGCCAGCCATCGCCTGATCGCGAAGATGCCGACGATTGCGGCCGCTGCCTACAAGTACTCGGTCGGTCAGCCGATGCTCTACCCGGACAACAACCTGTCCTACACGGGCAACTTCCTGCGCATGACCTTCGGCGTTCCCGCCGAGGAATATGAAGTGATCCCCGCCGTTGAAAAGGCGATGGACCGCATCTTCATCCTGCACGCCGACCACGAGCAGAACGCCTCGACCTCGACCGTGCGTCTCGCCGGTTCGTCGGGCGCCAACCCGTTCGCGTGCATCGCGGCCGGCATCGCCTGCCTCTGGGGCCCGGCCCACGGCGGCGCGAACGAAGCGTGCCTCAACATGCTGCGCGAAATCGGCACTCCCGACCGTATTCCGCACTACATCGAGCGCGCCAAGGACAAGAACGATCCGTTCCGTCTCATGGGCTTCGGTCACCGCGTCTACAAGAACTACGACCCGCGTGCGACGGTCATGCAGTCGACCGTACGCGAAGTCTTCGAAGCGCTCAACGTTCAGGACCCGCTCTTCGAGACCGCCATGCGCCTCGAGGAAATCGCCCTCAACGACCCGTACTTCATCGAGAAGAAGCTCTTCCCGAACGTCGACTTCTACTCGGGCGTCGTGCTTTCGGCGATCGGCTTCCCGACCGACATGTTCACCGTGCTCTTCGCCCTTGCCCGCACCGTGGGCTGGGTTGCGCAGTGGAACGAAATGATCTCGGATCCCGGCCAGCGCATCGGCCGTCCGCGTCAGCTCTACACCGGTCCGACGCAGCGCGACTACGTGCCGCTCAGCCAGCGTTGAGCAGACGGTCAGGAACTGACCATCTGAACGAAGAGGCCTCCGCGATAGCGGGGGCCTTTTTCGTTGCTTTCATGCTTTTTGTGGAAGAGCGCGCGGTTCCGGTCAGCCCCACCCCGTGCGGCAGTGCCGTCAGGGCGCGTCGGGATCTGCGGGCACGGTCAGAATGAAGCGCGCCCCGCGCCCAGGTTCGCTCTCGACCGTGAGATCGCCACCCATGGCCCGGGCGAGGCGGCGTGAGATGAACAGGCCAAGGCCCGACCCCCCATCGCCCACGCGCCCCAGACGCTCGAACTTGTCGAACACGCGGGCCTGCTGCTCGGGCGAGATACCCGGCCCCTCGTCGGCCACGATAACCTGGGCGTTCGCCCCGTCGCCTTCCAGACGTATCCAGATCTGCGAGCCTTCCGGGGAATAGCGGATCGCATTGCCGATCAGGTTCAAAAGCACCTGCAGAACGCGCCGAAATTCCGCGATGGCAGGCAGTGTCTCGCCGGGTTCGGGCGCGATCAGGGCGATGCTCTTTTCCCGCGCCCGTACATTGAGGATACCCGCGGCCTGGCGCGAAACCTCGCCCAGGTCGATCTGGTCCGGCGCGGTCTGGAAGTCGCGGGATTCGACAACTTCCAGATCCGAAAGGTCGTCGAGCAGGTCGAGCAGAAGCTGCCCCGCGCTCGAGATCTCACTGGCATAGCCCGCGTACGCATCGGGCAAGGGACCCGCCATGCGCGTGCGAATGGTCTCCGCATTCGCAATGATTCGGGCAATGGGCTGGCGCAGGACCGGGGCCAGTTCCTGCCCGACCAGACCCCGCCGATTGCTCGGCAGGGCCGCGCCTCCCACCGAAGCCGCTGCCGTGGGAGCCGGAACATCCGAAAGCAGCAGGAGTTCGAAGCCCGCCGGATCGAAACCCGGTTGCATCGCCGGAAGCAGGCGCACCTGGAATGGGCGCGAAGAGGCGGGCACGATCACCCGGCTGCCATCGAGCAGCCGCCAGTGAAGCGGTTGATGGTGGGTCACATTCTCAGGGGGCAGGAAATCGGTCCAGAGCCGTCCGATGCCGTTCTCCATGGCCGCGGCGAGTTCGCGCAATTCCGCGCTTTCCGTCTCAACGGCAAGGATACGCTGCCCCGCGTCCAGGCGGGCCGTCAGCTCGGCCAGATGACGGTCGGTCGCGGCTCTCCGCGCCTCGCTCGCCGTGGAATCCTCGGAAGGCTGGGGCGCGCTGCGCCAATTGCGAATGCGGATATCGCAGCCCTGCCCACCATCGCGCGGCTCGGCTTCCACCCAGGCCGTAACGATCTCGCCGCCATCATGCGCGGACACGGCGCGGGCCAGGCGAAAGCCATAGCGCCTGGCCTTGCGCACCAGCTCCATCAATTCGGGAACGGCGATGGGCCCCGGCAGCTGTCCGCCGCAACGAAGGTGCAGACCGGCCAGCGGCTCATCGGCGCTCAGCAGGCAGTCCTGGGCATCGCTTTGTCCGCGCGCGAGAATGGTGCCGTCAGAACGCATCGGCGTGCCCCCCAACCGAATTGAGAATGGCCGCCGCACGGTCCGCACCAATACTGCCAAAGCCTTCGGGAAGCAGGACATCGGGATGCAAAGCCAGAAACTCCTGCTCGATTGCCCCGGTTTTCAGACCGGCAGCCCGAAGCGAGAGGGCCAGTCGGGCCATCTGCCCCTCGTGTGTCGAGAAGATAACGTGATCGCGCTCCTGCCCCGATGCGAGACCAAGCGCACTCAGGAAAAGGGCCAGTCCCGCGCTGCAGACGGACAGGGCCGCGTGTGCGCCCCCGCCAAGGGCCAGGATAAGCTGCGCGGCCAGCCCGATGCGGGAGGCCCCTTCATCGAAGCGTGCGCGCACTTCGGCTGCCGCGCGCTCACAATCCGCTGTCCAGCGCGGATTCGCGCCGTCCAGCTGGACCAGGGCCATCAGCACGGCATGAAGCAGTTCCCCCGGCAGTTCGACAAGTGGCAGGCGCATGCGACGCTGCGCCTGCCCCCACCGCGCCTGCGCGGCGAGGAAGCGCATGGCGGTGTCCTGGGTTTCCGGGTCGTTCGAGGAGATCAGGGCCTGCAGCAAGGGTGGTACGACCGGGTCGAGAGCATGGCGTGCCTGGAGCCGCTCGGTCAGCTGCCATTCAAGCGCGAGCCCGTGCAGGTGCGTAAGCAGCTGCGGATTGTCGATAAGAGCCTGCCCCAGAAGGGCCGTCTGCGTCCCCTGATCTGCCAGCGAGTCAGGATCGCTTCGGCAGGACGTGAGTGCAGCCATGAGCTGGCCCGCCAGATCGCCCACCATGCCGCGAACGCGCGCAAGGATCTCATCGCTGAAAACCGAGTTGTCCTGGGCGCTTATGAGGTGCCTGAGAATGGGCAGCATCGTTTGCGCCGAGGCATCGCCTCGCGCAAGTTCCTCTCCCATCATGCTTTCCAGCTGACGGGCTCCATCCCTGAAGGCTGCCTGGTCGTTCATGCCATGTGCCTAACCCGGCCTTGGTTAAATCGAAGTTATACTCCCGCTCGTTTCGCCAGGACAAGTTCGGCCACGAGAATCGACAGGGCGAGCACCTGCGCAACGCCGAGAACTTGCCCGAAGGTCGCGCCCAGAGCGAGAAGCAAGGCCAGCACGGCGCGGTCACTGATGAGAGCCCCGGCCCATCCTTCCAGGATCCGTGGAGCCACCGCGATGACGAGAAAAAGCGACGCTGGCACATAGAGCCAGTGCAGGATGTCCTGACCGGGCAGACGCTCGGCCGCAAGCAGGACGAGACCGGCCAGAACAACATCGACCAGCCATACCATCGCGTCCGCCCGTTCGATCGCCGGGACAGCTTCGCCCAGCGGCCTGCGCTCGGCAGCCCGCACCTTGCGCCCGCCCTCGATGAGGATCCAGGCCAGGCCGGCCACGAAAAAGCCAGCTCCCGGCAAGCCGAACCAGCCCAGCAGACCCGCCAGAGCGAGAAGAACCAGCGCCGCCGCACTGACGACATTGCTCGCACGGCCGACCTGAAGAAGGGTCGCTCCGAACGCGACGGCACCATACTGGGCCAGGAGCCTGCCCGGAGACTGTCCGCGACCGGCCGTGAAATGCCGGTGCAGCCACTCCTCCTCCAAGCCGATCGCGTCGGCTTCGCAGGTGACAAGCCGCCAGTTCGCGCCTCCGCACACAGCGGCCGGCACATCGCGCATGGGCGTACCAGCTTGCAGGGCAAGGCGTGTCAGGATCGAGATCGTGTCACTTTCCTCGGGCACCTCGCGCAGTCTGTCCACCACGCTTCCCGGCAATCGCATCAGGCCCGCGGCGCAGCGATTGAGGTCGATCCGTTCGTATCCAGCGGTCCGGGCACCTTCCACGGGCTGCACCAGGACGCAGCTGCGAATGTCTTCCAGAAGCGGGAGAGCCACGTCCGGATCAACGAACAAGCCGTCGGTAATGACGAACAGTTCGTCGGCTTCTCCCACCTGGGCGGGGACATCATGCGGGCCGGAAACGATCCTGAACTGCACGCCCGCATCCTGGGCTGCGCGCTCCAGATCCTGAACATCCGACGAGCCGCCGGCGGCCAGGCACACGATGCGATGGCACTTCAAGGCAAGGACAAGACCCAACTGGTGCCTGGCAAGACTTGCTCCAGCCACCCGCAGACCGGCGCGCGGCGGGGTCTGGCCGGCACCGGTTGGGTCCGTCATCGATAACAAGGCTATGCGCAGAACACTCACTCCACCGAGGGCGTCCTTCTAGGCCCCGTGCCGCCGGGTGCCAAGCGCCAGGTGGCCTCACGAATCGGGAAAACGCTCCAAATAGTCACGTAGACGCCGCAGGACTGCCGGCTCGCCCGGAGCCGCGTCCAGCGCCTCGAGCGCAAGAACGTGCAGATCGCCGGAATGGAAACTTGCCGCGAGACCCTGCAAACGCGTGGCCGCGAGCGTCCAGTTCCCGTCGCACCGGGACCGCGCCAAGAGATCCACCTGACGTGAAACACTTTCGCGATAGGACTGGCGCAGCTGTGCCAGCAGCTCGGGATCGCCTCCCGCCGCGGCTGCGAACGTTGCTTCCAAGGCTCCGGTCTCATACGCCATATCCCCAGATTACCGAACCAAGTCTTAATCCGGGGTTTCCTGAGACCCCCGGCGTGGTATCGTAGAGCGATGTCTGGAGATAGCAGGATCATATCGTTCGGCGGTGCCTCCACCGAGGATAGCGCCACGCAGGCCAAGGCCGACGACCCCACCCGGCTGCGCGATGCGCTTGCGCCCTCCAGCGAAGCGGAGGACGCCGCCCCCGCTTCGGATTGGGACGATGCCTGGATCGGCGACGACACGGCGACGCTCGAAAGCAGCGACGCGCGAAGCTCCAGAAGCTGGATCGCCCCGGCCCTGTCGGGTCTCGGCCTCCTGGCGTGGAGCGGCCTCTTCCTCGCCGCCCACTGGACCTATTTCCAGGCGGACTTCACCCTCGCGGCAGTTCCCGCCCTCATCAGCCAGTGGTGTGTTCCCCCGCTGTTGATCGGCATCGTCTGGCTGCTCGCCCTTCGCCATTCCACGCGTGAGGGCAAGCGCTTCGGGGACATTGCGAGCACTCTCTCGCTCGAAAGCGAGCGCCTCGAACGCCGCCTTCTCAGCGTCAATCGGGAACTCAGTCTTGCCCGCGAATTCGTCGCGGCACAGTCGCGTGATCTCGAAGCACTGGGCCGCTTGGCATCAGAGCGGCTCTCGGGCAACGCCCGCAAGCTGCAGGAACTCATCGAAGAGAACGGCGAACGCCTCGAAACCATCGGCACGGTCAGCACCACGGCCTTGGACAACATGGAGAAGCTGCGCGGCCAGCTTCCCGTGATCGCCAGCTCGGCCAAGGATGTGACCAGCAACATCGGTAACGCGGGGCGGACAGCCCGCTCCCAGATCGAGGACATGATCGCCGGCTTCCATCGCCTGAACGAATTCGGGCAGGCGAACGAACGCCAGATTGCCTCCGTGCGCACCGCGGTCGATGCGGCGCTCGCCCAGTTCGCCGGCCAGTGCGAGGATCTGGAAGTCCTTGCCCGCCAGCGCTTCGAAGCCCTGGCCGAAAAGGGCCAGGAATTCCGGAGCGAGCTTGAGCGCCACGAAACCGACGCGCTCGCAGCAATCCGCACCCGCTCGGCCGCCCTCCAAAGCGAGCTCCACCAGACCCGCGAACAACTGGACGAGAGCGAGGCAGCCACCCTCACCTCGCTGCGCGCACGTCTTTCCGCGCTGCGCGAGGAATGCGGCGTGGTCGGTCGCAGCCTCACGGATGCCCAAGGCCAGGCCACCCGCAGCGTTCAGGACAGCTTCGAGACACTCAAGGCCGAGCATGAGACCGCGCACGACCTGCTCGTCGCGGCGCATGAAACCACGCTCGATCAGCTCTCCCAGCGCATCGAGGCCCTCGGAACAGATGCGGCTCGCACCGAAGACCGGATTTCCTCCGCCCAGCAGACCGTGCTCGCCACCTTCTCCGATCGTCTCTCCGAAGTCTGCGCGCAGGCCGACGCCGCCTTTGCACGTCTGAAGGACCGCGACGGCCAGTTCGCCAGCGAAGCGAGCGAACGCCACCAGCGCCAGCTCGAACAGGAGCGCCATGCACTGGCCCATATCGAGCACATGCTGGTCGAACTCGACAACGCCGTGGCCGAACGGCTCGAAGGGCATCGTCACCAGGCCGAGGCGCTGAGCGAGCGCGCGCGCAGCGTGACCTCGCAGCTCGAACAGTTCGACGCGCGGCTGCGCTCCATCGCAACGCAAAGCGCCGATGCCGAAGGGCGTCTTTCGGCGTCGCTGCACGGCCTGGCTGAGAACCTGGCCGCGAGCCGCGCCTCGCTATCGGCGGCCGATGGCGATGTTGCCAAGCTCACGGACGACAGCCTGCGCCTGCTCGACCTGCTGCGCGCCAGCTCCGGTCAGGCGCAGCACGAACTGCCCCAGGCACTTAGCCATTCCGAGGAGCAACTCGGCCGGATCAACAGCGCGATAGATGAAGTCCGTGGCAAGCTTGCGGACTCGTCGACGAGCGGTCAGGCACTCTCCGAGACGATCCTGCAATCCGGAACGTCACTGGACCGGCTGCACCAACACCTTGTCGAAGCGCAGGCCGCCATCTCCGAGGGCACCAACGATCACGCCCAGCGCCTTGAGCAACTGCAGCGCAGCCTGACGGAGATCGAAGGCACGTTGCTTCAGAACGCCGATCATGCGCGCGGCGAACTGACGCAAGCCATTGCCGATCTGCGCCAGAACCTCGACGAAGCGATCTCCGATATTGAAGCGAGTGCGCCCGCTCGCATCGATAGCGTGACCCAGATGCTGGGGGACGAAAGCGGCAAGGCCATCGACAAGGCCATGCGGACCACGGCGGCCGAAATCTCGGGACAGCTCGAGCAGGCCGTTGCCCATGCAACGGGTGTCAGCCGCGAGGCCACGGTCCAGCTGCGCGAGCAGATGGAAAAGGTCACGGAACTGGTCGGCAATCTGGAAGCGCGGCTCGACGAAGCCCGTGAACGGGCAAGCGAACAGGTCAACAATGATTTTGCCCGCCGGGCCGCGCTCATTACGGAGTCTCTCAACTCCAACGCCATCGACATCGCCGCCGCCATGTCGAGCGAGGTCTCCGACACGGCCTGGGCCTCCTATCTGCGCGGTGATCGCGGGATCTTCACCCGACGCGCCGTCACCCTTATCGATTCGAGCGAAGCCAAGGCTATCCAGCAGACTTTCGAAAGCGATGACGCCTTCCGCGAACACGTGAGCCGCTACATCCACGACTTCGAATCGCTCCTTCGCCAGGTCCTCTCGACCCGCGATGGCAATGCGATGGGGGTGACCTTGCTCTCCTCGGACATGGGCAAGCTCTACGTGGCCCTCGCCCAGGCCATCGAACGCCTACGCAATTGAGACAAGCAAAGCCGCGGCCGTAATCGGGCCGCGGCTTGCAGAGACCTCAGTAGCCCAGGTCTTCGCTCGGCATCTCGCCGTAGAAGTTGAGATCCTCGCGCGTGACCCACCCATAGGACCAGTTCAGAGTGAACAGGGCGCTGAGGACCGCAGCAAGGATCGTGGCCCGCAAGGCCACCTTGCCGGGACGAAAATTCACCGGCGCGGAATCGGCATGGCCTGTCTGGACCTCATGGCCTTCGACCTCATCGGGCGTGCGCAAGCCGATCGGCAGGACAATGAAGGCACTCAAAACCCAGAATAGCCCAAAAATCGCGATCAGGGACGTCCATTGCATCGGCGTCATCATCTCCTCTCCCGGCCGCCCGCCCTATGACGGCGGGTCGGCCGGAGGTGTTCAGTCGTTCCCCAGGATCAGCACCTGGACCTGGGGCTTCTTGCCCGACCAGCGCGTCGCAGCGCGGCGGGTCGCAAGGCGCACCGCCTCATGGCGGTCCTCTGGTGTGGCCTTGCGCGTGCGCTGCAGGGCCTTGGCGACGTCTTCCTCCGCCTCGGCCACGAAATCGGCGTAGTCTTCATCGAGCGGCAAGCCAACGGCACTGACCTTGACCTTACCATCCGGCGTCGCAGCCACCGAGACCACCCCCTGGTAGGAAATGCGCCGCCGCATCACCATCGCTTCGCCATCCGCCGGCGCAATAATGTCGCCATCAAGGATCAGGCGTCCGGAATGCACCTCACCGAACTTGCCCGGATGCCCGGGAGCCAGTCGGACGAGGTCTCCGTTCTTCTGAAACACCGCCTTGGGAATTCCGCACGAACGGCCAAAGGCCGCCTGCTCCTTCATGTGGCGCACTTCGCCGTGCACCGGCATGAGGACCTCGGGACGGATCCAACTGTACAAGGCTTCAAGTTCCGGACGGCCCGGATGTCCCGACACGTGGATCATGCTCTGGCGATCGGTGACGACCTTGACGCCGGCCTCCGCCAGACGGTTCTGGATGCGTCCGATGGGGATCTCGTTGCCCGGAATCTGGCGGCTTGAGAAGAGGACCACGTCGCCCTTGTCCAGCTTGATCGCATGGTTGCCATCGGCAATGCGAGCCAGAGCAGCGCGCGCCTCGCCCTGCCCGCCGGTCGCCACGATCAGCACATCGTCACGCGGTAGATCCATGGCTTCATCCGCATCGATGACCTCAGGAAAATCAGGCAGATAGCCACAGGACTTGGCAACCCCGATGATCCGGTCGAGCGAGCGCCCCGCGACGCAGAGCTGGCGCCCCGTCTTGACGGCAATCGCGCCCAAGGTCTGGAGGCGCGCCACATTGGAAGCGAACGTCGTCACCAGGACCCGTCGCCCTTCATGGCGCGAGATTTCCTGGAGAAGGCCCTCGTAGACCGCGCCTTCGGAACCGGAAGCCTTGGGATTGAACACGTTGGTGGAATCGCAAACGAGGGCAAGCACGCCCTCGTCACCAATCGCGCGCAGTTCTTCCTCGGTCGCAGGCACTCCGACCTGAGGAGCTTCGTCCAGCTTCCAGTCACCCGTGTGGAAGATGCGGCCATAGGGCGTGTCGATGACGAGCGCGTTGCCTTCGGCAATCGAGTGGGCAAGCGGCACATAGCGGATGCCGAACGGCCCCAGGTCGAAGGGTTCCTCGTCCTGGACCACGATCAGTTCGACTTGGCCTGCGATCCCGGCCTCTTCCAGCTTCGCTGCGACCAGTTTGGCCGTGAACGGCGTGGCGTAGATGGGAACACCAAGATCCTGTGCGAAATAGGGAACTGCGCCAATGTGATCTTCGTGCGCGTGGGTAAGCACGATGCCCAGCAGGTTCTCCCGCTCGGACTCGATGAACTCCAGATCCGCAAAGACCAGATCGACACCGGGATATTCGTTCATGCCAAAGGTCATGCCCAGATCGACCATCAGCCACTTGCCCTGGCACCCGTAAAGATTGACGTTCATGCCAATCTCCCCCGAGCCGCCAAGAGCACAAAAGATCAGTTCCTTACCCGGTATCACTTGGTCGATGCTCTCTCTGCAAGAATGGCCAGCCCCTCGAGCGTCAGATTCGCTTCGACGGCGTCAAAAATGTCGGTTGCCTTGTCGAACAGCACCGCGAGACCTCCGGTCGCGATCACCTTCGCCGGACGGCCGATCTGGCGCTGCATACGCGCGATCAGGCCTTCCATCATCGCAACATAACCCCAGAACACACCAATCAGCATCTGATCTTCCGTATTGCGCCCGATGACCGACGTCGAACTCGGAACAGCAATGCCGATGCGCGGCAGCTTGGCGGTATTGCCCACAAGCGCGTCAAGGGACAGGTTGATGCCAGGCGCGATGATACCGCCCTTGTAGGCGCCATTGAAATCGACCGCATCGAAGGTTGTCGCCGTCCCGAAGTCAACGACGATGAGGTCTCCTTCGTATTTGGCATGCGCGCCAATCGCGTTGACCGCGCGGTCGGCACCCAGAGTGCGGGGCTCATCCACGTCGATCTCGATGTCGTAGGTGGCCTTGCCAACGCCCGCCACGAGTGGTTCGACATCGAAATAGTGGCGGCACAGCACTTCGAGATTGTGCAACGCGCGCGGCACCACGGTCGAGATGATGATGCTGTCGATGGCGCCGCGGTCCACCTTGTGGATGTCGAGCAACTGCATCAGCCACACGGCGTATTCATCGCCCGTCCGGCGCGCATCCGAAGCAATCCGCCAGCGCGCACGCACCTCGGGACCCTCGAACAGCGCAAACACGACATTCGTGTTCCCGGCATCAATCGCAAGCAGCATGAAAGGCAACCTCTAACTCAACCCGGACTATCGGGTAGAAACACATCGCCGGCATGGATCTCGCGAACAGTCTCATCCGCGCAACGCAGCCGCAGGCTCCCTTCCGGCGACAGCCCGGCAAAACGCCCCGAAACTGGCTCTTCACCGGGAGGATGAACGCGAAGGACCGTCCCCTCTGGATGGGCCACAGTCTGCCAGCGCCGCAGCACCGGAGCAAGCCCTGCCCCGCGCCAGCGTTCCAGCTCCAGGGTGAAAACCTCGTGAAGGCGCTCGGCAAAAGTGTCCCGATCAACCGTCACACCGTAGGCACACAAGCTCGTTGCGGGCCGGTCGGGCAAATCCGGGGCCGAACACAGGTTGACCCCCACACCGACAACGACACGTCCCTGGATCATCTCCAGGAGAACGCCCGCCAGCTTCGCGCCATTGAGCAGAAGGTCATTAGGCCACTTGATGACAAGGTCATCACGGGAAGGCAGAAAGCCGCCCACGGCCTCGTGAACGGCTAACGCAACGACAAACGCCAGTGTTGACGGAGCGGGCTGGCTGGGGCCCCAATGGACCACCGTCGAACCCATGAAATTGCCTGAGCCATCGAACCAGTCACGGCCCAGGCGCCCCCTTCCCTGCGACTGGCGGTCTGCGACCAGCCAGTCGCCTTCGGGAAGGTAATCGCCCCGCTTCAACCGGTCGACCAAGTCGAAGTTGGTCGAACCGGTTTCCTCAATATACCGGATCAAGACAGATCCAGATCAGAGAGCAGCGAAAAGAGCGGTCGTTGCCGTGTTGGCGGTCTCACCCAGCCACGAGGTCAGCAGGTAACCCAACGGCGAGATGAACGCACAGGCCACCACGAGGATGAGCTTGTGCCAGATGTCACTCTCACCCTTCACAACGTCGGCGGGCTCGTCGAAGTACATGACCTTGACGACCTTGAGGTAATAGAAGGCACCGATCACCGAAGCTGCGATACCGATAAAGGCTAGCGCGAGCATGTCAGCCTGGACCGCCGCCTGGAAGACCACGAACTTGCCCCAGAAGCCGAACAGCGGCGGGATACCGGCAAGGCTGAACATCACGGTTGCCAGCGCCAGGGCGAGGCCCGGACGCGTGCGCGAAAGACCGGCCAGCTTGGGGATGTCCTCGACGTAGTTGCCGTTCTCGTCCTTGAGCATGAGGATCGCGGTAAAACCGGCAATCGACATCGCAACGTAGATGGTCACGTAGATCAGCATGCCCGAGGCACCTGCTTGGGTCGCCGTGGCAAGACCCACGAGGATGAAGCCCACGTTGTTGATCGACGAGTACGCCATCAGGCGCTTGATGTTGCTCTGGCCGATGGCGCCAAGGGCACCCACGACGATCGAGGCCAGCGCGACAAACAGGATGATCTGCTGCCAGGCCGCCGCCTGCTCGCCAAAGGCATCCAGAAGAACGCGCATGATGAGGCCAAGACCCGCCACCTTGGGCGCCGTGGCGAAGAAGGTCGTCACCGGCGTGGGCGCACCTTCATAGACATCCGGCGTCCACATGTGGAACGGCACTGCACTGATCTTGAAGGCGAGACCGGCCAGCATGAAGACGATGCCGAACAGCGCGCCGTTCGAGAGACCTTCCGAAACGCTGGAATTAATCCCGGCGAACGAGGTGGTCCCCGCGAAACCGTAAGTCAGGCTCATGCCGAAGAGCAGGATGCCCGAAGCCAGAGCGCCCAGCACGAAGTACTTCAGGCCCGCTTCAGCCGAACGTCCGTCGCTGCGCAGGATGGCAGCCAGGACATAGGAGGAGAGCGACATCATCTCGAGGCCGATGTAGAGCGTCAGCAGATCGGCGGCCGAGACCATCATGCCCATGCCCACACTCGCGAAAAGCACGAGCAGCGGGAATTCGGCACGCATCGAATCGTAGCGTTCGAAGTAGCTCGGCGCGAGAACCAGCGTCACCGCGGCCGAACCATAGATCAGGATCTTGGCGTAGCTGGCAAAGGCGTCCGCGCGGAACTGGCCGAAGAAGGCCGAGGTTTCCGGCCCCATCGCCCCGCCGCAAAGGGCAGGAGCGACAAGAGCCATGGCCGCGACGAGCGTGGCGACCGACACGATCGAGATGAGGCGGCTCGCCTTGTCCCCACCCCAGGCGGCGACAAGGAGCAGAACCAGGCCTGCGACGGTGATTGTTTCTTCAGGCGCGATCAGGCGCAGCGACTGCGACCAGTCCATCAGTGTGCCCCCCCATGCGCAGAGACTTCTTCGTGCGCAGGCTTAGGATTGCCTGCCGTCGGCTTGGCATCACCCTCCGGCGCCGCACGGGCGATCCGGGCTTCCAGCGCAGCAATATCGGCGCGCATCGGAGCCATGAAGCTCTCAGGGTAGATGCCCATCCACAGGACCGGGATACCAAGCGCGACAACCATCAGGATCTCACGCGCGTCCAGGTCCGGCATGGCGGCGGCATCGGCGTTCTTCTGGGGGCCAAAGACCACCCGGCGGTAAAGGTAGAGCATGTAGGCCGCACCCAGGATGATGCTGGTGGTGGAGATAAGGCCAACCCAGCTCGAGACCTGGTAGGCGCCTGCAAGGCTCAGGAATTCGCCAACGAACCCGCTGGTCCCCGGCAGACCGATGGAAGCCATCGTGAACAGCAGGAAGAACAGCGCGTAACGCGGCATGTTGATGGCAAGACCGCCGTAGCGGGCGATCTCACGGGTGTGGAGACGATCGTAGATGATGCCCACGCACAGGAACAGCGCACCCGACACGAGGCCGTGGCTCAGCATGACCAGCATCGAACCTTCAAGACCCTGCGCGTTGAACGCGAAGAGACCGACGGTGACGATCGCCATATGCGCAACCGACGAGTAGGCGATCAGCTTCTTCATGTCGTCCTGCACCAGCGCGATGAGCGAGGTGACGACAACCGCGGTCATCGAGAGGCCCCAGATCAGCGGCGCAAACTGCGCCGACGCTTCAGGGAACATCGGAAGCGAGAAGCGGATGAAACCGTAACCACCCATCTTCAGAAGGACACCGGCCAGGATGACCGAGCCTGCCGTCGGCGCCTGAACGTGCGCTGCGGGAAGCCAGGTGTGCACCGGCCACATCGGCATCTTCACGGCAAAGCTCGCGAAGAAGGCCAGCCACAGCCAGGTCTGCGCCTGCGGATCGAAATCGTAGGCCATCAGGGTCGGGATGTCGGTCGTGCCCGACACGTTCACCATCCACAGCATCGCGATCAGCATCAGCACCGAGCCGAGAAGCGTGTAGAGGAAGAACTTGTAGGACGCGTAGATACGGTCCGCACCGCCCCAGATGCCGATGATCAGGTACATCGGGATCAGGCCAGCTTCGAAGAAGATGTAGAACAGGAAGAGATCCTGAGCGGCAAACACGCCGATCATGAGCATCTCGACCAGCAGGAAGGCGGCCATGTACTCGCCCACACGCTTTTCGACCGACTTCCAGCTCGCGCCGATGCAGACCGGCATGAGGAAGACGGAAAGCATGATCAGGAGCAGAGCAATGCCATCGATACCCAAGGCATACTTGAAGCCCGCGAAGAGCTCGTGGCTCTCCTGGAACTGCCACTGGGCACCGCCCACATCGAAGTTAAGCCAAAGGACAACACCAAGAGCCAGATTGGCCAGGGTTGCCGCCAGCGCGAGGACACGCGCTGACTTGGCATCAAGGTAAAGACACACCAGTGCCGCCGCGAGCGGCACCAGGAGCATCAGACTGAGGATCGGAAAACCACTCATCATCTTATCCCGCGATCACCCAGCTGATGGCGCCAACAAGGCCCAGCAGCATGACAAGAGCGTAGCTGTACAGGTAGCCCGACTGGACCTTCTGCGCGTAGGTCGAACCCTTGGACACGACCCAGGCCGCGCCGTCCGGACCGAACCGGTCGATAATCCCGATATCGAGCACCTTCCAGAACAGCTTGCCGAAAGCGAAGGCGCCCTTGATGAACACGAGATTGTAAAGTTCGTCGAACATCCACTTGCGGTAGACGAAGGTGTAGACCGGACCGATCTGCTCCACGACCTTGGCGGGGAACGACGTGTTCTTGATGTAACCGTACCAGGCAATGACCAGGCCGATCAGCATCACGATAAAGGGCATGTACTTATAGATACCCGAGACACCGTGCATCGCGTGGATCAGGTGTTCGTGGAAGACGAGACCGCCCTTCCAGAACTCACCCGTGCCCTCACTGACGAACCAGTGCTGGAACGCGAAGCCGGCAACCACAGCACCAACCGAGAGGATGATCAGCGGCAGAAGCATGACCAGCGGGCTCTCGTGCGGGTGGTAACCACCGGTGCCTTCGAGTGCGTGGCCGTGATCGCCGTGGCCATGGTCGTCATGACCGTGGCCGTGCGCATCATGAACGGCGTGCTGGATGTGCTCCGAACCGGCCCAACGGGGCTTGCCGAAGAAGGTGAGGAACACCAGGCGCCACGAGTAGAAGCTCGTCATGAGCGCCGCGGCGATACCCATCCAGTAGGCGAAGAGGCCCATCGAGGTGCCGCTTGCGAAAGCGGCTTCGATGATCGAGTCCTTCGAGTAGTACCCGGCAAAGCCGACACCGAAAAGACCCACGCCCGTGATGGCCAGCGTGCCCATCGTCATGGCCCAGAAGGTTACCGGGATCTTCTTGCGAAGGTCCCCGTAGAACCGCATGTCCTGCTCGTGGTGCATCGCGTGGATGACCGAACCGGCGCAGAGGAACAGCAGGGCCTTGAAAAAGGCGTGCGTGAAGAGGTGGAACATCGCCGAGCCGAACGCGCCGACACCGATGGCGAAGAACATGTAGCCGAGCTGCGAACAGGTCGAGTACGCGATCACGCGCTTGATGTCCCACTGCGTGCAGCCAACGGTAGCCGCGAAGAAGCAGGTGGCCGCACCGATGAAGGTGATCACCGTCATCGTCGTCGCGCTGGCTTCGAACATGGGCGAGAGACGGCAGCACATGAAGACACCGGCGGTGACCATGGTCGCCGCGTGGATGAGGGCCGAGACCGGGGTCGGGCCTTCCATCGCGTCCGGGAGCCAGGTGTGGAGGCCCAGCTGTGCCGACTTGCCCATCGCGCCCACGAACAGCAGCAGCGTGATCACCGTCATCGTGTCGGCACGCATGCCGAGGAAGCCGATGGTCGAGCCCGCCATGCCCGGAACCGCATCAAGGATCTCGGGGATCGAGACGGTGCCGAAGACGATGTAGGTCGCAAAGATGCCGAGCATGAAGCCAAGGTCACCAACACGGTTGACAACGAAGGCCTTGATAGCGGCGGCCCCTGCCGAAGGCTTGCGCAGGTAGAAGCCGATGAGAAGGTACGAGGCGAGGCCCACGCCTTCCCAACCGAAGAACATCTGCACCAGGTTGTCGGCCGTCACCAGCATGAGCATCATGAAGGTGAAGAGCGAGAGGTAGGCGAAGAAGCGCGGCTTGTCCGGCTCGTCGTCCATGTACCCCCACGAGTAGAGGTGCACGAGCGAGGAGACCGACGTCACGACGACCAACATGACCGCGGTCAGCGTATCGACGCGCAGCGCCCAGTCGAAGACGAAGCTACCCGAGGCAACCCAGTGCAGGACCGGAACCACCGTCGGCTCGGCCGAGCCGGTAAGGTAGGGGATGAAGACCGACCAGGACAGGGCAGCGGAGATGAACAGGCCCACGGTCGTGATGACCTTGGCCGGCATTCCACCGAGATCCTTGTTCCCAAGGCCAGTGATGATCGCTGCCAGAAGCGGCAGGAATACGATGATCAGGATCGGGTGCAAGGCCTTATCCCTTCATCCGGTTGACGTCGTCGACGGCGATGGTGCCGCGGCCACGGAAGTAGATAACGAGGATCGCCAGACCCACCGCGGCTTCACCTGCGGCAACGGTCAGAACGAACATGGCGAAAATCTGGCCGGTCAGGTCACCCAGGAAGGCGCTGAACGCAACGAGATTGATGTTCACCGCAAGCAGGATGAGTTCGATCGCCATGAGGACGATGATCACGTTCTTGCGGTTGAGGAAAATGCCGAGGACACCAAGCACGAACAGGATCGAGCTCACCACGACATAGTGTTCGACGCCGATCACAGCGTAACCCCCTTGCCCACTTCGGGCTTCACGTTGACGGTCGCCTCGTCGGGACGACGCGCGTTCTGCTTGGAGATGTTCTGAACGAGAGCCTCGCCGCGCTGACGATGGGTCAGGACGATGGCGCCGATCATGGCGACAAGCAGGATGATACCGGCTGCCTCGAAGAGGAACAGGTAGCGGCTGTAGAGGAGCGCACCGATCGCGGTGGTGTTCGAGACACCCTCGGCGACGGCTGCGGTACCGTCCGGCGTGCCGAGCTCGAGCGAACCGGCGCGGTAGGCACCAATCCCGAGGACGATTTCAGCCAGAAGTACGAGCGCCACGAGCGCACCCAGCGGGAAGTAGCGAACGAAGCCTGCACGCAGTTCGGCGAAGTCGATGTCGAGCATCATGACGACGAACAGGAACAGGACGGCGACCGCGCCCACGTAAACGATGACAAGCAGCATCGCGATGAATTCGGCACCGACCAGGACCATCAGGCCGGCCGCATTGAAGAACGCCAGGATCAGCCAGAGGACCGAATGCACCGGGTTGCGCGAAAGGATGGTGATCGCGCCCGAGGCAACGGTCATCACCGCGAAGAGATAGAAGGCAATAACGTGAATCATGACCCCGCGAGCCCCCTAGCGATACGGCGCATCGGCTTCAAGGTTCGCGGCAATTGCCCGCTCCCACTTATCGCCGTTCGCCAAAAGCTTAGCCTTGTCATAGAGCAGTTCCTCGCGCGTTTCGGTCGCGTATTCGAAGTTCGGCCCCTCGACGATCGCATCCACCGGACACGCTTCCTGGCAGAAGCCGCAGTAGATGCACTTCGTCATGTCGATGTCGTAGCGCGTGGTACGGCGCGAACCGTCGTCACGCGGCGCGGCTTCGATCGTGATCGCCTGTGCCGGACAGATTGCCTCGCACAGCTTGCACGCGATACAGCGCTCCTCGCCGTTGGGATAACGGCGAAGGGCATGCTCACCACGGAAGCGAGGCGAAAGCGGGTTCTTCTCGAAGGGGTAGTTGATCGTCGCCTTCGGCTTGAAGAAGTACTTCAGCGTCAGGGTGTGGGCCTTCACGAACTCATAGAGCGTGAAGGACTTTACGAGTTGAGCGACGCTCATCAGGAATACCTCGTCAGCATCAGGTAGCCCGAGACCAGGACCACGAAGAGGAGCGAAACCGGCAGGAAGACCTTCCAGCCAAGACGCATCAGCTGGTCGTAGCGGTAGCGCGGGACGGTCGCCTTCACCCAGGAGAAGACGAAGAAGAAGAAGAAGACCTTGAGCAGGAACCAGATGAAGCCCGGGACAAGGTACAGCGGCGCCCAGTCCAGCGGCGGTAGCCAGCCACCGAAGAACAGCGTGGTGTTGAGCGCGCACATCAGAAGAACGTTCGCGTATTCACCCAGCCAGTAGGCGGCGAACGCCATCGACGAGTACTCGGTCTGGTAACCGGCCACGAGTTCCGATTCCGCCTCGGTAAGGTCGAAGGGCGCGCGCTGGGTTTCCGCCAGCGAGGAGATGAGGAACATCACCCACATCGGGAACAGCAGCGGATTGAACACGAAGCCGTTGAAGATGCCGAAGACATGGCCCTGCTGCGCCTTGACGATGTCGTTCATGTTGAACGTACCCGACCACAGGACGACGCAGATGATGATGAAGCCAATGGAGACTTCATACGAGATCATCTGGGCCGATGCGCGCATCGCCGAGAAGAAGGGATACTTCGAGTTCGAAGCCCAGCCCGCCATGATCGTGCCGTAGACACCCAGCGAGCTGATCGCGAGGATGTAGAGCAGGCCGACGTTGATGTCGGCGAGCATCGCGCCCGAGTTGAAGGGGATCACCGCCCAGGCCATCAGCGCGATGGTGAAGGTCACCACCGGTGCGATGAGGAAGATGCCCTTGTTCGCGGCCGAGGGAACGATGGTTTCCTGGAGGAAAACCTTCAGACCGTCTGCGAACGACTGGAGGAGGCCGAACGGGCCGACCACGTTGGGGCCACGGCGAAGCGCCATGGCAGCCCAGATCTTGCGGTCGACGTAGATGATCATCGCAACGGCCAGCATGAGCGGCAGGGCGATGAGCAGAATGCCGCAGATGGTCGCGACAAACCACGCCCAGTCATAGGTCATTCCAAGCGATTGGAAGAAAGCGGTCATTCCGCGGCCTCCGCGATCTCTTCCCCGTGAAGCAGTTCAGCCGAACACTGCTGCATCACCGCGCTGGCGCGCGCGATGGGGTTGGTCAGATAGAAGTCCTTGATCGGATAAGCGATCACACCGGAAGCGGAGCCGCCACCGACAGGCAGGTCCTGGCCGTAGTCGGCCAGACCTTCGCTGCCAAGTGCAGGAACCTCAGCGGCCATTGCGGCACGCAGTTCCTCGAAGCTGTCGAAGCCGACCGAGACCCCGAAGGCATCGGCCATGGCCCGCAGGATCGTCCAGTCCTCACGGGCATCGCCCGGAGCAAAGACCGCCTTGTCCGAAAGCTGAACGCGGCCTTCCGTGTTGACGTACGTGCCGTTCTTCTCGGTGTAGGCCGCAGCCGGCAGGATGACGTCGGCCGCGTGCGCGCCCTTGTCCCCGTGGTGGCCGATGTAGACGACCATGGAGTTCGCGAACTTCGTGAAGTCCACTTCGTCCGACCCCAGCGCCAGCAGCACCTTGGGAGCGGCAGCGACGAGATCGGCGATACCGCCCTTCTGTGCGTAGCCCAGCATCAGGCCGCCCATGCGGGCCGCCGAGAGGTGCAGGACGTTGAAGCCGTTCCAGGTCGAACCGTCTTCCAGTTCACGCACGAGCTTGAGCTGGCTGGCGATCGAAAGCGATGCTTCGAGGCCGCCACGGCCCAGCCCTGCCCCGCCGACGATCATCGCCGGACGCTTGGCAGCCGAAAGGGCATCCCACGCGTGCTGGGGAAGCTGGTTCAGAACCGAGAGGTCTTCGCCGAGGAACTCGCCACCGAACGTGGTTTCCCACTCCGGACCGATCAGGAAGACCTTGGCACCGCGCTTGACCGCCTTGCGCAGACGGACGTTGACGAGCGGAGCCTCGGTGCGGACCTGACTGCCCACGATCAGGATCGCGTCAGCCGTCTCGATGTCGTTGAAGCCGGTATTGAAGTTCACCGCGGCCAGGTTCGAGCAGTCGTAGTCCATGCCGGTCTGACGACCTTCCAGGAGCGACGAACCGAGCGCGCCGAGCAGCTTCTTGGCCGCAAACATTGTCTCGCAGTCGAGCATGTCACCCGCGACGGCCGCAATCGAGTTGCCCGGATTGAGCGAAGCGATGGCCGAGAAGGCCTCCTGCCAGCTCACCGCGACCAGCTTGCCGTCCTTGCGCAGGAACGGCTTGTCGAGACGGCGCTTGGTCAGGCCATCGACCTGGTAGCGCGCCTTGTCCGAGATCCATTCCTCGTTGACGTCATCGTTGACGCGCGGAAGCACGCGAAGCACTTCACGGCCACGGCTGTCGATGCGGATGTTCGAACCCACAGCGTCGGAGACGTCGATGCCGATCGTCTTCTTGAGCTCCCAGGGACGGGCCTCGAACGCGTAGGGACGCGAAGTCAGCGCGCCGACCGGGCACAGGTCGATCACATTGGCCGACATCTCGTGCGTGGCCGCCTTCTCGAGGTAGGTCGTGATCTGCATGTTCTCGCCGCGATAGATCGCGCCGATCTCGTCCACGCCGGCGATCTCCTCGGAGAAGCGCACGCAGCGGGTACAGTGAATGCAGCGCGTCATCGTGGTCTTGATGAGCGGGCCCATGTTCTTGGTGGTGACGGCGCGCTTGCTTTCGTCGTAGCGCGAACCGCCACGGCCATAGGCCACCGACTGGTCCTGAAGGTCGCACTCGCCGCCCTGGTCACAGATCGGGCAGTCGAGCGGGTGGTTGATGAGGAGGAACTCCATCACGCCTTCGCGCGCCTTCTTGACCATCTCGGAGTCCGTGCGGATCTCCTGGCCTTCGTTGGCGGGCAGCGCACAGGACGCCTGCGGCTTGGGCGGTCCGGGCTTCACCTCGACCAGGCACATGCGGCAGTTGCCGGCGATGCTCAGGCGCTCGTGGTAGCAGAAGCGCGGGATTTCCTTGCCGGCGAGTTCGCAGGCCTGCAGGACGGTTGCGCCCTGCGGTACCTCGATTTCTACGCCGTCTACTTTGACCTTGGGCATTATTCAGCAGCCTCCGGCATGTTTTCGGCAATCCGGCGTTCCAGCTCGGGGCGGAAATGACGGATCAGACCCTGGATCGGCCATGCAGCGGCGTCACCAAGGGCGCAGATGGTGTGGCCTTCGACCTGCTTGGTCACCTGGAACAGCATGTCGATTTCTTCAACCGACGCATCGCCGGTGCGCAGGCGCTCCATGACGCGCCACATCCAGCCCGTGCCTTCGCGGCACGGCGTGCACTGGCCGCAGCTCTCGTGCTTGTAGAAGTACGAGATGCGGCTGATGGCGCGCACGATGTCGGTGGACTTGTCCATGACGATGATCGCCGCGGTACCGAGGCCGGAGCCCACGGCCTTGAGGCCGTCGTAGTCCATCGGGCAGTCGATGATATCCTTGGCGGGCACCAGCGGAACCGACGAACCACCCGGGATCACGGCGAGGAGGTTGTCCCAACCGCCGCGAATGCCACCGCAGTGCTTCTCGATCAGTTCGCGGAAGGAGATCGACATCTCCTCTTCCACGACGCAGGGCTTGTCGACGTGTCCCGAGATCTGGAACAGCTTGGTGCCGCGGTTGTTCTCGTTGCCGAAGCTCGAGAACCAGGCCGCGCCGCGCCGCATGATGGTGGGCGCAACCGCGATCGATTCCACGTTGTTCACGGTGGTCGGGCAGCCATAGAGGCCGGCACCGGCCGGGAACGGCGGCTTGAGACGGGGCTGGCCCTTCTTGCCTTCCAGGCTCTCGATCATCGCGGTTTCCTCACCGCAGATGTACGCGCCCGCACCACGGTGGACGAAGACGTCGAAGTCGTAACCCGAACCGCAAGCATTCTTGCCGAGCAGGCCCGCCGCGTAGGCTTCTTCACGCGCGGCGAAGAGGACTTCGGCTTCGCGGATGTATTCGCCGCGAATGTAGATGTAGGCCGCGCGGGCACCCATTGCGAAACCGGCCACCAGCGCGCCTTCGAAAAGAAGGTGCGGGTCGTGGCGCATGATCTCGCGGTCCTTGCACGAGCCGGGCTCGGATTCGTCCGCGTTGATGACGAGGAAGCTGGGCTTGGGATTGCCGGCTGCGTCCTTGGGCGGCTCCTTGGGCATGAACGACCACTTGAGGCCGGTCGGGAAGCCTGCGCCGCCGCGTCCGCGAAGGCCCGAGGCCTTCATTTCCTCAATGATGGCTTCCTTGCCACGGCCAAGAATATCCTTGGTGCCGTCCCAGGCGCCGCGCGCCATGGCTTCCTTCAGGTTCCAGGGCTGGAACCCGTAGAGGTTGGTGAAAATGCGATCCTTGTCGGCGAGTGCCATGACTTACCACTCCCCCCGGTAATCGTGATTTTCGGTGACCATGTCCTTGAGCGTGGTCGGACCACCGACCGGCTCGACCGTGTGACGACCGGGTTCCTGCGTACCAGCCTTGGGCGTCTCGCCCGCGGCCAGTGCGTCGAGCACCTTGTCGAGGCGCTCTGCGGTGAGATCCTCGTAGTTGTCGTCGTTGATCTGGACCATCGGAGCCGAGGCGCAGTTGCCCATGCATTCGACCTCGGTGAACGACCAGAGGCCGTCTTCCGAAATATGCCCGGCCTTCATACCGCGCTTCTTGCAGGCGGAGATGAGGTCATCCGAGCCGCGCAGCATGCAGGGCGTCGTGCCGCAGACCTGGACGTGGAACCGACCGATCGGCGCGATGTTGTACATCGTGTAGAACGTGGCAACCTCGACAACGCGAATGATCGGCATTTCGAGATAGGCTGCCACGTATTCCATCACGGGGATGGGCAGCCAGCCTTGCGTGTTCTCTTCGGCGCCGACCTGGCGCTGGGCGAGGTCGAGCAGCGGCATCACGGCCGAGCGCTGACGCCCTTCCGGGTACCGCGAGAGTACGTCCTTCGCCTTTTCGGCGTTTTCAGGCGTCCAGGCAAAATTGCCCCAGCGCGCCCGCAGTTCCGGCGTATCCGGTTCGATATAGCGGTCAGCCATGCTTACCCCTGCGCTTCAGCCACTGTTCCTGGCCGAAAAAGAAAATTTCAAAACCACCGATGGCGGTCGCCAGCATGGCGACGGTCTGCGAGGGAACCCCGCCCACCGACATCACGCCGAAATAAAACGCGACGAGGCAGAGGCCCGTAAGCCCTGCCCAGACGCGCAGCATCTCAACCGAGGAGAGGTTCATCGAATGAACTCCACCCGGCTGCACTTGTCGCCCTCGAAGCTGTAGACGGCGAGAACGTCGAACGGCTCGACGAGTTCGGAACCGTCGCTTGCCGGACCGCGCGTGACGTGCTCACGGAAGACGACGAAGTTCTCGGTTTCCTCGATCGAGACGATCTCGGCGTGGTTCTCGGGCCACTTGACGAAGGCGGCGGCAAGGCCGGTACGTGTACCTTCCTTGCCCTCGCGCACGACCGCACCGCGGTAACCTGCCTCGCAGGCCTCGTCGGTCATGTAGGTGACGTAGAGATCGGCGTCCTTGGCGTTGTAGGCCGCGATCATCGCCTTGGCTGTTTCGAGCTTGCTCACCGGTCACACTCCCCGAACACGATGTCGAGAGCGCCCAGGATGGCCGTGGCGTCGGGCAGCATGTGGCCCTTGCACAGGAAGTCCATGGCCTGGAGGTGGCTGAACGCCGTCGGGCGGATCTTGCAGCGGTACGGCTTATTGGAGCCGTCCGAGACCAGGTACACGCCGAATTCACCCTTGGGGCTTTCCGTTGCGACGTAGACTTCGCCTTCGGGGACGTGGAAGCCCTCGGTGTAGAGCTTGAAGTGATGGATCAGCGATTCCATCGAGGTCTTCATCTCGGCGCGCTTGGGCGGACCGACCTTGCGATCGGTCGTCATGATCGGGCCTTCGGGCATCTGCGCGAGGCACTGCTTCATGATCTTCGCCGACTGGCGCACTTCCTCGACGCGGACCATGAAACGGCCGTAGCAGTCCGATTCCGTGGCGACCGGAACGTCGAATTCCATGCGGTCGTAGACGTCGTAGGGCTGGCTCTTGCGGATATCCCACGGGATACCGGCGCCGCGGATCATCGGACCCGAGAAGCCCCAGGCCAGCGCATCCTCGCGCGAGACCTTGGCGATATCGACATTGCGCTGCTTGAAGATGCGGTTGTCGACGACGAGGCTCATCGCGTCCTCGAACAGCTCGGGCAGGCGCGTGTCGAGCCAGTCGCCGATGTCGGCGAGCAGCTTGAGCGGCACGTCCTGGTGCACGCCGCCCGGACGGAACCAGGCCGAGTGCATGCGGGCGCCCGAAGCGCGTTCGAAGAAGTTGAGGCAATCCTCGCGGATCTCGAACAGCCACAGGTTCGGCGTCATCGCGCCGACGTCCATGATGTGGCTACCGATGTTCATCATGTGGTTCGAGATACGGGTCAGCTCGGCGAAGAACACGCGCAGGTACTGAGCCCGCAGCGGCACCTCGATATTGAGCATCTTCTCGATCGCGAGAACGTAGCTGTACTCCATCCCCAGCGGCGAGCAGTAGTCGAGCCGGTCAAAGTACGGCAGCGCCTGGAGATAGGTCTTGTTCTCGATCAGCTTCTCGGTGCCGCGGTGGAGAAGACCGACGTGCGGATCGATACGTTCGATGATCTCGCCGTCCAGCTCCATGACCATGCGCAGAACGCCGTGGGCCGCCGGGTGCTGGGGACCGAAGTTGATCGTGTAGTTGCTGATGACCTCGTCGCCGGTCGTGGGCGACTGCTCAAGCTGCATGCTCATGCCTTGTCTCCCTTTTCGTCCTTGGCGGGCGCCGGCGGAGCTTCCTTCTCGGCAGCCTTGGCGTCGGTGTCCTTGTCGGCACCGGTGTCCTTGGGGCTTTCGGTCGTCTTCTTCTCGGCGACGGGCGGGGCGTCGGCCTTCTCGTCACCGGGGAGGATGTAGTCGGAACCTTCCCAGGGGCTCATGTAGTCAAACGAGCGGAAGTCCTGGGCCAGCTTGACGGGCTCGTAGACCACGCGCTTGTCCTCTTCGGAGTAGCGCAGCTCGACATAGCCCGTGAGCGGGAAGTCCTTGCGGAAGGGGTGACCCTCAAAACCGTAATCGGTGAGGATGCGGCGCAGGTCCTTGTTGCCGGCGAAGATCACGCCGTACATGTCGAAGACCTCACGCTCGAGCCAGCCCGCGTTGGGCCACAGCGTGGTCACGGTCGGCACGGGCGTGCTTTCCGAGGCCGTGCACTTGACGAGCAGACGGTGGTTCTTTGTCACCGAAAGCAGCATGTAGACCACCTCGAAGCGCTCGACGCGCGAGGGGTAGTCGACACCCGCCATCTCCATCATCTGCTGGTATTCGTGCTCGTCACGCAGCAGCTTGAGGGCATTGGCGATTTCCGGGCGCGCGACAGTCAGTACGACTTCGCCGTGCTGCTCCGTGGCGGAGATCAGCATCGAGCCCAGGGCGGCGCTCAGCGTTTCCACGACACCGTCGTTGGAAGCGTACTTGGGAGCGGAGTGAAGAACGGTCATGGTCGGCTTCCTCTCAACGCTCGATCGTGCCGACGCGGCGGATCTTGCGCTGCAGCTGCATCACGCCATAGAGCAGCGCCTCTGCGGTCGGCGGGCACCCCGGGACATAGATGTCGACCGGAACGATGCGGTCACAGCCGCGCACGACGCTGTAGCTGTAGTGGTAGTAACCACCGCCGTTGGCGCACGAACCCATCGATATGACGTACTTGGGCTCCGACATCTGGTCGTAGACCTTGCGCAGCGCCGGGGCCATCTTGTTGCACAGCGTGCCCGCGACGATCATCACGTCGGACTGGCGCGGCGAGGCGCGCGGAGCGGCACCGAAGCGCTCCATGTCGTAGCGCGGCATGTTCACGTGGATCATCTCGACCGCGCAGCAGGCAAGGCCGAAGGTCATCCACCACAGCGAGCCGGTACGGGCCCACTGGAACAGTTCCTCGGTCGAGGTGACGAGGAAGCCCTTGTCGGAAACTTCCTGATTGAGATCGTTGAAAAACGCCTGGTCGGGGGCGGTCACCTGACCACTCTGGCCCGACGCCAGCGGCTGTCCGGATGCGTTGACGAGCGTGCTCATTCCCAGTCCAGAGCTCCCTTCTTCCATGCATAGGCGAGGCCAATGGCCAGCTCACCCAGGAACACCATCATCGTGCCCCAACCGGCCCAGCCGGTGAGGTCAAGCGAGACGGCCCAGGGGAACAGGAACGCGGCTTCAAGGTCGAACACGATGAAAAGGATCGCGACGAGATAGAAGCGCACGTCGAACTGGCTGCGCGGATCTTCAAATGCGGGGAAACCGCACTCGTATTCGCTCAGCTTGTCCGCATTCGGCTTGGCAGACCCCGTGAGGTGCGCCACGCCCATGGGCAGGAACACGATGATCGCGGACAGGGCGAGCGCGATCGCGAGAAAAATGAATATCGGCAGATATTGCGACAGATCAGTCAATGGTCTCTGGCCTCTTACCGGGTGGCGGCAGAGCCGCTTATGGCACCGTGTGTGGTTTCCGGGCGTTGAGCGGGTCCTTAGGCCGTCCCTCCGCACACCGCAAGGTGTCCGTCAGGATTATTCCCTTCCCGTCCATCGCACTGCAACAAAAAGACGCAAAACCGCAGGAGCTCTAGGCCCACAGCGATCTTATCGGGTCACTTGAAGGAAACAATCTGCAATAGTGCGCACAGCAGGGTGAACTCTTTGCAAGCCAAATGCGGCACGATTCGCCTCTCTTTTCTTGAAAATCAGACATTAAAAAGCTATTGCGAGGCATTCGCATCTATAGCGAGAGATGAATGATCGGATCTCGCGCGTTTTCCTGACCGCCGCCGCCGCGCCCCCCGCGCCGCACCACGGGCACCACCGGGGCGTTGTTGCAAGAAGCAGCGTTGAAAATGGCGCAGCGCAACATTATCGAATGAGGACGCGAACCGCATTCAGGCAGGAAGGCTCCACGCCATGACCCAGATTTCCGCTTCCGATCCCATTGTCGTTCTCTCCTACGCACGCACCCCGATGGGCGGCCTCCAGGGCGCTCTTGCCGGGGTCGATGCCACCGAACTCGGCGCTACCGCCGTCAAGGCCGCCGTGGAGCGCGCCGGCGTCGCGGGCGAAGATATCGAACGCATCTACATGGGCTGCGTCCTGCCGGCCGGTCTTGGCCAGGCCCCTGCCCGCCAGGCCGCCCTGAAGGCAGGCCTTCCCAAGTCGGTGCAGGCAACGACCGTCAACAAGGTCTGCGGCTCGGGTATGCAGACCGTCATCATGGGCGCTGAGGCCCTCGCCTCCGGCTCGATCGATCTGGTCATCGCCGGCGGCATGGAGTCGATGACCAACGCCCCATATCTTTCCAAGACGCACCGTTCGGGCGCACGCGCCGGTCACGACACGATCTACGACCACATGTTCCTCGACGGCCTCGAAGATGCCTATGAGGGCGCGTCGATGGGCTCGTTCGCACAGGTCACCGCCAACGACTACCAGCTCACGCGCGAGATGCAGGACGAATACTCCATCGAGTCGCTGCGCCGCGCCAACGAGGCCATCACCACCGGCGCCTTCGCCGATGAAGTCGTCCCCGTGACCGTAAAGAGCCGCAAGGGCGACACCATCGTCGAGACGGACGAGCAGCCGCCCAAGGGCAAGCCCGACAAGATCCCGACCCTGCGTCCGGCCTTTGCCAAGGACGGCACGATCACGGCCGCCTCGTCGAGCTCGATCTCGGATGGCGCAGCCGCGATTGTACTCACCCGCAAGAGCGTTGCGGACGCGAAGGGCCTGTCGCCGGTTGCGACCGTCGTTGCCGTGGAAGCTCACGCGCAGGAGCCCAAGGACTTCACCACCGCCCCTGTCGGGGCCATCGAGAAGCTGCTTGCCAAGACCGGATGGAGCGCCTCGGACGTCGATCTCTTCGAGGTCAACGAAGCCTTTGCCTGCGTTGCCATGTTCGCGATCAAGGACCTGGGCATCCCGCACGACAAGGTGAACGTGAACGGCGGCGCGACCGCACTTGGCCACCCCATCGGCGCTTCGGGCACGCGCATCATCGTCACCCTCATCAACGCCCTCAAGAGCCGCGGCCTCAAGAAGGGTATCGCCTCGCTGTGCATCGGCGGCGGTGAAGCGACCGCGATCGCGGTCGAACTGGCCTGATCTGCCCCGGCCCGTCCTACGAAAAAGCCCCGCGGATGGTTCGCATCCGCGGGGCTTTTTCGTTGCCATGCCGGCTTGCGCCTCAGGGCGTACCAGCGCCCCAGAGGCTGCTTTCAGGTACCCAGCCGCGATGTCCCTGGATGTCGAGTTCACACCACCCTGCCTCGCATTCGCCAAGAAGACCGACAACACCCGGCTCGACCTGCCACAGGACAGGCGCGGCCTCCCCGCGCTCAGCGTGCATCTCGATGAGGTCATCGCCGCGCACGATGGCTCCGCGCTGGCGTGAGAGCAGAAGGTCGCGCATCCAACCCTGGGCACCGTCCGGATCTTCCACCTGACGCCAGGGCCCCTCGCGCCGAATGACCTTCACCGGCAGATGCAGGCGTCGGTAGACCCATGCGATGCGAAAACTGTTGCCGGGTCCTACGCGCATGTTGGCTTCATCAACGTCGATGGATGCCCAGTAGGGGACTTCGTCCTCGTTGGCGGCCTGCGCGAACGAAGGACAGATGCACAGGGCCGCAAGCGCAGCCAGGATCGAGTATTTGCGCAACATGGTTCTGACTTACTTCCCGGAACGCGGTTTCATCAAGACGCCTTGACCGCGCGACTGCACAGCGCGATAGCCTAAAGACGTCATGTCTGCATCCAATATTACCGCTCGCCCGCCACTCCCCACACGTCCCTCGGTCGTCGTGACCCGGCGGCTCGCCCCTGCGGTCGAAGAGCGCATGCGCGAACTGTTCGATGCCGATCTCAACACGCCCGACACCCCCCTCTCCCGCGAGGAGCTTCGCGCGGCGATGGCGCATTGCCATGTGCTCGTTCCCACGGTGACCGACACGATCGACCGCGATCTTATCGAATCGGCGGGGCCGAACCTTGGTATGATCGCCAATTTCGGCGCCGGAACCGAGCATATCGACCTGGCGGCGGCACGGGCGCGCGGCATTCTCGTGACAAACACCCCGGGCGTGTTCACCGATGATACCGCAGACCTGACATTCGCGCTGCTCATACTGACCATGCGGCGCTTCAAGGCCGGGGCGCAGACCCTTCAGAACGGGGCCTGGGAAGGCTGGGGTCCCACCAGCATGCTGGGCCACAGCCTGTCACGCAAGACACTGGGCATCGTAGGCATGGGCCGGATCGGGCAAGCCGTTGCCCACCGTGCGCGGGCCTTTGGCATGAACATCGTCTACCACAATCGCCACCGCCTGCCCGAAGCACTCGAAAACATGCTCTCGGCGTCCTTCGAGCCAGATGTTGAACGGCTGTTCGCCACATCCGATGCCGTGAGCCTCCACTGCCCATTGACCGCCGCGACGCATCACCTTGTCGACGCCGAACAGATAGCGCGGATGAAGAGCACCGCCTGCATCATCAATACCGGCCGGGGTGGCCTGATCGATGAAGACGCGCTTGTCGAAGCGCTGGAGCAGGAGCGGATCGCGGGCGCCGGCCTCGACGTCTTCGCGCACGAGCCCGAGGTGAGCCCCCGACTTCTTGCCGCGCCCAATCTTGTGGCCCTGCCCCACCTTGGCAGCGCGACCTTCGAAGGGCGAGAGACCGCCGGTCACAAGATCATCGCCAATATCCGCTTCTGGGTCGACGGCCATCGCCCGCCAGATCAGGTGCTACCCGAAAGCGACTGACCATCGGCTTGATCCGCGTGATCGGTGTGCGCTTGGCGTTAACCGGTCCCATGCTCTAAGTGACGCCTTGAATGGTGACGCACGAGCGAGAGGCATGAACGGGATGGGACGCGCAGACGGACAGAGAGGAAAGGCCGGACACCGCCTCGCCCTTTTGGCCTGCAGCCTCCTCCTTGCCAGCATTTCCCGTCCTGCCTCAGCCCAGAGCGGAGCGCTGGATCTCGCCGATACGGGCGATACGGCCTGGGTCCTGGCCGCGAGCGTTCTCGCACTCGCCGCGACGCTTCCCGGCCTCGTCCTCTTCGCGTGCGGCCAGGCGCGCGGGCGCAACCAGATCACGACCTTGTACCAAGGCATGGGCGCGGTACTCGCCAGCGCGCTGGCCTGGGCGGTCGCGGGCTACACACTTGCCTTCGGCAATGCCTCTGGTGGCTGGCTTGGCGCCGGAAACGCATGGATGCTGCGTGAATTCGGCAATCTGCGCACGGCTTCGAGCATCCCCGAAAGCGGCTTTGCTCTCTTTCAGTCAACCTCGGCCCTTGTGCCAGTCGCAATTCTGGTCGCGTTCCGATCCGGCCGCATGAATACGGGCTGGTTCATGGTCTTTGCGCCCCTGTGGTCCCTGGTCGCCTATGCTCCGCTAGCCCACGCAATCTGGGGTGGAGGCTGGATCTCGGAGAAATTTCTCCCGATTGATTGGAACGGGGGCATCGTCATCGGCCTCGCCGTCGGAGTAAGCGGGCTCGTCCTTGCGCTCCTGGGGCCAGAGCGCGAGCCAGCCCCCTCCCCACTCTCGCCACTGAGCCTTCTGCTCATTCTTCTTGGCGCGGCACTTTTCCTCGTCGGGCGTATCGCGGCGAGTGGCGGGCAGGCGCTTACCGGCAACGACGATGCCGCAGCAGCCATGCTGGCAACCCTTCTGGGGGCCGCCGCAGGGGCGATCACGTGGCTTTTTCTGGGACTTGTCACGAACCGTGCACCAGGGCCTCTGTCGCTGGCCCGCGGCCTTCTTTGCGGCCTTGCCTGCATTGCGCCGGCAGCCGGCTACGTATCGCCCGGAGGTGCCATCATGATCAGCGTAATCGGGACGGCGGCCAGCTACGGCCTTACCAGGACATTGCAAGCCCGGTCCCGTCTGGGGGACGCTGGGGTGCTCGCCAGCGTGTTTGCAGGGGGCGGAGCCTGTGGCAGCCTGCTCGTCGTGCCCTTCATCCAGCCTGCGCTGGGCGGCACAGGACTCCCCTCCGGCAACAGCCTGATGGATCAGCTGATCGGGCAAGCCGCGACGCTCGCAATCGCCACGGCCTGGATGGCAGGGACCACGCTCGTTCTGGCGACCATGGTTTCCCTCGTCCGGCCAATGCGCCCGTCGCAAGACCGCATCGACCAGGGCCTCGACGTGGCTACACCAGAGGGATTCTGATATCGAGTAGGGGGGCGCCTCACGGCGCCCCCCTCTCACACCACCGGACGTACGTACTGCGTATCACGGCGGTTTCCGGTACGGTTTAAGGCGGCATGTTGGAGAGCGAGGCTTGAGAGACCTGCCTGATCGAACCATGCGTTGGGCATGCCGTGGGCGGCCTGAGGGCTGCCCGACAGGCGCCACCAGCCCTTTCCCGAGAGCGCGAAGATCCAAGCCTGCCATTCTGGGACGCCGTTTTCCCTTAAGAAAGTGGCGATCGTCATGGTGCGCTTGCACTGTTTGAGCCGGACGCAGCGAAGCTTGCGCCGGAGCCAGCTGTCGATCTCGCGCAAAACCGTCTGAGCCCGGGCGTGTCGGTAGTAGGTGACCCACCCTGTAGTGAAGGCATTGGTCTGTGCGATCATCGCCGCGAGGCTGATGCCTCGGTTGCGGCGCGTAATCGCCCTGAGCCGCTCCTTCAGCCGCGTGAGACTTTTGTTCGCTATGCTCAAAAAGCCTCCCGCTGTCAGACGGTGGCCGAGGAAGGTACGTTCCCGGACGTGTGCAACCGCGCTCTTGGCCTGATTGACGCGGAGTCGGAGCTTGCCTTCCAGCAAGGCGGTAACCGAAGCCATGACGCGCTCCCCCGCTGCCTGTGACCGTACATAGATGTTACAGTCGTCGGCGTAGCGGCAGAACCGGTGGCCCCGGCGTTCGAGCTCCTTGTCGAGGTCATCCAGAATGAGGTTAGCGATCAGCGGCGAGAGAGGGCCGCCTTGCGGGGTCCCCTCCTGCCGTTCGACGTGCACACCACCCGACAGCATCCCGGCCTGTAGAAACCGGCGGATGATGACGAGCAGGCGTGGGTCGGCGATGTGCCGGGCCAGACGGGCCATGACGATGTCGTGGTTCACCCGATCAAAGAATTTCTCCAGGTCGAGGTCTACGACGATCGCATAGCCGTCCCGCACATAGTCCGGGCCTGACGCAGCGCATCGTGTGCGCCGCGTCCGGGGCGGAACCCAAAACTCGATGCCGAGAATGTCGGATCAAGGACGGGATCCAGGACTTGCAGTATCGCCTGTTGTACCAGCCGGTCGACAGCCGTCGGAATGCCCAGCTGGCGCACTCCTTTCCCGCCGGGTTTGGGAATTTCAACTCCGCGCACCAGGCTTGGACGGTAAGTACCGTCGAGTAACGAGGCGATCAGCCTCTCACGGTTTCCTGCAATCCAGTCACGCAGGTCGGGGACGGTCATCCCGTCCACGCCCGGCGCCCCCTTGTTCGCTTTCACCCGCTTGTAGGCTTGGTTCAGGTTGGCCGAGCTGGCCACCTCCTCCATCACGTAACGCGTCAAGGCGAGGGGCTCGGCCCATGCCGTGGGTGATTGCCGCTCCTCGATCGTCCCAGCGCCAGTTCCGCCTTTGCCGGTGACGTCGTGGCCAAGCGATGCCTTCAGGGCTTCATCGAAGAAGTCCTGCTGCTTCCCGCTACCTTGCTGCCGCTCCACACCCATCGAATGTGCCCAGTCTTGCTCCTTGGGTACCGAATTTGGTCCTTCGCCGGCTTGCGCCCGCTACTATGACCGCTGCTGACTTCTCCGGGCCCATCCAGCAACATCACTGCCGCTGTTCTCCGGATCGTCCGGAGAGGCCAGGAGATCTCCCGGGGTAAGACGTTGATCCTTCACTCGGTCGCTGCCGGATTTACCAATGCGCGCGTCTGTCTGGCTATCGGACATCCCCATCCATTGCTGGGTTATCCCGCCGCACCGGCCTTCTATCCGATTCCTGTTCGTCAGCTCCGAGCTTTGCCTCCGGCTTCCTCCCCACCCCGCCTCGCGGCGACGCAGTTGCCTTCAGCTAGCAGTTCCCACCAGCAGGCCTGCAAAGGACTTACACCTCCTGCATCAACGCCGTGCCCGGCACACAAAAAAAGCCCTGCAAGATCTATATCTTGCAGGGCCTTCTTACAGATCTGTCGAACCGGTCAGTCGCCGGTCAGAATGCGATCCACCAGTTCCTTGACTGTCGGCGTGAAGCCGTTCGAGTAGAAGGGATCGCGCTTGAAGTTGTAGGCCGCATGGCCTGCGAACATCAGGTTCTCTTCCACAGGTCCGCCGTGGGCGATGTCCTGTAGCGTCTTCTGAATACAGAAGCTGCGCGGATCAGCCAGACGGCCCGTGGTATAATCGTCGTGATCCTTCCACGACGAGAAACCGCAGTGCGAGAGGCAGCCCATGCAATCGGCCTGATCCTTGCGGATTTCATCGCGCTCGTCCGGAGCCACGAAAACGATGGTGTCGTCGGGCGTCCGCAGGCCATCGGTGAACCCTTCCTGCGCCCAACCCCGGGCACGCTCGAGATCCTTGGGAGCGACCCAGAAGTTCTTGCCCTTCACACCGACGTCGAGACGCACGGTGTGCTCACCGGCCTCAACCTTCGAGTAGGGGATCTGGCGCTCCGAACGCGCTTCGAGCGCGCGCAGGAACGGATTGCGCACAGCCGAAGAGTAGAAGCCGGTCGGCGAGAAACGGTGCAGCAGGACATCACCCGGATCGAGATCGCGCAAGGCATCCTTCCAGGCCTGCGGGATCGGGCTTTCCGTGGTCAGGAGCGGACGTGTGCCATACTGGAAAGCAATGCTGCCCAGCTCGGGGTTGTCGATCCAGTTGTCCCAATCGCGCAAGTACCATACGCCGCCCGCCATCACGATCGGCACGTCGTCCGAGATACCTTCCTTGCGCATCACATCGCGCAGCGCCTTGACGCGCGGATAAGGATCTTCGGGCTTCAGCGGATCTTCCGCGTTGGAAAGGCCGTTGTGACCGCCGGCGAGCCAGGGATCCTCGTAGACCACGGCGGCCAGCAGGTCCGCCACCTTGTGGTACGCACGCTTCCAAAGCGCGCGGAAGGCACGGCCCGAGCTGACGATGGGAAGATAATTGACGTTGTAGCGCGCCGCGATCTCGGACAGGCGATAAGGCATGCCCGCCCCGCACGTCACGCCGGTCACGAGACCCGGCGTCTTTTCGAGGATACCCTCGAGCACCTGCTGCGCACCGCCCATTTCCCAAAGGACGTTGATATTGATCGCGCCCTGGCCGTTGGAGATCTCGTAAGCCCGCTGGACCTGCTCGACGCCGCCATCGATGGCGTAGCGGATCAGTTCCTCGTGGCGCTCCTTGCGGGTCAGTGCATTGTAGACCTGCGGAACGATCTTGCCCTCGGCGTCGTAGCTGTCGGCGTTGACGGCGCTGACCGTCCCAATGCCGCCCGCTGCCGCCCAGGCACCCGAACTCATATGGTTGGTGGCCGAGACGCCCTTACCGCCTTCGATCAGCGGCCAGACTTCACGTCCACCATAGTTAATCGGCTTTAAACCCTTGAAACCCATCGTAACTCTTATCTTTCCCCCTCGGCGTCAAACTCCGACTTAGGAAGTCGGTGTAACCATTCAACGCCCGTGAATGGAATTTTCCTGCCTGAACCCTGATACAGAGCTATTCCGTGTCCGCCTCACTGGACATACGGCACGGCACGATCGCTTCCGGTCCCGGTCGTCCTCCGGAAGCTTCGAACTGCGCGTAGTAGCCCTGGAGCTCAGGCTTACGGACAAATTGGCTCAAACGGAAGCCTACCGCTGCAAATTCGCAGAAGAGAAGTTCCGGCGGCATGCCGTGTTCGCCTGTCGAGCGATCGACATCCACGACGATGACCTTGCCTCCTTCGCGCAGCGCCGGTCGCAGACGCCACAGGAAGGCATAGGGCTCGCTCACCTCGTGGTACATGTGAACCAGGAAGATGCGGTCGAAACTGTTTTCCGGCAAGCGTGGATCGTCGGGTGTCCCCAGCTTGATGGAGACATTTTCCAGTCTTTCGCGCTCCACGCGAAGGCCCAGCTTCTGGATGACTTCGGGGTCGATATCCCCGGCCAGCACCCGTCCGGAAGAACCCACCCGCTGCGCCAGACGCACCGTGTAATAGCCATCGCCCGCACCGATGTCGGCAACCGTCATGCCCTCGGAAATCCGGGCAAGGTCCATCACGACCTTTGCTTCGTTGACGCTGTCGCGCTGGATTTCGTTGGAAAAGGCTGTCGATCCGCCCGGAGAGACCGGGCGGTCAGGCAGCGGAAAGTCGCGCGAGGAGGCCGGGCGATCCGCATCGGCCTCGCCCGGCGTGCAAGCTGCCAAGGCCGAGGCCGCGCACAGCAGCAGTCCGGAAGAGATCAGGCTGGTCTTCCAAGACCGCATCAGGCCAGGCCGAAACTTACGCGAGAAACGCAGCATCGCGGTGGTGTACCGCGTTCCCTTCGGCTTGGCAAAGCCCTGAAAGGGGGCCGACCTCCCGGTCCACCCCGCACCTTGCGCTGACATTCCCTTCTCGCGCGTCGATCTCAGTCGACGTCTTCGATCTCGACCTTCTCGCCGGTCACGCGCTGCGAAAGCGCGGCGGCCATGAAGGGATCGAGTTCGCCATCGAGAACATCGTCCGGTGCCGTCGAGACGACGCCCGTGCGCAGGTCCTTGACCTGCTGGTAGGGCTGCAGAACGTAGGAGCGGATCTGGTGACCCCAGCCGATATCGCTCTTGCTTGCATGCTCGGCGCTGGCGGCTTCCTCACGCTTGCGCATTTCTTCCTCGAACAGACGCGACTTGAGCATGCCCATCGCGATTTCGCGGTTCTTGTGCTGCGAACGGTCGATCTGGCTCGCCACCACGATGCCCGAGGGCTGGTGGGTGATGCGCACGGCCGAGTCCGTCGTGTTGACGTGCTGCCCGCCCGCACCCGAGGCGCGGTAGGTGTCGATCTTGAGGTCGGCCGGGTTGATGTCGATCTCGAAGCTGTCGTCGATCACGGGATAGACCCAGACCGAGGAGAAGCTGGTGTGGCGGCGCGCCGAACTGTCGTAGGGGCTGATGCGCACGAGGCGGTGGACACCGCTTTCGGTCTTGGCCCAGCCGTACGCGTTCTCACCCTTGAGCATCAGCGTGCAGCTCTTGATGCCCGCCGCTTCGCCCGCGTGGTATTCGACGAGCTCGACCTTGAAGCCCTTGCGCTCACCCCAGCGGGTGTACATGCGCTGGAGCATCTGCGCCCAGTCCTGGCTCTCGGTCCCACCGGCACCGGCATGGACTTCAAGATAGGTGTCGTTGGCATCGGCCTCGCCCGAGAGCAGCGCCTGGATCTTGTCGCGATCGGCACGTGCGGCCAGTTCGGACAGGGTCGAAAGACCCTCCGCGATGGTTTCGTCATCGCCTTCCATCTCGCCCAGTTCCACGAACTCGACCGCGTCGTTCATCTCAGCGGTGATCTCGTTGACCGCACCGATCGAAGCCTCAAGGCGGCGACGCTCGCGCATGACGGCTTCGGCCTCCTTGGGGTTGTCCCAGAGCGTAGGATCCTCGACGCGCGCGTTCAGCTCATCGAATCGCCGCAGCGCGCGCTCCCAGTCGAGCGACTTGCGCACGAGAGCGAGTGCTTTTTCGATACGGTCAATGTGGGCCTGCCCCTCGGCACGCATGGCGCGATACTCCAAATCAGATTGCGCGCTCGCCCTAGCGGGCGCCACGCGGAATGCAAAGCCGCCCGCGACGAGACGAGCCGGAAAGGCTGCCCCATATCCGCGGACAGGCGTGGTGTTCAAGCCCCTCGCCTGCAAATCCCCTCACCGGCAAATCATCGCGGCAAGACATGCGTACGCAGTTTGCGATCAGCGGGCGAGCTTCTTCACCGCCGCCATCGTCAGCTTCACATGGTCGCGGTAGTCACTGTCCGAGTGCACCATGACGACCTTGCCGTCCTGACCAATCACATAGCTGACGCGCTGGGTCAGGCCATCGGGAAGCCCGTCGACCTTGAGAGCCACGTCGTAGTCCTTGATGACCTTGGGCGAAGCGATGGCGACGGCAAACTTGTCGCGACATTCCTCGGTCGAGAATTTCTTGAGCGTGGGCAAGTCATCGCCCGACATGCCCACAACCGTCGCGCCCAGCTTGGCGAATTCGGGGGTCGCTTCGGCAAAGGCGTGCGCCTCCAGGGTGCACCCTTGCGTGAACGCCTTGGGGTAGAAGTACAGGACCACCGGACCTTTGCGCAGCGCTGCGGACAGATCGAAGCGGGTCTCCTTGCCCGCCTTCGCGCCCTTGGTCACGAACGCCGGCGCCTTGGCCCCGACAGGAAGAGCGGCCTGGGCCGACACGGAGAGGACGGAAAGCCCGAGAGCGGCGAGCGGGAGGATGATCTTGCGCATGGCGACACTCTGGCTCGCGCGGGCCGCGCTGTCCAGCCTGCTCGCCGCACACCGACCGCACAAAGAGAAACCGCCCCGTTCACCCCCGCACGTAGGCGAGGTGAACGGGGCGGTGGGGCGACCCTTGGAGTTTTCCCGTGCCAAACAGGAGAGAGAGTGAGAGAGGCCCGGCACGAGGGTATTTTTAATCTCAGCGCGGTCCTGGAGGATGCGACCCCGCTTGCCATTCTTACTAGCCGCGAGCGGAAACGATTGCACTAGCACTTTGGGTGGAGATTGGGGCCGCAGGGGGCCGAGGACCTTTGCCCTGCGCGCAAAGATGGAACGCGCGACCGCTTGACCCGAACGCACCCGCACCCCAAGGACGAGGCCAATACAAGGAGAGCCACCGATGTCTGCAAACGCCCCGATCCGTCCGCGCCGCAGCGCCCTCTACCTGCCGGCCTCGAACGCCAGGGCCATTGCCAAGGCGCGCACCCTGCCCTGCGACGTGGTCGTGCTCGACCTTGAGGACGCTGTTGCGCCCGAAGCCAAGGCGGATGCCCGCAAGGCCGCGCTTGCCGCGCTGGAAGAAGGTGGGTTCGGCGCGCGCGAGGTTGCCGTGCGCGTGAACGGGATCGACACCGAGTGGGGTGTGGACGATCTTGCTGCGCTTGCCGGATCAAAAGCCAATGCGGTGCTCGTGCCCAAGGTTTCCACCCCGCTCGACATCGGCCGCTACGAGGAAGCTCTCGAGACCGCGCCCGAGGCAATGCAGCTGTGGGCGATGATCGAGACCTGCGGCGCGGTTCTCAACCTGGAGCCCCTCGCGGCCATGGCCGCGACCACGCGCCTCTCGCTCTGGATCATGGGCACCAATGACCTTGCCAAGGAAATGCGCGCCCGCCTGACGCCCGAGCGCACACCGTTCCTGCCTTTCATGGCGCAGGCGGTGGCGGCCGCACGGCTCCACGGCCTCACCATCCTCGACGGGGTGTGCAACGAGTTCCGCGACCTCGACGTATTCGAGGCCGAGGCACGTCAGGGCCTGGACTTCGGCTTCGACGGCAAGAGCCTGATCCACCCCGCTCAGGTAGAGCCCTGCAACACCGTGTTCAGCCCGAGCGCCGAGGAACTGGCCTGGGCCGAAGCGGTGATCGCAGCGTTCGACCTTCCCGAAAACGCGGGCAAGGGTGCCATCCGCGTCGAAGGCAAGATGACCGAGCTGCTCCACCTCGAACAGGCCCGCCAGCTTCTGGCTGTCGCGCAGCAGATCGCCGCGATGGGCTGATCGCGGGCCGGTCGCAGCGTATCCAGAGACGCCGCGACCGGCTTTATCTCAATATCTCAAGGTTCGTCGTGCGCCGGGACGGCGCCGATCGCGCCGGGCTCGTTCGCAACGACCTTCAGAACCGCGGTCCACGCCTCGACATTCTGCTGGAGCGCCGCCGGATCGACCTTGTCGAGCGTGTCGTCGGGGGTGTGGTGCAGGTCGAAGTAGTGCGTGCCATCCTGGCCAAGATCAACCACGGCCAGTTCCTGCTCGGCGATGATCGGACCGATGTCGGTCCCGCCATGCGCGGCGCCCTCGTGCGGGACGATACCCAGCGGCAGGACGGCCCCGTTGACCTTGTCGGCAAGATCGCTGTTGGCCGCCGCAAAGCGGGTCTTGACCTGCCAGACACGGTCGGCGCCAAAATCGCTTTCCATGGCCAGCGCATGGGGCTCGCTTGCGTGCAGCTTCATGTAGTGATCGCCGCCACTGTAGTAGATACCCTGCTCTTCATCGCCCGCCCACAGCACGCGGATCGTGCGCAGCGCCTGACCGCCATCCTGCGCGGCGAGCGCCGCCGCCGCCACGATCCCGCAACCCGAGGCATCGTCGATGGCCCCGGTACCCAGGTCCCAGGAATCGAGGTGGCAGCCCACAAGGATCATCGGCAGGCTGGGATCGCGCCCCGGCAGATCCGCAATCACGTTCCCCGAGGTTGCCTTTTCCTGCGGCCTGCCTTCGAGACGCAAGGCGATCTCCATCGGCTTGCCGCCACCTGCGATACGCGCGATCAGGTCGGCATCAGGGTTCGACACCGCGCCCGCTGGGATCGGGCTTGCCTTGCCAAAGGCCGTCACGCCCGTATGCGGATTGCGGTGGCTGTCGGTGCCCGCCGAACGGATGACGATGGCAAGAGCCCCGCGCTCGGACGCCATCGCGGGCCCGGCCCGGCGCACGTTGCCATAAGGTCCGTAGCCCGAACCGTCCTGCGCACGGCGCATGGCGTGGTCGACAAAGGCGATCTTGCCCTTGAGCGACCCTTTGGAGGCTGCCTCCAGCGCCTCGAGCGTCGGGAAGTAGACCATCGGCGCGGTCAGGCCGCCCTCGGGCGTGGGCACCGAGAAGCCCAGCGCGGTGATGGCCAGGGGCTGGCGATAGGGCGCGGTCAGGCGCGCCTCTTCAGGTCCGCGCTGCCAGGTCGTGGTTGCAAATTCCTCGATCCGCACGTTCTGGAAGCCCAGCGCCTCAAGCTTGGCCTTGCCCCAGTCGCGGGCGCGATCCTCGGCTTCGGAGCCTGCCATGCGCGGGCCGACCTCGGTGGTCAGTCCCTCGGTGATTTCCCAGGCGACCCCTTCGCCCTCGACGGGCTTGGCGGTGGCGGGCGCGGAGCAAAGGGCTAGGGCGGTGAGCACCGCGCCGAGCGCGGTTGAAGGAATCTTGCGTGTCATCGCACGAAGGTATCGTGGCGATAGGCGCCTGCCAAGCAACGAAACGCGCCGGCGCGCAAGCTGTCCGCATCCATGCCTTGCCGAACCCTTCCGACGCATCGGGCCGCTTGCAGGCCGGGGGCGGGCTCTGTAAGGGCCAAAGCCAAGTATCCCATCAACACAGCTTCCGAGGACCGCATGGCCGCGCAATACGCCTTCGTCATGAAGGACATGACCAAGACCTTCCCGGGCGCACCCAAGCCGGTGCTCTCCAACATCAACCTGCAGTTCTACCAGGGCGCCAAGATCGGCATCGTCGGCCCGAACGGCGCAGGCAAGTCGACCCTCATGAAGATCATGGGCGGTATCGACACCGATTTCTCGGGCGAGGCCTGGGCGGGTGAGAACATCACCGTGGGCTACCTCCCGCAGGAACCCCAGCTCGACGAGAGCAAGACCGTGCTCGAAAACGTCAAGGACGGCGCGCGCGAAGTGGCCGACATGGTCGACCGCTTCAACGCGATTTCGGCGGAGATGGGCGATCCCCAGGACGACACCGACTTCGACGCGCTCATGGAGGAAATGGGCACGCTGCAGGACAAGATCGATGCCGTCGATGGCTGGACGCTCGACAACCAGCTCGAAGTGGCGATGGAAGCCCTGCGCTGCCCGCCCAGCGACTGGGACGTGAAGAGCCTCTCGGGCGGTGAGAAGCGCCGCATCGCGCTGACCCGCCTGCTGATCCAGAAGCCCGACATCCTGCTGCTCGACGAACCGACCAACCACCTCGACGCCGAAAGCGTCAACTGGCTGGAAAATCACCTCGCCGAGTACCACGGCGCCGTGCTGATGATTACCCACGACCGCTACTTCCTCGACAACGTGGTGGGCTGGATCCTCGAGCTCGACCGCGGAAAGTACTTCCCGTACGAAGGCAACTACTCGACCTACCTCGAGAAGAAGGCCAAGCGCCTCGAGCAGGAAGACCGCGAGGCGACGGGCCGCCAGAAGGCGCTCAAGGACGAGCTCGAGTGGATCCGCGCCGGCGTCAAGGGACGCCAGACCAAGTCCAAGGCCCGTATCCGCAAGTTCGAGGAACTGCAGAACGCGCAGGACCAGCGTACCCCCGGCAAGGCCCAGATCGTCATCCAGGTGCCCGAGCGTCTTGGCGGCAAGGTCATCGAGGCCAAGGGCATCTCCAAGGCGTTTGGCGACAAGCTCCTGTTCGAGGACCTCTCGTTCATCCTGCCGCCCGGCGGCATCGTCGGTGTCATCGGCCCCAACGGTGCGGGTAAGTCGACCCTCTTCAAGATGCTCACCGGCCAAGAGAAGCCCGACACCGGCGAGATCGAGATCGGCCAGACCGTGCACCTGGGCTACGTCGACCAGAACCGCGACCACCTCGATGGCAAGAACAACGTCTGGGAGGAAATCTCCGACGGCCTCGACTACATGAAGGTCAACGGTCACGACGTCTCGACGCGTGCCTATGTCGGCGCCTTCAACTTCAAGGGCCAGGACCAGCAGAAGAACGTCGGCAAACTCTCGGGCGGTGAACGCAACCGCGTCCACCTGGCCAAGATGCTCAAGGAGGGTGGCAACGTCCTCCTGCTCGACGAACCGACCAACGACCTCGACGTCGAAACCCTCGGCGCGCTCGAAGAGGCGATCGAGAACTTCGCCGGTTGCGCCGTGGTCATCTCGCACGACCGCTTCTTCCTCGACCGCCTGGCCACCCACATCCTCGCTTTCGAGGGCAACAGCCACGTCGAATGGTTCGAAGGCAACTTCGAGGCCTATGAAGAGGACAAGCGCCGTCGCCTCGGCGATGCGGCCGACCGTCCGACCGCGCTGGCCTACAAAAAGCTGACGCGCTGACGCGTCCTTCCTGAAGGATCGAGACGGCCCGCCCGAAACGGCGGGCCGTTTTCGTATCTGACAGCCTCAATCGAGATGTTCATCAAAATACCACCATACATGAACAAACAACCGTAACCCAGTTCAGCTTCGGGCAAGTCACCGCCGGGTAGAACCGGATCAACACTGAAAACGATTGGAAAAGGCTCTCACCCCACCCCCGCGCAATGGTCACGGAACGATTGGCTGCGAGAGCAGAAGAGGTATCGCACAATGTCCAGAACACTTCTGAAGGCCGGAGCCTGGGGAGCCATGCTCCTTGCCACGACCGGAATGGTCCTTCCCGACATCGCCATGGCGCAGGAACGCGGGCGTCACGAGCGCGCGAACCGCGGCGATCGCGGTGATCGCGGCGGCCAGCGCCAGGCGCGTCCACAACGCGAGGCAAGCCCGCAACGCCAGGCACGGCCCAGCCGCCCGGCGCAGACCCGCGACAACCGCGGTGAAGCGCGCGTCGAACGTCGCCAGGAGCGTGGCGAGCGCAATTACAGCCGCCGCGAGGCGGGCAGTCTGCGAGGCCTTGATCGCGGCCCCAACAGCCGCCCCGAACCCACGGCTCGGCCGGATACCGGCCGCGACCGCCGCTATGACCGCCGGGACCAGCGCCAGGACAACCGGTACGACCGTCGCAACGACCGTCGCGAAGGTCGCTATGAACGGCGCGATGACCGCCGTGGAGATCGCTACGAACGTCGCGACGACCGCCGTGACTATCGCTCCGACCGCCGGGCCGAACGGCGCTGGGACCGTAACGAGTGGCGCCGCAACAACCGCTACAACTGGCGCAGCTATCGGGCCCAGAACCGCTCGCACTACCGTCTGGGACGTTACTACGCCCCTTACCGCGGCTATGCCTACCGCCGCCTGAGCATCGGTTTCTCGCTGGGCACGATGTTCTACGGCAGCCGTTACTGGATCAACGACCCCTGGGCCTACCGTCTGCCCGACGTCTACGGCCCCTATCGCTGGGTCCGTTACTATGACGACGTACTTCTGGTGAACACCTATACGGGCGAAGTTGTCGACGTGATCTACGACTTCTTCTGGTAGCACCTTCGCTCATCATTCGCGATCAGCCCCCTTGCTCCCCGGCAAGGGGGCTTTTTCGTATCCGGGACAATCCCGAGATTGATCCGCCGCGGCGAACCTGCGAGCATGGACCGATGGACGCAGAGCGACTTCTGGATCGAGAGATCCTCGCCCGCATCGGCACCCGGGTGCGCAACCGGCTCGACGCCGCACCCGCCGTACGCCGCCTCCCCGACGACCGCGCTGAAATCTACACGCTCGACAATTTCCTCGACGCGGACTGCTGCCGCCACCTGATCGACCTGATCGATGCCGAAGCGCAGCCCTCCGCCCTTGTCGACGATTCCGACAACACGCAGATCCGCACGAGCTGTTCCAGCGACATAGACCCCGAGGATTCGGTCGTACGCCGCCTCGACGCGCGCCTGTGCGCCCTCACGGGCCTTTCGGGCCAGCGCAGCGAGGCCGCGCAGGGACAGCGCTATGAGAGCGGCCAGTTCTTCGCCGAACATTGCGACTGGTTCGACACCAGCGCCGAATACTGGCAGCGCGAGAAGAACTGCGGAGGCCAACGCAGCTGGACCGCGATGATCTACCTCAACGCCGTCGATGAAGGGGGAGCCACCGAGTTCACCCGCCTTTCCCTGCGCATTCGCCCGAAACCGGGCGGCCTTCTCCTCTGGAACAACGCCTTGCCTGACGGGCGCCCCAATCCCTATACTCTCCACGCCGCCCGGCCGGTCGTGCGGGGCACCAAGTACATCGTCACGAAATGGTTTCGCTCCCACACCTGGCAATAGACCGCACGGGCCCACCTCCCACACTCCGAAAGCGGCGGGGGCTGCTTGCGATGTTCGGCGGCCTTGCCGCCCTGGGTGTGATTGCCGCCACGGTCGCTGTGCCCTGCGCAGCGGCGCGCAGCTCCCAGCCGCCTTGTCCGGTGACAACCGAGGCAGAGCAGGCTGAAGGCCCGCTGGCGGCACGTGCCCTGCGCACGCTTTTCGCGGACGAGGAGGCTCGCGAGGCGGCCCTCGATCCGCTTTCCGCGCTCTATCGCGGCGAAGTCCCTGACAGCGCCGATCTCGCGCGTATCTACACCGATGCGCTGCGCCGCGAACGGCTCGCATCCGCCCGGCACAGCCTTGCCTTGCTCGAAGCTATAGAGCGATGCGCGCTGACGGACGACCTGCGCCTTTCCCACGCCCTCTTCCAGGAGCGGATGGTCGAGCAAGTCGCGGCTCTACAGCCCGAAATGCGTGACCTCGAAGGGGCATTCCCGTTCCACCATTTTGCGGGGCTCCAGCTTGATTTTCCCTCACTCATCGCGCCCGGAGGGGCCTTTTCCTACGAGGACGAAGGGGATTACCGGGAGGTCCTGCGCCTCTACGCCGCCTTCCCCACGATCATCGACACCGCCATCGCCCGCTTCCGCGAGGGCGCCCAGAACGGTACGGTCCTGCCCCGTCTGACGGTGCAGCACATGATCACGCAGATCGATGCCCTGCTGGATAGGCCCGATCCCGAGGAACGCTTCCTCTCCCCCATCGAGGATCTTCCGCCCTCGCTTCCACAGGGCGTGGAGGCCGACCTCGTGCGCAGCTTCACGACATCCGCGCACACGGAAATCGTGCCCGCCTACCGCCGCCTTCGCGCCTTCCTGGCCGAGGACTACTTTCCTGCCGCACGCCCTTCAATCGGCCTTTCCGACATGCCGGGCGGCGCAGCTCTGTACCGGGCGCTGATCGCGCGCGAGACCACGCTTTCACTCGACCCCGACGAGATCCACGCGCTTGGCACCCGCGAGGTCGCGCGGATCGAGGCGCAGATGACCAGGGTTGCCCGCGATCTGGGTAGCCACGTCCCCCTGCCCGAATTCTTCGAGAATATCCGCAGCGACCCGCGCTTTCATCCCCGCTCATCCGAAGACCTGCCCCAGCGCTTTGGCAAGGTGGCCGCCAGGGTCGACATGGCACTCCCCCGGTTCTTTCGCGTGCGCCCCGAAAGCCCGCTCCTGGTGCAGGCCTACCCGCCCGACCGCGCCCGCTACGAAGCGGGAGGGTCCTACGTGGAAGGTGCGGGCAGCCTCCCGGCGACCTTCTTCTACAACACCTATGACCTGGAACATCGCTTCGTCTCGGGTGTGACGACACTCTACCTGCACGAGGCCGTGCCCGGCCATCACCTGCAGATCAGCCTCGCGCGCGAGAATTCCGCCCTACCCGCCTTCCAGCGCAATTCGCAGACCTCTGCATTCGTGGAAGGCTGGGCGCTTTACGCCGAGACGCTGGGCTACGACCTGGGCCTTTACGACGACCCGCTCCAGCACTGGGGAACGCTCGACGATGAGATGCTGCGCGCGATGCGTCTCGTCGTCGACACCGGCATACACGCACGTCATTGGTCACGTGCGCAGGCGATCGACTACATGCTCACTCATTCCGGGATGGGCCGCAGCGATGCCGAGGCCGAAGTCGACAGGTACATCGCGATGCCCGCGCAGGCGCTATCCTACAAGATCGGCGCGCTCACCATCCAGAAGCTGCGCCGGGACGCCGAACAGCGCCTCGGCTCGCGCTTCGATATTCGCGATTTCCACGAGGCGGTTCTCGGCTCGGGCGCGTTGCCGCTCGGCCTCCTGCAGGAGAAGGTCGAGGGTTGGGTTGCCGCGCAAGAGGGATCTCCCCTTGCGCGGCATGCCCGCTAGCTTGGGTTTGTGCGGCCTCAGGCCAGCGCTTCGGCAATCAGCTTGCGCGTCTCGGGGACACCGTAGAGCGCGATGAAGCTGCCCATGCGCGGCCCCTGGCTGGAGCCGAGCAGCGTCTCGTACTGCGCCTTGAACCAGTCGCGCAGGCTTTCAAAGCCGTACTGCTCGTCCTTGCCGATCTCGTAGACGATGTTCTGCAGCTCCTCGGCCGAGGCGTTGGCCTCGACCTTGGCCAGCTGCGCATCGAGCTCGGCAAGCGCGGCCACTTCCCCGCCCTCGGGCTTGCGGCGCTGGAGGGTCGGCGCGATGTAGTCGCGGTTGTAGGCGAGCGCGCAGCTCACCATCGCGTCGAGCGCGGGATGCTCGGCCGGATCGGCGCTCTCCACGTAGTTGGCGAGGTAGGACCAGACCTGCTCACGCGTGGCGTTGGCGCCCAGCACACCGACAAGGTTCAGGAGCAGCGCGAAGGTCACCGGCGGTGCGGGAACGTCGTTCTGGTCCTGGCCGTTGGCGCGCAGCAGATGCCACACCGGGTTGCCCAGCTGCTTGTCGAGCGCCTGCTTGGGCAGGTTGCCATAGAACTGCCAGTACTCGTCGACGGCCTTCGGGATCACGTCGATATGCAGCTGCTTGGCGCTCTTGGGCTCGCGGAACAGGTAGAAGCCGAGAGATTCCTCGGTGCCGTAGGTCAGCCACTGCTCGATGGTGAGACCATTGCCCTTGGACTTGGAGATCTTCTCGCCGTTCTCGTCGAGGAACAATTCGTAGATCAGCCCTTCGGGACGGCGAGCCCCGAGGATCTTGGCGATCTTGCCCGACTGCGTCACCGAATCGGTCAGGTCCTTGCCGCACATCTCGTAATCGACGCCCAGGTCCACCCAGCGCATGGCCCAGTCGACCTTCCACTGCAGCTTGGCCTGACCACCGAACACGCTCTGCTCGACAGTCGTGCCATCCTCGTCGGTGAAACGGATCATGCCCGTCGCCGGATCGAGGACCTCGACCGGAACCTGCAGGACCACGCCCGTCGTCGGAGATACCGGCAGCACCGGCGAATAGGTCTTGCGACGCTCCTCGCGCAGCGTGGGCAGCATCACGCCCATGATGGCATCGTAGTTGCTCAGAATGCTGCTCAGGGCATTGTCGAAGCGACCCGAATTGTACCGATCGCTGGCCGAAACGAACTCGTAGTCGAACCCGAAGCGATCGAGAAATTCACGCAGCATCGCGTTGTTATGATGCGCAAAACTCTCGAACTTGCCGAACGGATCGGGGATCCGGCTGAGCGGCTTGCCAAGGTTCGCAGCCAGAAGTTCAGCCTGGGGAATGTTGTCCGGCACCTTGCGCAGGCCGTCCATGTCATCCGAGAACGCAACCAGCCGGGTCACGCCGTCCTCGGGCTTCGCTCCGACCAGCGCCTCGTAGGCCCGGCGCACCAGCGTGGTGCGCAGGACTTCCTGGAACGTCCCGATATGCGGCAGCCCCGAAGGGCCATATCCCGTCTCGAACAGGATAGGCTCTGGAGAACCGTCTGCTGCGCTCTTGCCATTGGGATAGCGCTTGAGCAGTTTCTGGGCCTCCTGGAAGGGCCAGGCCTTGGACACACGGGCGGCTTCGATCAGGGCATTTTCAGTCATGCGCGCGCTCATCTGCGATTGCGCGCGATTTCGCAAGCGCCTTCGGCACTCCGTGTGCGCGCAAACCGGAAGAGGAACCCCCGGCGGTCCTCGTCAGTTAGGTGCCAAACGCACCAGAAGGACGGAAAAATCTTCGTGAATTATATCGAGACCCTGACCAAGGAGCTGGAAGGCATGGCCATGGGCTTCTTCCAGCTCTTGCCCTCGTTCGCCATTGCCCTTGGCATCGTCATACTCACCCGGATCATGGTCGGCATTTTCGTGCGCATCGTCAGCCGGGTCACCCAGCGCGCCAACCTGCGCACCGACCTCCAGCAGCTCTTCGAAACACTGACCAAGCTGGCCGTCTGGATCCTGGGCATCCTGATCGCGCTGACCGTCGCGATCCCCAGCTTCACCCCGGCAGGCGCCGTTGCAGGTCTGGGTGTCGGTGCTCTGGCCATCGGCTTTGCCTTCCAGGACATCTTCGAGAACTTCCTTGCTGGCGTCCTCATCATGCTGCGCGAGAAGATGAACATCGGCGATTCGATCGCGTGCAACGGCATCATGGGCTCGGTCGAGCGCATCACCCTTCGCGAGACCTACGTGCGCCAGTTCTCGGGCGAGCTGACCGTCGTGCCCAACTCGATGCTGTTCAAGAACCCGGTCGACATCTTCAACGACCAGGCCGTGCGCCGCGAACAGGTCGTCGTCGGCGTGTCCTACGACACCGACCTCGAGACCGCCGAGGCCACCATCCGCAAGGCCGTGGAAAGCATTGCCGAAGTCGACAAGAACAAGGGCGTCCTGGTCTTCGCGCAGGAGTTCGGCGCAAGTTCGGTCGACTTCCTGGTGCTGTGGTGGAGCAACACCGGCGAGCAGGACAAGCGCCTGACCAAGAGCCACGTGATCATGGCGATCAAGAAGGCGCTCGACGACGCCGAGATCGAGATCCCCTTCCCCTACGTCACGCACACCTTCAAGGAAGCGCTTCCGGTCGAAAAGGCGCCGCTGGCCGCTAACGAATCCTGACAGTTCGAATTGCGGCCGTTCAAGCCGGATTTCTCTGGCGACCTGAACCGTGCGCGATAATCCGCAGACTGGCCGGCATGGAGGGAATTCATGCCGGCCTTTCGCATTCTGCACCTTTTGCCCGGCGCCCTGGCGCTGGCACTCTTGGCTGCGGCTCCGGCCAACGCCGCTGACGAACATCTTTTCGCCACCGGGATCACGCTCCTCGATCCCAGGCAAAAAGCGGCCCCGCGCACACGCTATGCCACTCTGGTCATCGCGGACGATACGATCGTCTACGCAGGGCCTTCCGGCTTGGTCCTACCTTCTGACGGCGCGCGCGATATCGATGGCACGCGCCTCGAAAGCACCGCGCATGCCGACCGTGAGCGAGCCCTGCGCAACCTCATGGCTGGAATGGAGGCGCAAGGCACGCCGCTCGATCCTGCCACGCTCGGAATGTAATTATGCCTGAGCTTGCGCGCGGGCACTGAGGTGCGGATAGATGCGCGCCGCGCATTCCCTTCCATTTCACCTGCGCTTAAGACCTGAGCCATGTCCGCGCCCCGACACCCTGCTCTTCACGCCAGCCACAGCGGCTGCTGGCTGCACGACGGACAGGGAAGCGCGCGCGCCCTTTCCAAGGGGCAGGCCGTCACCGCAGTCGCCGATGCTCCGCACCTGATCCTCAATGCCCCGCTGCTCGCCACGCGGCTTGGCTATCCCGATCTTGCCGGGCTCGACCTGCTCGAACTCTACGCCTTCATTCACCCAGCCCGCTTTGTCGTGCCCACGCCCAAGGGTCTCGCCGATGCGCTGGGCCTGCCGCGGCCCGACGCTGACAGCGAAGTGCCCGAACTTCTCCAGCGCGCCGCGATGCGCCTCCTGGAAACCTGCGAACAGCCCGACTGGGCCGAGCGCGAGGGGGCCTGGACCTCGCTGCAATCGCTGGTGAAGATGCGCTGGCCCTGGGCCAAGCTTCTCGCCCCGCGCCTCGCCAAGCCGCAGAAGGCCGAGCGCTGGATCTTCACGCGCCTTCCGGAGTGGGAGGAATCGCCTGAGCCGCCCCAGCCGCGCCAGCTCAACATCCCCGATGGCGCCGTTCTCGACCGCCTCGCCCACCTCACCGGGCAAGGCGCCGAGGAGCGCGCGGGCCAGAAGGACTTCGCGGTCGAGGCCGCCCACGCCTTTGCGCCGCGCACCCGCGCAGGCCTTCCCCATGTCGTTCTGGCCCAGGCGGGTACAGGCGTCGGCAAGACGCTGGGTTACCTCTCGCCTGCGTCGGTCTGGAGCGAGGCCAGCGGCGGCACAGTCTGGGTCTCGACCTACACCAAGGCGCTGCAGCGCCAGCTGCGCAAGGAAAGCCGCCGCGCCTGGCCCGAGACGCGGCCCGATGGCTCGCAGCCGGTCGTCGTGCGCAAGGGGCGCGAGAATTACCTGTGCCTCCTGAACCTTGAAGATGCCCTCCAGGGCGGCTTCGCCGGACGGGCCGCCATCCTCGCCCACCTGGTGGGGCGCTGGGCTGCCTACACGCAGGACGGCGACATGATCGGCGGGGATCTGCCCGGCTGGCTCGGCACCCTGTTCCACAAACGCGGCATCGCGGCATTGACCGACCAGCGTGGCGAATGCGTCTATGCAGGCTGCCCGCACTACCGCAAATGCTTCATCGAGCGCGCCACACGCGCCAGCGTCAACGCGGACCTTGTCATTGGAAACCACGCGCTGGTGATGATCAATGCGGCGCGTGGCCGCGATGTCGCCTCGCGCCCGACCCGCATCGTCTTCGACGAAGGCCATCACGTCTTCGACGCGGCCGATTCGACCTTCGCTGCCGAGCTTTCGGGCACCGAGATGATCGAGCTGCGGCGCTGGGTGATCGGCCCAGAGAAGAAATCGCGCGGACGCCGCCGCGGCCTCGCGGCCCGCCTTGCCGATGTCGCCAGTTACGACGACGAAGGCGACAAGGCGATCCTGACCGCCCTTTCCGCCGCCGAAGCCCTGCCGTCCGACGGTTGGCTGCAGCGCATCAACGACGGCGAGCCCTCCGGTCCCCTGGAAGAGCTGCTCGCAGCCGTTCGCGCCACCGTCTACGCGCGCGATGAGAGCGGCGGGCAGGAAGCCGGGTATGGCCTCGAAACCGAAGCCGCCGGGCTCGAAGGGCCCTTCGTCGAGGCATCGCAGGCCGCACGCCTTGCCCTTTCGGAGCTGCGCCGTCCGCTGATCCAGCTCGGCCTTCGTCTCGAGGCCCTGCTCGAGGACGGGCCGGACTGGCTTGACGGCCAGGGCCGCGCGCGCATCGAGGGCGCACGCCATTCGCTGACCTGGCGCATCGACCTGCTGGTCGCCTGGGAGAACCTACTCGAGCGCCTCGGCGGTCCGGCCGACCCCGAATATGTCGACTGGCTCGCCCTTGCCCGTTCCGAGGCGCGCGAATTCGACATCGGCATCCACCGCCACTGGCTCGATCCGATGAAGCCTTTCGCCAAGGTCGTGCTCGAACCTGCGCACGGGGTCATCATGACGTCTGCCACCTTGCGCGACGGTGACAGCTGGGATCGCGCCATCGCGCGCTCGGGCGCGCCGCATATCGAGGTAAGCCCGCGCCTTTCGCTCAGCCCCAGCCCGTTCGACTATGCCGCGCAGGCCGAAGTCCTGATCGTGCGCGATGTCCCGCGCGGCGACATTGCCGCGCTCGCCGCCGCCTACGGCCGCCTGATTGAGGCTTCGGGCGGGGGCGTGCTTGGCCTGTTCACCGCGATCCGCCGTCTTCGTGCCGTTCATGGACGTATCGCGGACCGGCTCGCGCGGGGTGGCCTTCCGGTCTACGCCCAGCACGTCGATCCCATCGACACGGGCACGCTGGTCGATATCTTTCGCGATGATCCGGGCGCCTCGCTGCTCGGCACGGACGCGCTGCGCGACGGCGTGGACGTTCCCGGCCACTCACTTCGCACCGTCATCATGGAGCAGGTCCCCTGGCCCCGGCCCACGATCCTGCACCGCGCGCGGCGTATGGCAGGCGGCGGCTCGGCGTACGACGACAGCATCATCCGGGCCCGCCTCGCGCAGGCATTCGGGCGCCTTATCCGCAGCAAGGAGGATCGCGGGCACTTCATCGTGCTGTCCTCGGCCTTTCCCTCGCGCCTGCTCGACGCCTTCCCCGAAGGCACCCCCATCTCGCGAATTTCGCTCGACGAGGCTTTACAGCGCGTCGCCGGTCATGTTTCAGGGAATCCGATCGCGACCCCGGCCGACCGGACCGATCGCGGATGAAAAACCGGCACCACGCCCGCCTGGCGCGCAGGCAGATGTTTTAGGAAGCGGCAGAGCCCATGAAGACCCTTGGAATTTTTCGCCACGCCAAGTCGGACTGGAACGATGCGCGCCTCCGCGACTTCGACCGCCCCCTGAACGCGCGCGGCCGCAAGGGCGCGGCAATCATGGGCCTGCACATCCGCGACCATGCCCAGAACTGGAGCCGCATTCTCGCCTCGCCTGCCGTCCGCGTCACCCAGACGCTCGACCTTGCCAGCGAAGCCGCCGGCGCGGCCCCGTCGATCACCTGGGACCGGCGCATCTACCTCGCCAGTTCCGCCACGCTCATCGACGTACTGCGGGAACAGGACGGCGACCCCGCCTCGATCATGATGGTGGGCCACAATCCCGGCCTCGAAGACCTCATCTTCGATCTTGTGCCCGACGATGGAAACAGCCCGCTGCGCGACATCGTGGAGGAGAAGCTGCCGACCGCCGCGTTCGCAGTGCTCCAGCTCGACATCGACAGCTGGGACAAGGTCGACATGGGGTGCGCCAGCCTCGTGCACCTGCAGCGCCCCCGCGACCTTGATCCGGACCTGGGTCCGAACGCCAACTTCTAAGCAGCAGATCCAGAAGCGCGCAGGGACCGACTTCCCTGAATCCCGTCGGCTCCTGACATCAAGTCATCAGACAGCATTTTCTGACGACAGGCACATCGGCGAGCGTTTCTCTGCTTTTGGAGAAGCAGCACTCGGTCAGGCTCCCCTCACCGCGTACCCAGCGCCAAGTCAGCGTATTAGGAAACGCCTTCTACACTGCGGCCATCTTGTGCGTATGTGCATTCGGGGGCCAAGCGAGGCAATGAACTCGCACCCTCGCTTTGTACCACCGCGGTCTTTGATGGCTTGCATAAAAGGGATCTTGAGCATCACAACGCTCCGCGTACGCGGCGGTGATGGCCTCCATCATCCACGCCTGGCGCCCGCCAGCCATGATCACACGAAGGGCCTCGAGCAGACCTGACCCATGTAGGTCACGCCAGCGGTGGCATCAACGTTACCCCGTGCGAGGCCGCTGGATAGCAGCACGCCGCGCCATGTGGCAGACTGCTCGAATGATAGGCAGAACAAACCATATCTGCGTTTACGCCGCTTCATGGATCACGATTTAGGCTCAAGAGTTCGTCCCGTTAGGCCGGCTCTCACACTACTGCCGCTCATGCTTGCCGGGGCGATCCAAACGCACCTGAGCCTTGCTGCGTCAACGTGGACATGGGTCATTGTCAGTAGTGCCTAGACCGTTCTTGTATCGTGGCGAGCCTGCAGGTTGTTCAAACCCGCTGCCGCTCGCTGCGACCGCCAATTCGATATGCGCGACAAGTTCGCTCTGGCAGCGGAATATCGCGTCAGCGAAAGCGCAACGAAGGCGAAGTGGATGCGCAGGATGGCCCGGCACCGGAAGTGAAGCGGCGCCGCTCTGCCATCAAATGTCAGCGCCAGCAGCCTGCGCCAGCATCCCTATGGGCCAGCACCGCCGGGGTATTCTCCTGACGATCTCGGGATAATTCCTCGCCGCCGCTCACCAATCCACCTTACAGAATATTAACCAGCCTCAAGTGCCGACCGGAGCTTTTCACGAATTTTACTAAGGGTTTTCCGCATTGAGTCGTCTGAATTCAGACCCGAGTCTTCGGACGAGTTCGACAGCCGCTGGGCCTCCCCGCCAGACGCATCCTGCTCCAGAAGCTGGCTCGCGCCGCGCAATGTATACCCTTCGCGATGGACCAGATCGTCGATCCGTCGCAGCAGCGCGATGTCCTCGGGACGGTAGTAGCGCCGCGAACCACTGCGCTTGACCGGCTGCAGCATCGGGAACTGGGTTTCCCAATAGCGCAGGACATGCTGGCGCAGGCCCAGCAAGGCGCTGACCTCGCCGATCGTGCGCAGAGCGCCGGGCTGCTTGTGCGAGCCCGGCGCTCCGTGCGCTGCCTTCAAATTGCTGGAAGAAGTCTTCAGAATCCGCACTCCGTCTGGCCTCAGGCCCCGGCAATGCGGTCCTTCAGCATCTGGCTGGCCCGGAAGGTGAGGACACGCCGCGGCGTAATCGGCACCTCCACCCCGGTCTTGGGATTACGCCCCATGCGCTCACCCTTGTCGCGCAGGAGGAATGTTCCGAAGCCGGAGATCTTCACGTTCTCGCCGTCACTGAGCGCTGTCACCATGTGCTGGAGGATAGATTCCACCATGGAGAGCGACTCCGCCCTCGACAGTCCGAGTTGACGATGAATCGCGTCCGCGAGTTCTGCTCGCGTCAATGTATCCACTGACTGCATCAAGCCTGCATCCCCTTCAAACGCTTATCCTGAGGGGATGATATGAAAATCAACGAAAATTGCAATGCTGGGTCGAATAAGGAACGCATCCAAAATGCGTTATACCGAATTCAGACCCGCAGAAGGCTCGCGCCCCAAGTGAAACCACCACCCATGGCTTCCAGCACGACAAGGTCGCCCTGCGTGATCCGGCCATCGCGTACGGCCTGGTCAAGCGCCAGCGGAACCGAAGCGGCTGAAGTATTCGCATGCTCCCCCACGGTCTTGACGACCTTCTCGGGCGAGAGCGAAAGCTTCTTGGCGGTACCATCCAGGATACGCGCATTGGCCTGGTGCGGCACCAGCCAGTCGATATCCGCCGTGGTCAGACCTTCCGCCTCGAGCACTTCGTGAAGCACCTGGGCTAGGTTCACCACGGCATGACGGAACACTTCACGGCCCTTCATGCGCAGCTTGCCAACGGTTCCGGTGGTCGAGGGACCACCATCGACATAGAGCAGCTGGTTGTGGGCACCATCGGCGTGGAGCTTGGTCGCAAGAATGCCGCGGGGCGTTTCACCCTCGGCCTGCTCCTGTGCCTCGATCACGATCGCCCCCGCACCATCACCGAAGAGGACGCAGGTCGTGCGGTCTTCCCAGTCGAGGATGCGGCTGAACGTCTCGGCACCGATCACGAGCGCGCGCTGGGCCATGCCCGAACGCAGCATCGAGTCGGCCACGCCCACGGCATAGAGGAAGCCCGAACAGACGGCCGCCACGTCAAAGGCGATGCATCCGCCGCAGCCCAGATTGTGCTGCACCGTGGTCGCCGTTGCCGGGAACGTCTGGTCGGGCGTGGCCGTTGCCAGGACGATGAGATCGATGCTGGCCGCTTCGATGCCCGCGGCCTCGATCGCCTTCAGCGCCGCCTTGGTGGCAAGGCTCGACGTCGTTTCGTCAGGACCCGCGATATAGCGCTGGGTGATCCCGGTACGTTCGACGATCCATTCATCGCTGGTGTCGACACGCTGGGCGAGTTCGCTGTTGGAGACAACCTTTTCGGGGAGGGCCGAACCGGTACCGAGCAGAACCGAACGGCGCATCAGGCGCGCTCTTCCTGGGCACCCGGCATCCACAGCGATGAATCGCCTACGCGGGCCAGGTCGGCGCTGATACGCTCGGTCACTCGTTCCTCCAGAAGGCGGGCGGTCACGGCGACCGCATTTGCGACACCTGCGGCGCTGGCGCCCCCGTGGCTCTTCACGACAATGCCGTTCAGACCCAGGAAGACCGCACCGTTATGATTGTTGGGGTCAAGATGGTGCTTGAGCAGTTCGGTGGCAGGGCGCGAGATCAGGAAACCGATCTTCGAGCGCAGCGAACTGGAAAAACTGCGGCGCAGGAGGTCCGCGACGAAACGCGCAGTCCCTTCCACGGCCTTGAGGGCGATATTGCCCGAGAAGCCATCGGTCACCACGACATCGACATTGCCATGCGCCATCTTGTCGGCCTCGGTGAATCCGTCGAAGGAGATCGACAGTTCCTTGGCCGCCTCGCGCAGGATCGCGGAGGCATCGCGCAGAAGCTCGGTGCCCTTGATCTCTTCGGTGCCGATGTTGAGCAGACGCACGCGCGGTTCGGCCCGGCCGGACACGACGCGCGCATAGGCCGCGCCCATGATCGCGAACTGGACCAGGTTGCGGCTGTCACACTCGGTGTTGGCGCCCAGATCAAGCATGATCAGGTCGTTGTCGCCGAGCGTGGGCATGAGTGCGGCGAGTGCAGGCCGGTCGATCCCCGGCATGGTGCGCAGGGTCAACTTGGAAATGGCCATCAGCGCGCCGGTGTTGCCACCACTGACGGCGGCGCCGGCATCACCTGCCTTCACCGCCTCGATGGCACGCCCCATCGACGTCCCCTTGGAACGGCGAAGAGCCTGACTCGGCTTGTCCTCGCCACTGATCACACCATCGGTATGGATGATCTCGGACGAGGCGCGCAGGTTCGGATGATCCTGAAGCGCATTCTTGATCCGCTCTTCGTCGCCGACGAGCAGAAACTGGAACTGGTCATGACGACGGCGCGCAAGTGCAGCGCCCTCGATCATGACGCGCACCCCCTCGTCGCCGCCCATCGCATCGATGGCGATACGCGGCAAACTCATGGGCAATCTCCGAACTTCGTGCGAGGTCTTAGATTTCGACCGCGACGATCTCACGGCCGTTGTAGTGACCACAAGCGTTGCAGAGGTTGTGCGGGCGCTTCAGCTCACCACAGTTCGGGCACTCGTGAAAGGCCTCGACCTTGAGCGCGTCATGGCTGCGACGCATGCCCCGGCGGGACGGGGTGGTTTTTCTTTTGGGGACTGCCATCTCGGCACCTGTTCCTGGAAATGCGTTAATGTAAAAAAGGCCGCCAGGGCCCGTACTCGGACCGGCGGCTTGCGAAGGCGGGCCTATACCCGATTTCTGGAGAGTTGCAAGCCGTTCCTCACCCCATCACAAACTAACGGGCTTCACGAGAGAGCAAAACACCATGATCCTGCCTACAACACTGTGTCTTGCCGCGACTGCAGTACTGATCAACCTCTGGCTTGGCGCCCGGATCGGCAAGATGCGCGGTCAGGAAAAGATCCTCCACGGGGACGGCGACAATCCGCGCCTGATGCAGCGCATGCGCGCCCAGGCGAACTTCATCGAGAACGCCCCCTTCCTGCTGATCCTGGCCGGTGCCATCGAGATTTCCGGCAAGGGCGGCATCTGGCTCCCCCTTGCCGGAGCGCTCTTCATGGTCGCGCGCGTGTGCCATGGCCTAGGCATGGACCGCAGCGACATCAACGCCTTGCGCGCCGGCGGCTTCGGGATCGGCCTCCTCGTCACGCTGGGCCTGGCCGTTGTCGCTGTCCTGATCGCTCTACGCCTGTTCTGAGCGAGCTGCGCCCTCAGCGCATCGGCTCAACTCATCGGAAGACCGCGCTCGAGCGCCTTGTCGCTGACGTAAGGATTGGTCCGGCGCTCGTCCCCGAAGGTGCTGACAGGCCCGTGCCCTGGCACGAAGGTCACGTCATCGCCCAGCGGCCAGAGCCGCTGCGTGATCGAGTTGACCAGGTCCTCCAGATTGCCGCGCGGAAAGTCCCAGCGCCCGATCCCGTTCTGGAAAAGGACGTCGCCCACCATCGCAAAACGGCTCGGCGCGTGGTGGAACACGACATGGCCGGGCGTGTGGCCAGGACAATGGACGACATCGAGCTCCAGGTCCCCGACCGTCACCGTATCGCCGTGCTCCAGCCAGCGATCGGGCTCGAAGGTGTGCGCCTCCATGTTCCAGCGTAGCCCGTCATCGTCCAGCTGGGCAATCCAGAAACGGTCTTCCTCGTGCGGCCCTTCGATAGGCACGCCCATCTCCTTGGCGAGCACACCCGCCTGGCCACAGTGGTCGAGATGACCATGCGTGATCAGGATCTTCTCCAGGGTAACGCCGGTCTGCTCCAGCGCCTGCTTGAGCTTGGGCAATTCCCCACCCGGATCGACAAGCGCGCCACGCATGGTCTTGGTGCACCAAAGGAGCGAGCAGTTCTGCTGGAGCGGAGTGACAGGGATGATGCCCACACGCATGGGCTGGCTTGGTTCGGTCATGCTCCGGGACATGACTCCGGCCCGCGGCGAATGCAACCACGCGATCTGCTGCAGCGGCGAACCAGCCGCTAGATCCGCCCGCCCTTCCAGACCACGCGCCCGACAACCGCGACATCTTCGGGACGGCACTCGATCACGCCATAGGCCGGATTGTCGCTGCGCAGGGCTACAACGCCCGGCCGACCGGTCTCGACGCGCTTGACCAGAAGAGTTCCATCCACGCGCACGACGTGGATACCATCGCGCAAGCCGCGCTGCCCCTGATCGACCAGGATCTCGTCGCCATCGCGCAAGGTCGGCTCCATCGAATCGCCAAGGACGGCGATCATCGCGAGGTTTCCGGGCTGCAACCCCATGGCCCGGAGCCAACGCATGGAAAAACGGACCGAATCGAACGCGGCATCCTGCGAATCGAGAGCCCCCGACCCCGCCGACGCGTCCAGCACGAGCCGGGGAATTTCCACCCACTCCGACGAACTCCCTCCAGAACCGGAGGAAATATCCTCTGGCTTACCGAGCTCTTCCTCGGCCACCCGAAAGAACCGGGCCAGGGCACCGCGGTCGGTCTCCTCAAGCTTCTTGGGGCTGCCCTTACGTACGAATTGCTGGAGATAGCTGGGGTTCTTCCCCAGCATTCGCGACAGCGCGGACAAGCTCACCCCGCGCGCATCGGCGAGCTCCAACAGGCGACTTCGGATAGGATCGCTTACCATAATGTAATCCGTACACGAAGGAAATTTCCTAGACAAGTAGGATTTGAGTTGGAACATAAGATGAACATTGGCTCAACCAATGAAGGAAAGGAAAATCCGCCTCATGTTGATTCGCGAGATCGAGCGCTTCCTGAGCGCTACCAAGATGTCCCGCACCCGCTTTGGCAGGCTCGTCGCCCGCGACCCCCGCTTCGTGGAAGACCTGCGCAACGGACGCGAACCGCGCGCAGCCATGACCCACCGGGTCGAAGGCTTCATGTCCGGCTATCGCGCCGCCAACGGGGAGACCGCCCATGCACGTTGATCTTGCCCTCCACGCCGGGACCAAGGCGCACGATACTGCCGCCCCGCGCCCCCGCCCGCAGCGCGGCCCCTGGCTGCAGATCGTCACCCAGATCCTGCAACTGGCAGGGCCACGCGCCGAATTCCTGCGCCACTGTGAGCGCCCCTGGTCGAGCGCGACCTTCGCCGGCGCACGCCATACGGTTGCGCTGACCTTTCAGGGGAGCGAGGCGATCGAGGACGGGGAGCAGTTCATCGAAGCCCTTGCCGACCATGAATTCGTGATCCCCGGACACCTCGTCGCCGATGCAGCCCTGCGCGGAACCGATCACGTCAACGGCGCGCCGCCCCGCCTTTCGGTGGAGATCGAAATCCTCCTCCTCGACGACATCTAGGTCCCGGCGCCCTCAGAGCGCCCGGGAAAGGTCCTTGATCTCGGTATTGAGGATATGGTCGTTTTCCGAGTAATCGACCGGACAGTCGATCAGATGGACGCCCGGCGTGTCCCGACAATGCTCCAGCAATTCGCGCAAGTGCCCCGCACTCTCGGCCCGGTATCCGTTGGCCCCATAGCTCTGCGCGTACTGGACGAAGTCGGGATTGCCGTAGGTCAGTCCGAAATCGTCAAAGCCCATGTTCGCCTGCTTCCAGCGAATCATGCCATAGGCATTGTCGTTCAGCACCAGCACGGTCAGGTTGAGCTTGAGACGCACCGCCGTCTCGAGTTCCTGGCTGTTCATCATGAACCCGCCATCGCCGCATACGGCCATGACCTTGCGCTCAGGGTAGACCATGGCGCTGGCCATGGCCGAGGGGAGCCCTGCCCCCATCGAGGCGAGCGCGTTATCAAGCAGCACCGTGTTGGGCTGGTAGGCGGTGTAGCCGCGCGCAAACCAGATCTTGTAGATGCCGTTGTCGAGACACACGATGCCGTCCTCGGGCATGACATCGCGCACTTCGCGCACAAGATGCGGCGGAAAGACCGGGAAGCGCGCGTCCGACGCCAGCCCGGCAGTATGCTCGACTTCGGCCTCGCGGTAGCGCAGCATCGCCGAGAAATCCCACTTGGAGGACGGCCGGATCGCCTCCTTGATCTGCCACATGGCGTTGGCGATATCGCCGATCACCTCGATATGCGGGAAATAGACAGGGTCGACTTCGGCGGTCTGGGTCGAGACGTGAATGACTTTGCGTTCCTGGCAGGCGGAATCGTTGTGCATGAAGAACGGCGGCTTCTCGATCACGTCGTGACCGATATTGACGATGCAGTCCGCGTCCTCGATCGCGCGGTGGACGAAGTCGCCCGCCGAAAGCGCCGCGCAGCCCAGGAACTTGGGGTGGCGCTCGTCTATCACACCCTTGCCCAGCTGCGTCGTCAGGAAGGGAATGCCGGTCTTCTCGACGAATTCGCTCAGCATCTTGCTGGTCATCTTGCGGTTGGCGCCCGCGCCGATGACCAGAAGCGGCTTGCGCGCCGTCTCCAACGCCTCGCAGGCCTGACGGATCGATTTCACGTCCGCCGAGGGTCGGCGCACCACTGAACCTGCGACCGGGCGCGAGAGCGTGCGCTCATCCGCGATATCTTCAGGCAGTTCGATATGGCAGGCACCCGGCTTTTCCTCTTCCGCGAGTCGAAACGCCTCGCGCACGCGGCTCGGGATATTGTCGGCCGAGGCCATCTGGTGCGCGTACTTGGTGATCGGGTGCATGAGCGCGACCACATCGAGAATCTGGAAGCGCCCCTGCTTGGACTTCTTGATCGGCTTCTGGCCGGTGATCATCACCATCGGCATGCCGCCCAGCTGCGCATAGGCCGCCGCGGTCACGAGGTTCGTGGCGCCCGGCCCCAGCGTAGAAAGGCACACGCCCGCCTTGCCGGTATGGCGCCCGTAGGTCGCCGCCATAAAGCCGGCGCCCTGTTCATGGCGCGTGAGGATCAGCCGGATCGAGCCCGAGCGCGAGAGCGAATCGAGAAAATCGAGGTTTTCCTCACCCGGCACGCCGAAGACGTATTCGACCCCTTCGTTTTCCAGACACTGCACGAACAGGTCCGAAGCCTTGGTCGTATCCGTTTCCGCCATGTAAGGGTCCTCCTTCTCGATCCACCTAGGTATGCGCCGCAGGTTGCCCGGATGGGCGCGACCTTGCAAACGGGCACCTTGTCCTACCAACGGCCCGGCACAAAGTTCCGTTCCGGCCTCAGTAGCCTCGGTCGAAATCGACCCGGTGGACGAGGTCCTCGCCCGCCTGGAACCGGCGCAGATTCTCCAGAAAACGCAGGGAAGCCCGGCGCAGCAGACTGCTCTGGGCAAGCCCCGAGCAGTGCATCGACATCTCCACGTTCGGACAGTCCCAGAGCGGATGATCGGCCGGCAGGGGCTCCGGGTTGGTCACATCGAGGTAGGCACCGCCCAGGTGCCCCGAACGCAGCGCCTCGAGCAAGGCGTCCTGATCCAGCACTTCCCCGCGTGCCACATTCACAAGCGCAGCGCCTTTCTTCATCGCCGCGAGTTCGTCCTTGCCGAACATGCCGACCGTCTCCGGCGTCGAAGGCACGATCAGCACGACCCAGTCGAACTCGCCCAGCCGCGCGCGCCATTCGTCCTGCCCCAGATCACCGCCCTGCGGCGTCCGCCGGGCCATCGTGACCTGCGCGTCGAAGGCTTCCAGCAGCGTGCGGATACGCTGACCGATCTCGCCCGCGCCGATCACCAGCACCCGAGCGTCGAGAAGCTCACCCGTCCCCGGTGCCTCATCCAGCCATTCGTGGCGCGCCTGGCTGTCGCGTATCTGCCCCCACTTCTTGTTGTACGAGAGCATGCCCAGGAGCGCGAACTCGGCCACGCTGTGCGCGTGCAGCCCGGCGCCATTGGTGAGCGCGATGCCGTTCGCCCGAAACGAGGCAAGCGGCAGCCAATCGACGCCCGAGGACATGACGCTGCACCATTGCAGGACGTTGGCACCTTCCAGCGCCTTGGCCAGCACGGCATCGGCCGAATCGCGGATGAGGTAATCGGGCCAGACCACCTCCACATCGCTCAGCTTTGCGGCGAACTCCTCATCGTTCTCGTACCAGACCGGCTCGACACCCTCAGGCATCTGTCCGTCGAGAAAGGGGCGAAAGTTGGCATGAACAAGAGCGCGGGTCACAGGCTATTCCTCGAAAGCGTCGGAAATCAAACGGCGTTTCAAGAGATAACGGACGCAATTGCGTTCAGGTTCAATCGTCTTTTTTGCACGCGCCATGCGCCGAGACTACGGCGCCGATACAGGAAGGTCCTGATGCCCCCAGTATGAGCGACCTCAAGCCACCCCGCTCCGATGGCGCGCGCAAGGTATGGGGAGCCCGAGGGCGGTGCCCCTCGGAACTATCCTTTTCTTCTAGCGCCCTTTCCTGAGCGGACGCTCTGAATTCAGCCGAGCTTCCATTCCCAGCCGAGCGGGTCACCATCCATGACCTCGACGCCCTTGCCGGCCAGTTCGTCGCGCAGCGCATCGGAGGTCGCGAAGTCCTTGTTCGCGCGGGCGTCCTTGCGCTGCACAAGCGTCTCCTCGATCTCCTCTTCAGAGATTTCGGCGGTCAGCGGACGAAGGCGCAGGTCCGCCCGGCCTGTCTCGAACAGACCAAGACCGAAGACCTGGTCCATCATTTCAACGACAGCGCGTTTGGCGGCCGGATCGACCTTCTTGGCTGCAAGGACGTCCTCCAGCGCGGTCAGCGCGATGGGGGTGTTGAGGTCCTCGGCCAGCGCCTTCTCGAACGTCGCGATCATCGGGGCGAGCTTGGGGTGTGCGGGTGTCCCCGCCTCGATGTCCTTCAGGCGCTCTGCCGCCATGATCATGCGCTTCAGGCGGGTGAGCGCGGCGGAGAGACCATCCCACGAGAACTCCAGCTCCGAGCGGTAGTGCGCCTGAAGGCACATCATGCGGTAGCCAAGCGGGTGGTAGCCCTTGTCGATGAGCAGCTGCAGGCGCAGGAATTCGCCCGAAGACTTGCTCATCTTGCCCGAACGCTCGACGAGGAAGTTGTTGTGCATCCACACCTTCGCGCCCGAGTTTCCGGGCACGTCGAGGCCGCCTGCACAGCAGAACGCCTGGTTCTGGGCAATCTCGTTGGGGTGGTGGATCTCGCGGTGGTCGATGCCGCCGGTGTGGATGTCGAAGGGAAAGCCCAGCAGCTTGCCCGACATGACCGAGCATTCCAGGTGCCAGCCCGGTGCGCCCGGCCCCCACGGCGAATCCCACTCCATCTGGCGCTTCTCGCCCGCCGGGGTCTTGCGCCAGATCGCGAAGTCGGCCGCGTTGCGCTTGCCCTGGACCGCCTCGATGCGGCCCTCGCCCTCTTCGGTGACCGCGCGGGCAAGCCGCCCGTAATCGGCCACGGTGGAGACGTCGAAATAGAGACCGCTTTCCAGCTCGTAGCAGTGCCTGGGGGCGATCTCCTTGGCGAAGTCGATCATCTGCTCGACGTAGTCGGTGGCGATCGACCAGTGCGCGGGCTGGCGGATGTTGAGCGCCTTGATGTCGTCCCAGTAGGCCTGCGTGTAGTGGCGCGCGATGTCCCAGATCGACTGCGCCTTTTGCGCGGCCATCTTCTCCATCTTGTCCTCGCCATCGTCGCCATCATCGGTGAGATGGCCGACGTCGGTGATATTGATGACGTGGGTGAGCTTGAGGCCCCGGTGGCTCAGCGTCCGGCCCAGGATGTCGGCAAAGACATAGGCGCGCATGTTGCCGATGTGGGGGTAGTTGTAGACCGTCGGCCCGCAAGTGTAGACCCGCGCCTCGCCCTCGTGGACAGGCTGGAAGGGTTCCATCTGGCGGGTCAGGCTGTTGAACAGCGTCAGCTCGGGAAGATCGGTCATGCCCGCGGCATTAGGCAGGCCGCGCCAAAGGTCAAGGCGCCTCGGAGGAAGGATCGGGAGGAAGCGTGCCCCCTCCCGTCCGCACGTACTCGTTCAGGCCGCCGGAGCACCATCCTCCTCATCGGCGGGCTCGTCCGCAATCGGCGCGCCATCTTCGATCGCTGCGCCCGCCGCGCCTGAAAGGGCAAATTCGACCTCGTCGGGACGCAGGGCGCCGGGGCCTGGTCCCATGTCGTCGGCATCGACGAGGCGATCGGTCCTGGACTTCACGAACTCGGCCTGGGTCGAGGGCCGCAGATCCGGACGCCCCGCCATGAAGCCCATCTTGATCCGGCACATCGCGTACTGGGTTTCATCGGGCTCGACCTCGAGTGCGAGCACGTCCTTGGCCTCGCTTTTCACGGTGTATTCGTGACGCCCCGGCTCGGTCACGAGGATGAAGTAGCGCCCTGCCCCCAGCGAGCTGATCTTCTCGCCGTTCTCGTTGACCGAGCAGCCCATGGCCGCCCCCATGATCGTGCCGGTGCGGTAGAAGACAATCTGCCCCTTACCGGCAGGCGGCGCCGGGATTGCGACAGGATCCGCTTCGCTGGCGGCCAGTGCGGGTTGTGCGCACAGCGCAAGCCCGAGCCCGGCCAGGACCGACCATTTTGCCTCACTCTTCATTGGTGTCTACCCTTCGTAAACGGCCGCATCCGGATTGGATGTCGGCAAAAGGTCTTGGTCCTCCGGGATCGGCGCGGGCGGTTCGAAGCGCACCGCGATCTTCGCCGTGGCGCGGGTCCCTGCGGGATAGAGCACATTGCGTCCGCGTATCGCGAAGCCGACGAGCCCGATCGGGACGGGTGCCAATGCCGCCCCCGCGTTGATCGCGTTCACGGTTGCAACAGCCCCCTGCCCGGCCAGCGCGACATGCATCGAACGCAGCCGCAGCCGTGTTCCGCAGGCCTCCAGCCAGCGCGCCGCCAGGACCAGTTCGCCCGGAGTTCCGCTGCCCCCGGACTTCTTCGCATGGACAACTTCGCCTTCGCCCGTGCTTCCTGCAGGCAGCACCTCGTGCCCATCGACGACGACAGGTTCGGCAAGACGGATCGGAAATGTGTCGAGCGACCGGCTCACCGCGCTACCCAGATCGACAAGGGTTTCGACCACGATCGGCGTCAAGGCCGGAATGGCGTGCCGGCATGCCGGCGCGGCATTCGTGGAAGACGGCACCGGGGGTGCCTCCTGAGCCGCGCATGGAAACGGCGCCAACACACCCGCGCCAAGGCACACAAGCACACTCTGGCGCATGTGTCGCTCTCCCAAGAATCTCCGGACCTGATATCCGGCTTAACCTTGCTTATGTGCCGATTTACAGAGTTTGCAACGTCCAAAATGCAGCCCCGCGCAGGCGCTGTTCAGGTTGTCTTTCGGGTCGCGCGCGCGCCGCTCAGGCGTGGGCAATCATCAACACGCAGACCCCCAGCGTGATGAGCACGAAGCCTGTCCATTCGCGGCTGGTGAGCCAGCGCCCCGACATGTAGCGCGAGACCAGGGCCACGATCGGCATCTCGATCAGCGCCAGCGTGCGCACGTTGGCCGCCATCGTCAGCGAGAAGGCGATGAACCAGCCCGCAGAGGCCAGTGCGCCCAGCGCGCCCGCAGGCACACTGAGGCGCCATTCGCGCAAGGAATGGGTGAAGGCCTTGGCATCGCGAAAGACGAACCAAAGCGCCATCACTCCGCTCTGAATCGCCAGTGACGTTACCAGCATGAGCAGGCTGCGCATGAGGAAGGTGCCCTCCCCCACCGCTTCGATCGAAGCGCGAAAGCAGATGGCGGTGAGGCCAAACAGCGCGCCGCTGACCACGCCGACGACAAGCGACTTCCAGTCCGCCAGATCCTCGGCGCCGTCGCCGGGCTTGAGCGAGGCCAGGACGACGCCGATGGTCACCACCAGCACCGCCAGCCAGCCCAGCGCGGGCAGACGATCCCCGATGAGGACGAGGCCGAGGACCGCCACGGTCGCGGGCTCGGTCTTGATGTAGGCATAGGCAACGCCGAAGTCCCGGCGGGACATGACGACCAGCATCAGCGCGGTCGCGGCAATCTGTGTGACCCCGCCCAGCGCCGCCCAGCCCCACGAGGCGGGCGGTATGGGGGGCAGGTCCTGGCCGGTAATCCCGACAAGCACGGCCAGGAACAGCACTGCGAACGGCAGGCCGAAGACGAAGCGCACCTGGGTGCCTCCGGCCGTACCGATCCGTCCCGTCAGACGGGACTGGAAGGCGTTGCGAAAGACCTGCGCGAGCGCGGCCGCCAGGGTGAAGGGCACCCACAGGAAGGTAGACGTCATGCGCGCAGGCTCTCGCAGGCCGGGATCAGAAGCCCGCGAAGCGGACCTGATCCTCAAGCGGCGTGCGGGTCCGCTCGAACTGGTTGACCGGATCGGAACGGTCGCCGTACCCGATGGCAAGGCCGCAGAAGAGGATGTGCGTCTCATCGCTCACCCCGATGTGATCCTTGATGAGGCGGCCGAAGTCGCTCATCCATTCCTGCGGGCAGGAATCGAGGCCCTCTTCGCGCAGCAGCAGCATGATCGTCTGCAGCCACATGCCCACGTCCGACCACTGCGGCGCAGCGTGCAGACGCTCCATGTAGATGAGCATCAGGACCGGCGCGCCGAACGAGACCTTGTTGGCCTCCACAAAGCGGTTGCGGCTTTCCTTGTCGTCCCGCGCAATGCCCATCGCGCCGTACATCTGCGCGCCCAGTTCCTGAAGGCGGGGCAGATAACGCTCCGACTTCTGCGGTTCGGAGTAGCTGTACTCGATCGGGTCCTGGCGCTCGGCGGGCAGGAGCCTGGCCTGCAGGGCCTTGAGCGGCTCGCCGGTCAGAACGGTGGCTTCCCAGGGCTGGAAGTTGCAGCCCGAGGGCGCCATGCGCGCCTTGTCGAGAACCCGGGTCAGGACGTCGAGCGGCACCTTCTCGTCCGTGTAGGCGCGGATCGAGCGGCGGCTGGCGACAGCCTCGGTAACATTCATGCTTTCTTTTCTTCCTCGAACAGGCCGGCCAACTGCTCGATCATGGTGCCGCCCAGCTGTTCGGCGTCCATGATCGTGACGGCGCGGCGGTAGTAGCGGGTCACGTCGTGCCCGATGCCGATGGCGACCAGCTGCACCGGCGACTTGCCCTCGATCCACTCGATCACCCGGCGCAGGTGCGCCTCCAGGTACCCGGCGGAATTGACCGAAAGGGTGGAATCGTCGACCGGCGCGCCATCGGAAATCACCATCAGGATACGGCGATCCTCGGGGCGGGCGAGCAGGCGTTCGTGCGCCCAGAGCAGCGCCTCGCCGTCGATGTTCTCCTTGAGCAGCCCCTCGCGCATCATCAGGCCCAGGTTCTTGCGCGCTCGGCGCCAGGGCTCGTCGGCCTTCTTGTAGACGATGTGGCGAAGGTCGTTGAGACGGCCGGGGTGCGCGGGCTTTCCGTTGGCCAGCCAGTGCTCGCGGCTCTGGCCGCCCTTCCAGGCGCGCGTGGTGAAGCCCAGGATCTCGACCTTGACCCCGCAGCGCTCGAGCGTGCGGGCCATGACGTCCGCGCTGATCGCGGCAATCGAGATCGGGCGTCCGCGCATCGAGCCCGAATTGTCGAGCAGCAGGGTCACGACCGTGTCCTTGAACTCGACGTCGCGTTCGACCTTGTAGGAGAGCGACGAGCCGGGCGAGACAACAACGCGGGCAAGCCGCGCGGCGTCGAGCATGCCCTCTTCCTGGTCGAAGTCCCAGGAACGGTTCTGCTGCGCCATCAGGCGGCGCTGCATGCGATTGGCAAGCCGGGTGACGACGCCCTGGAGGCCCTTCAGCTGCGCATCGAGATAGGCGCGCAGGCGGGTGAGTTCATCCTCGTCGCACAGGTCCGCCGCGCTCACGACCTCGTCGAAGGCCTCGGTGAAGACCTCGTAGTCGAAATCGGCGGGAATGTCGGTCCACTGGCGGTTGGGACGCACGGGCATCATGCCCTCTTCGCCCTCGTCGCCTTCCTGGCCTTCTTCCATGTCGTCGGAGGCATCGCCCTCGGCGTCGCTCTCGCCCTCGTTCTCGCCCATCTGGGGCTCGGCGGCCATTTCGGAAGGCTGGGGCTCCTGGCCGGCATCCTCGCCGTCCTGCTGCTCCTCGGTCTCCTCGTCGCCGTCGAGGTCGTCGTTGTCCTCGGGCGGCATGTCGGTCGGCTCCATGCGCGTCAGCTCCAGATGCTGGAGCATGTCGAGCGAGAGTGACTGGAAGGCCCGCTGGTCCTCCACCGAATTGGCAAGCGCCTCGAAATCGGAGGCGGCACGGCTTTCGATCCAGGTGCGCACCATGTCGACACCGGGACGTGCGACCTCGGGAATGTCCTGGCCGGTCAGCCGCTCGCGCAGGAGCAGCGAGAGCGCCGAGGCAATCGGCACTTCGTCGGGCGCTTCGGCGCGGGCGATGGGATCGGTCGCGATGCGCGCTTCAAGCGCGCTGTCGAGGTTGGCGCGCATGCCCTCATAAGCGTTGCTGCCAATGGCTTCGTAGCGCACCGCCTCGACCGCGTCATAGCAGGCCCGCGCGATGGGTTCGCTCGGCGCCTCGCGCATGTGGGACTTGGCGTTGTGGTAGCGCAGGCGCAGCGAAAGGCGATCCGCCTCGCCGCGCGCCTTCATCGCGGCATCGCGCGGCACTTGGCGACCTGGCATCGGAATGCGGAAAAGGCTGCCCGAGGAACTGGCGGTATCGGCAGTCCAGTTCACCTCGATCTCGTTGTCCTGCGCGATGGCGCGCGAGGCTACGGCAAGGGCGGTCTTGAAGCGGTCGGCTGGAGATTCGTCGGACATGGCGATGACAGCTAGCGCATACGGCCCCGAGCCTCAAACAGGTTCGCCATGCCAACGACTTGGACAAGGAAACAGGCTGAGATCGAGAGCCATGATCCAAAGCCGGAAATCGATCGGACAAGGATGCAAGAGCCGGGAACGCGCAGGAGCGTCCCGGCCCGTCTCAGCCCGCGGTCACTGGCCTCCCAACGGGATGTCGGGAGATCCAGGCCGCGCGGCGAAGCGCTCGCCTCAGAGCGACTTGTCGCCCGATGCCTTCCAGCGCAGACGATCGCTCGCGTCGATCACCTCGCCGCCATTGGCCGTGAGCTTGTCGAAATCGGCGAAAGCCTTTTCGATGGCCTCGCGCTTTTCCAGGATCAAGGCGGCCACGCCGCTGGTCAACCCGCCCTCGTCGCCCACGCGACCAAGTATGGCGGCAATATCGGCGACAACAGCCGTCGATGGAGAAGTATGAAGATGCCCACGGTCATCAACGTAGGCCTCGATTGTTCGCGCCATTGAACTCTCCTCACCTGACGGCGCATCTCGCCGCCCCGCCCCTTGATCGATGCGAATCAACCAAAGGTGTGCAGGCAGGATACCACAGCTTGAGGCCGCAGGAATCGGGGATACTGAGGAGAAACCCGTTCAGGAATGGAGCAGTTCGGCAGGGAAAAACCAAAAGCGCCCGAATTCAGAATTTTAACGATTTCGGAGCGCCCGCGCCTGTTGCAAAAGCAACACACCTACACACGAACAAAACTATTCCCCAAAATAAAACGCCGCCGCACCGTATTAAAACGCGTGCAGCGGCGTATTCATATTACCTATCGCCTTCGCGAGAAGTAATCATCAAGTCAAAACATCAGATCGATTGGCCGGTCTTCGCCCAATCGGCGAGGAAGCCTTCAATGCCCTTTTCGGTCAGAACGTGCTTGAACAGGTTCTTGATGACCGACGGCGGCATGGTCGCGACGTCCGCACCGATCTTGGCGCACTGCAGCAGGTGGATCGGGTGACGGATCGAGGCGGCGAGGATCTCGGTCTCGAAGGCATAGTTGTCATAGATGAGACGGATGTCTTCGATCAGCTGGATGCCGTCGAAGCCGTTGTCATCATGACGGCCGATGAAGGGCGAGATGAACGAGGCGCCCGCCTTGGCGGCGAGCAGCGCCTGGTTGGCCGAGAAGCACAGCGTGACGTTGACCATCGTGCCTTCGCTGCTGAGCGCCTTGCAGGTCTTGAGACCGTCGACGGTGAGCGGCACCTTGATGCACACGTTGTCGGCGATCTTGCGCAGGATTTCGGCCTCGCGCATCATGCCTGCGTGGTCGAGGGCGACGACTTCGGCGCTGACCGGACCATCGACGAGTTCGCAGATTTCCTTGGTGACTTCCATGAAGTCGCGGCCCGACTTGGCGATCAGCGAAGGGTTGGTGGTAACGCCATCGAGGAGGCCGGTGTCGGCCATTTCCTTGATGTCGGCGATTTCGGCGGTGTCGACGAAGAACTTCATGGCGGGTTCCTGAACTGATTGAAGCTGGGGGGACGACCCCGGTGCGGGCCGGATGCGAATCTGGCGCCCCTATAGGCGCAGCTTTCGCATCGGACCAGACTCTGCCGAACCGGGCGGCGGAAGGTGCCCGCCGGCGACCTTCCCGGCCACCTGGCGGGCGCCTTCCGCCACGCGAGACCGGGTCACGCGTCGCCGAAGGCCGCTATCAGCAGGGGATCGCCACTCGCCTCGGGATCGCGGCGCAGGCTCGCCTCCTGGACGCCGACTTCATACCAGATCGCGTTGTCCGCCTCGACGGCCATGGCCGCGGCCGCTTGTGCGAGAGTGACCTCCGGCAGGGATTTCACGACCTTCACCGTGTACGAATCGTCGTGTTTCTTCAGGATTTCGACAAGAATGGGCGTCATCGCCTCGATCAGTCCCATCCCGACCTGCGCGCGCAAGTAGGACGTCGCGGCCGTGAACGAACCGTTGAGGATCTCATCCGTGTCGGGGACCTCCAGCTTCGCGATCGGCGCGCGTGCGCGCGGCGCCACTTCGCGAACAGCCTCCTCGGCGAGACGGTTCTGCTCGTACATGAGCGCGCTCTTCTGCGTTTCGCTGAGGCTTGGCTGCGACTTGAAGAGGTCTGGCAGACCAACCCGAGCGACAGAGCTGTTCCAGAAGCCTTCCGACTTCGTCAGGATCTCTATAGCTTCCTTGGCCGCCGCGGCCAGCAGATGGCGCACGACATCGGCCCGCTGATCCGCAGCTACGACCGCCGCCCGCGCGCCTTGACTTCCCAGCAGGCCACCTCCCAGCACAGACAGCGCGACCAGAGCAGCGCCGCCCGCCAGCACATCGCGCCGGTTCAGGCCTTTCGCCGCACCGCATGCCGCCGCGCTCTTGGACTGCATTCCCCAACTACGCATCACCCACTCCTTTCCGAGCCTCACTTCAAGTGCCTATATGCACGGGCAATGCTCCGTGTTCGACTCCTAGTTTTCAATGCCGCGCTTGGCGTTCTCGATTACCGCGTGCCCGAAGGGGTGCAGGTCGAACTCGGCGCCATCGTGATTGCGCCGCTGGGGCCGCGCCAGATCCTGGGCATTGCCTGGGAGCCCGAGCGGCTGGAAGCCCAGGACGTGCCCGAGTCCAAGCTGCGCCCAATCCTCGAAGTCCTGCCCGTCCCTCCACTCAAGGCCGAACTGCGCCGCCTGATCGAGTGGACGGCCGACTATTACTGCGCGCCGCTCTCTGCGGTCGCGCGCATGGCGCTGGGCTCGATGGCGGCGCTGCGCGGGGGCGGTACGACCACCGAGTACCGCCTGACCGGCGTGGAACCCAAGCGCCTCACCCCCCAGCGCGCCGCGGCAATGGATGCGCTGCACGGCGAGCAGGCCTCGATCCGCGAACTCGCGGAACTCGCTTCGGTGTCCGAGGGGGTCCTGCGCGGCATGGTCGGCGCGGGCCTGCTCGAGGCAATCACGGTCGATCTCGACAAGCCCTACCCGCCCGCCAACCCACAGCACAACGCGCCGACGCTCAGCGAGGACCAGCGCAAGGCTGCGGACAGGTTCGTGGACGCCGTGAAGGCCAACCAGTTCACGCCCTTCCTCCTCGACGGGGTTACCGGCTCGGGCAAGACCGAGACCTATTTCGAAGCGGTCGCCGCGGCCATCGAGGACGGCAAGCAGGTCCTTGTCCTTCTCCCCGAAATCGCGCTCACCGAGAACTTCCTGCGCCGCTTCGAGGAACGCTTTGGCGTTGCTCCGATCCAGTGGCACTCCTCCCTGAAGGCCAGCGAACGCCGCCGCGCCTGGCGCGCCATCGTCAAGGGCGCGGCCAATGGCGGCGCGCAGGTCATCGTGGGCGCCCGCTCGGCGCTGTTCCTGCCTTATGCGCATCTTGGCCTCATCATCGTCGATGAGGCCCACGAGGTCTCCTTCAAGCAGGACGAGGGCGTGCGCTACAACGCGCGCGATGTCGCCGTCATCCGCGCGCGCTACGAAAAGGCACCGATCATCCTTGCGAGCGCGACCCCGGCCCTGGAATCGATGCAGCTGGCCGAAGCGGGCATCTACACCAAGATCGAACTCCCGGCCCGCTTCGGCGGCGCGCAGCTGCCCGACATCCAGATCCTCGACTTGCGCAAGGACGTGCCCGACAAGGGCCGCTGGATCGCCAAGCCCCTCGTCGCGCAGATGCAGGCGCGGCTGGAGCGCGGCGAACAATCGCTGCTGTTCCTCAACCGGCGCGGCTATGCCCCCCTCACCTTGTGCCGCAACTGCGGCCACCGCTTCCAGTGCAGCCACTGTACCGCCTGGCTGGTCGAGCACCGCTTCAGCCAGCGCCTCGCCTGCCACCATTGCGGCCACGAGGAACCCGTACCCGACGCGTGTCCGGAATGCAGCGCGAAGGATTGCCTCGTCGCCTGCGGCCCCGGCGTCGAACGCATTGCCGACGAGGTCGCCGAGATCTTCCCCGAAGCGCGCGTCGCCCTGATTACCTCGGACACGATGAACAGCCCCGAGGCCATCGCCGAATTCGTGGCCAAGGCCGAGAACAAGGCCATCGACGTGATCGTGGGCACCCAGCTGGTGACCAAAGGCTACCACTTCCCGGACCTGACACTGGTCGGCGTGATCGATGCGGACCTTGGCCTGGAAGGCGGCGACCTGCGCGCGGCCGAGCGCACCTACCAGCAGGTCGCCCAGGTCGCGGGGCGTGCCGGACGCGGCGAGAAGCCGGGCGAAGTGCTCATCCAGACGCGCCACCCCGAAGCACCCGTCATCGCCGCGCTTGCAGCCGGTGACCGTGACGCCTTCTACGATGCCGAGACCGAAGCCCGCCGCGACGCGGGCGCGCCGCCCTTCGGCCGCTGGGCTGCGATCATCGTCTCCTCGGAGGACATGGCCGAAGCCCGCGATGCGGCCCGCGCCATCGGCGGCACCGCGCCCGACCTACCCGACATGCTCGTACTGGGCCCTGCCCCCGCGCCGCTCTCGCTCCTGCGCGGGCGGCATCGCTTTCGACTTCTGATCAATGCGCGCCGTTCGGCCCAGCTCCAGAAGATCGTGCGCGCCTGGCTCGGACCGCTCGACTTTCCCAAGGGAGTGCGCGTCCACGTCGACGTCGACCCCTACAGCTTCGTCTGAGCGGCAGGGCAACTCTCCGACGGACGAACAGGTCACGAATTTGCAGACCGAATGAACGCACCCCACCGCCCCACGCGCTCCAGGTCTCCACGTTCATCTCGTATTCACCCGATTCCCCGAGCAACCCGGACCGCACCCCAGACGAAAGGATAATGTTGCCAGCTGCGAAGTTGCGCGCCGCGCGCTGCAATTTGCAACTTGCGGCACGCCCGCCCCACCAAACCGGCAACGAAATTCAGAAGGCCTGACGACGAATTGGCACGCACCACCGTGTAATTCCCTAGAATTTCCAGATCACTGAGCGCCCTCCCCGCGGTAATTGGATATCGCCCTCACGCAGGACTGCACCGACTACTGTGAACGTTACCCTTTGGCAGCGACTGCGGCTAAGTTCCCACATCAACGTGGGCTCGTGTGCCGGGGTGCCTTGCATAGTCGCATTATCGTCGCTATGCGCGCCCCGTCTGCAGGCCGGGGGGACGTGCACAACAGGTTCCCCGTTCAGTGCCTCAGCCCACCCGATGTAAGGATAGGACACGCGTGGAGAACTCCGGCGGAATCAAGGCCAGCTTGCAAGGACGGTACGCTTCGGCGCTGTTCGAACTTGCCAGCGAAAACGGCACCGTAACGACAGTCGAAAGCGACCTCGACAAGACCGCTCAGGCGATTGCCGAGAACGAGGACCTCGCCGGCCTGATTCGGAATCCCGAAGTCAGCCGCAAGGATGCCGCCAAGGCGATGAACGCCGTGGCCGACATCCTGGGCCTGTCCCCGGTAAGCAAGAACTTCCTGGGCGTGCTGGCGGACAACCGTCGCCTCTCGGCCCTGCCCGAAATCATCCGGGCCTTCAGCGCGATTGCCGCTGCGCAGCGCGGCGAGGCAACGGCCGAAGTCACTTCGGCCCATGCGCTCGACGACCTGCAGGTCGAGCAGCTTCGCCAGAAGCTGGAAGCGCGTGAAGGCCGCAACGTAAAAATCAAGACGAGCGTCGATCCGGACCTTCTTGGCGGCCTTGTCGTCACGATCGGTTCGAAGCGTATTGACAGCTCGATCCGCACCCGTCTCAATTCGCTCGCCCAGGCCATGAAGGGCTGAAGAAAGGCATTAGAATGGATATCCGCGCAGCAGAAATCTCGAAGGTCATCAAGGACCAGATTGCCAACTTCGGCACCGAAGCTCAGGTTTCGGAAGTGGGCAAGGTGCTCTCCGTCGGTGACGGTATTGCCCGCATTCATGGCCTCGACCAGTGCCAGGCTGGCGAAATGGTCGAATTCGCCAACGGCGTGCAGGGCATGGCGCTCAACCTCGAAGCCGACAACGTCGGCGTCGTGATCTTCGGCTCGGACGCCGAGATCAAGGAAGGCGACACCGTCAAGCGCACCGGCACCATCGTCGACGTGCCGACCGGCAAGGGCCTGCTCGGCCGCGTCGTCGACGCACTTGGCAACCCGATCGATGGCAAGGGCCCGATCATGTACACCGAGCGCCGCCGCGTGGAATCGAAGGCTCCGGGCATCATCCCGCGCAAGTCGGTGCACGAGCCCGTGCAGACCGGCCTCAAGGCCATCGACGCCCTCGTTCCCGTCGGCCGTGGCCAGCGTGAGCTGATCATCGGTGACCGTCAGACCGGCAAGACCGCCGTCGCCATCGACACCTTCATCAACCAGAAGGGTCCGAACCAGAGCGACGACGAGAACAAGAAGCTCTACTGCATCTACGTCGCCGTCGGCCAGAAGCGCTCGACCGTCGCGCAGATCGTCCGTCAGCTCGAAGAGAACGGCGCGATGGAATACTCCATCGTCATCGCCGCGACCGCTTCGGAGCCGGCTCCGCTGCAGTACCTCGCGCCCTACACCGGTGCCGCGATGGGTGAGTTCTTCCGCGACAACGGCATGCACGCCGTGATCGTGTACGACGACCTTTCCAAGCAGGCCGTTGCCTACCGTCAGATGTCGCTGCTCCTTCGCCGCCCCCCGGGCCGCGAAGCCTATCCCGGCGACGTGTTCTATCTCCACAGCCGTCTCCTCGAGCGCGCTGCGAAGATGAGCGACGAGATGGGTGCCGGCTCGCTGACCGCGCTGCCGATCATCGAAACCCAGGCGGGCGACGTCTCGGCCTACATTCCGACCAACGTGATCTCGATCACCGACGGCCAGATCTTCCTTGAAACCGGCCTGTTCTACCAGGGCGTGCGTCCGGCCATCAACGTCGGCCTGTCGGTCAGCCGCGTCGGCGGTTCGGCCCAGACCAAGGCGATGAAGAAGGTTGCCGGCTCGATCAAGCTCGAGCTCGCGCAGTACCGCGAAATGGCGGCCTTCGCGCAGTTCGGCTCGGACCTCGACGCCTCGACCCAGAAGCTCCTCAATCGCGGTGCGCGCCTGACCGAGCTGCTCAAGCAGCCCCAGTTCTCGCCGCTCCCGTTCGAAGAGCAGACCGTGTCGATCTTCGCGGGCACCAACGGCTACCTCGACAGCGTCGCTGTCGGCGACGTCGTGCGCTACGAAGCCGAGATGCTCAGCTTCATGCGTTCGGAGCACGCCGAGGTTCTGGCCGAGATCCGCGAGAGCAAGAAGTTCGAGGGCGAGGTGAAGGACAAGACCGTCGCCGCGCTCGACAAGTTCGCCAAGACCTTCGCGTAAGCCCTGCGTCGCCCCGGTGAAAGCCGGGGCCGCACCCGGCACGACGCAAGTCCTGCCGCACACGATCCCGGCTCTGTCCGGGATGACGAATGGAGAAAATTGAGTGGCATCGCTCAAGGAACTCAAGGGCCGGATCAACTCGGTCAAGTCGACCCAGAAGATCACGAAGGCCAAGCAGATGGTCGCCGCGGCCAAGCTGCGCAAGGCACAGGAAGCCGCCGAACAGGCGCGCCCCTATGCCGCTCGCCTCGCCGAGGTGATGGGCTCGCTCGCGAGCAAGGTCACGATCAGCGAGAACAGCCCCAAGCTCCTTGCTGGGACCGGCAGCGACCAGGTTCATCTCCTTGTCGTCGCCAACTCGGACAAGGGTCTGTGCGGCGCGTTCAACTCGAACATCGTGAAGGCCGCGGTCCAGAAGGCGCGCAAACTCGAAGCTGAGGGCAAGACCGTGCTGTTCTACCTCGTGGGCCGCAAGGGCCGCGCGGTGATCAAGCGCGAATTCCCCAAGCAGATCGAGCACATGTTCGACACGACCGACGTGCGCAATCCCGGCTTCGACGAAGCCGAGAAGATCGCGGACGAACTCGTTGCCCTCTACGAAAAGGGCAAGTTCGACGTCGCGCATCTGTTCTTCGCGAAGTTCCGCTCGGCGCTGGTCCAGGAGCCGACCGGTCAGCAGATCATCCCCGTTCCCACGCCTGAGGCTGCCGCTGCGACGGCCGGTCAGGACGCGGTGACCGAGTATGAGCCGGAAGAGGAAGAAATCCTCGCCGCGCTGCTGCCGCGTTACCTCAAGACCCAGCTCTTCGGTGCCCTGCTGGAGAACGCCGCATCCGAACAGGGTGCGTCGATGACGGCCATGGACAACGCCACGCGCAACGCAGGCGACCTGATCCAGAAGCTGACCATCCAGTACAACCGCAGCCGCCAGGCCGCGATCACCACCGAACTCGTTGAAATTATCGCGGGCGCGGAAGCGCTCTAAGACATCGCAGGCAAGGAAACCTCAAATGGCCACTGCACCCGTGCTTAACCAGACTACCGCTGGCAAGATCAGCCAGGTCATCGGCGCCGTCGTCGACGTCATCTTCGAAGGCGAACTGCCCCCCATCCTCACCGCGCTCGAGACCGAGAACAACGGCCAGAAGCTGGTTCTCGAAGTCGCGCAGCACCTCGGTGAGAACACCGTGCGCACCATCGCCATGGACGGCACCGACGGCCTCACCCGCGGCCAGAACGTGACCTCGACCGGCAAGCAGATCTCGGTGCCGGTTGGCCCCAAGACGCTCGGCCGCATCATGAACGTCGTGGGCGATCCCATCGACGAACGTGGCCCGATCGGTTCGGACATGCACGCGGCGATCCACGCCGAAGCGCCCCCGTTCATCGAGCAGTCGACCGAAGCGGCCATCCTCGTGACGGGCATCAAGGTCATCGACCTTCTCGCTCCCTACGCCAAGGGCGGCAAGATCGGCCTGTTCGGCGGCGCGGGCGTGGGCAAGACCGTGCTCATCCAGGAGCTCATCAACAACATCGCGAAGGGCCACGGCGGCGTGTCCGTGTTCGCCGGTGTGGGTGAGCGTACCCGTGAAGGTAACGACCTCTACCACGAATTCCTCGACGCTGGCGTTATCGCCAAGGACGCCGAAGGCAACGCGATCTCCGACGGCTCGAAGGTCGCCCTCGTCTTCGGTCAGATGAACGAGCCCCCGGGCGCCCGTGCCCGCGTCGCGCTCTCGGGCCTGACCATGGCCGAGTACTTCCGTGACCAGGAAGGCCAGGACGTTCTCTTCTTCGTCGACAACATCTTCCGCTTCACCCAGGCTGGCGCCGAAGTGTCGGCTCTCCTTGGCCGTATTCCTTCGGCCGTGGGCTACCAGCCGACCCTGTCGACCGACATGGGCCAGCTGCAGGAGCGCATCACCTCGACGACCAAGGGCTCGATCACCTCGGTCCAGGCCATCTACGTCCCCGCGGACGACCTTACCGACCCGGCTCCGGCTACCTCGTTCGCCCACCTTGACGCGACGACCACGCTGAACCGTGCGATCTCGGAGCTGGGCATCTACCCGGCCGTCGACCCGCTCGACTCGACCAGCCGCGTTCTCGAACCGCGCGTTGTCGGCACCGAGCACTACGAGACCGCCCGCGCCGTCCAGGAAATCCTGCAGAAGTACAAGTCGCTGCAGGACATCATCGCCATTCTCGGCATGGACGAGCTCTCGGAAGAGGACAAGCTGACGGTCGCCCGCGCCCGTAAGATCCAGCGCTTCCTTTCGCAGCCGTTCCACGTCGCCGAGGTCTTCACCGGCATCTCGGGCAAGTTCGTCCAGCTCGAAGACACCGTGAAGTCGTTCAAGGCCGTCGTCGAAGGCGAATACGACCACCTCCCCGAAGCGGCCTTCTACATGGTCGGCGGCATCGAGGAAGCGGTTGCCAAGGCGAAGAAGCTGGCAGAAGACGCCTAAGGAATTCGCTCGGAGCCCGGCACCGTCCCGCAAGGTTCAGGTGCCGGGTCCAGCCTTTTCCTGAAGGCATGCCCGACAGGGCCATTCCCGCCCCTCGGGCCCTCTTCCAAGCGCAAGGAAACGCATCATGGCACTGCATTTCGAACTCGTGACGCCGGCGAAGCTCGTTCGCTCGGAGGACGTCCACATGGTCGTCGTCCCCGGCACCGAAGGTGAGTTCGGTGTTCTTGCCGGTCACGCCCCCTTCATGTCGACCGTCGCCGATGGCGCGATCAAGGTCTACAAGACCGAGAACGGCATTCCCGAAGAGATCGTGATCTCGGGCGGCTTTGCCGAAGTCGGCGACAAGGGCCTGACCGTCCTGGCCGAACACGTCGAGAACTGATCCTCCGCGATCATCTCGCCATCTTACGCGAAAAGGGCGCCCCGGATGTCCGGCGGCGCCCTTTTCGCATTCCGCGCAGATGCCTGAATTTTCCGAGGGGCCATCTTGCCCCGAACTAAGCCAGCTCACCGTTCTCAGCCAGGACCGCATGCGAAAGGTGACCCAGACAGTTTGGGGAGCCCGAGGGCGATGGCCCTCGGACCTATTATCTTACTCCTTCCGTAACACACCTCCCACAATGTCACTTCTTCCGCCGCGTGGGCGCGTGAAAATCGGAAGGCTTGTTCGATATCCAGGCCAGGAAGCGTGCGATCTCGGCCTGGCCGCGCAGCGCCTCGACGTTCTCTCCGATCCGCGCGAGTTCGGCGTTGCTGAACGTCACGTGCAGCGTGCGATGGCAGATCGGATGGACGGGCCGCGTCGCGCGCCCTCCCCGGCTCTTGGGGACCGGGTGGTGCCATTCCACCTTTCGTCCCAGTTCGCGCAGGCACAGCCAGCAGGTCTTATCCGCGTTGTCCATGCCCCCAATCTAGGGTTCGCCGCGCGGCTTGCCAGTCCCTCCCTTCTCCCGACGCATTAGGGAGTTATCAAAATTTCAACCTTAATCTCCCACCTGAAACATGGAAATTCGCCCGGCGCCAGACCGGGCCATGGATACTAGGGTTGACGATACGATGACGGCATTCGGGCGGCGCAGTGGGATCGGACAGGGTACGCGTCCAGCTTTCGGGGTGGCCAAACCCCTGAAGGGTGGAGCAGGCGCCAAGGACCAGCAAGCTCCGGCTCCCGGTTCCGCGCCCGTCCCGGGCAACGATGCCCCGTCCTCTCCTGCGGCCGAGAAGGCCCCGAGCAATCCCAATTCGCGCGAAGATGCGATGTCGCGGCTCGCCGACCGCGCCAATGCCGTCCACGAAAACCAGGAGCAGGACAGCTTCGAGGCCTCGATCCACAAGATCAAGGAGCAGGTCCTCCCCCGCCTCCTCGAACGAGTCGATCCCGAGGCGGCCGCGACGCTGACCAAGGACGAACTCTCCGAGGAATTCCGTCCGATCATCGTCGAAGTGCTGGCCGAACTGAAGATCACCTTCAACCGGCGCGAGCAGTTCGCGCTCGAGAAGGTGCTGATCGACGAACTCTTGGGCTTTGGTCCGCTGGAGGAGCTTCTCAACGACCCTGACGTGTCGGACATCATGGTCAACGGCCCCAACCAGACCTACATCGAGAAGAAGGGCAAGCTGCAGCTGGCCGGAACCAAGTTCCGCGACGAACAGCACCTCTTCCAGATCGCCCAGCGCATCGTGAACCAGGTCGGCCGCCGCGTCGACCAGACGACCCCGCTCGCCGACGCCCGCCTCAAGGATGGCAGCCGCGTCAACGTGATCGTCCCGCCGCTCAGCTTGCGCGGCACCGCGATCTCGATTCGTAAGTTCTCCGAGAAGCCGATCACCATCGACATGCTGCGCGACTTCGGCTCGATGTCGGACAAGATGGCGACCGCACTCAAGATTGCGGGGGCGTGCCGCATGAACGTGGTCATCTCGGGCGGTACCGGCTCGGGCAAGACGACCATGCTCAGCGCGCTCTCGAAGATGATCGATCCGGGCGAGCGCGTTCTGACCATCGAGGACGCGGCCGAATTGCGCCTGCAGCAGCCGCACTGGCTGCCGCTTGAAACGCGCCCTCCGAACCTGGAGGGCCAGGGCGCCATCACCATCGGCGACCTCGTCAAGAACGCCCTGCGTATGCGCCCGGACCGCATCATCCTGGGCGAAATTCGCGGCGCGGAATGTTTCGACCTTCTCGCCGCCATGAACACCGGCCACGATGGCTCGATGTGTACCCTCCACGCCAACTCCCCGCGCGAGTGTCTGGGGCGTATGGAAAACATGATCCTGATGGGCGACATCAAGATCCCCAAGGAAGCGATCAGCCGCCAGATCGCCGAATCCGTCGACATCATCGTGCAGGTCAAGCGCCTGCGCGACGGTTCGCGCCGCACCACCAACATCACCGAAGTGATCGGCATGGAAGGCGACGTCATCGTCACCCAGGAACTGTTCAAGTTCGAGTATCTGGACGAGACCGACGACGGCAAGATCGTCGGTGAGTTCCGCGCCTCGGGCCTGCGCCCCTACACGCTGGAAAAGGCGCGCCAATTCGGCTTTGACCAGGCCTATCTGGAAGCCTGCCTCTAGACCCGCGCCAACACGGCAATCGTCAGGGCCCCGCCAGCCTCGTGCCGGCGGGGCCCTGTCGTATCAGCGCCGTATCAGCGAACGATGGAGACACCGAAGCGCAGACGCGTGACCTTGCGGTCATAGTCCAGCAGGTTCTCACCGTACCCCGCAAACGCCTGCCCGAAGAGGTAGAGGTTGAGGCCGGTGTCGATGATGTTGTCCATGGGATAGGACAGCTCCCCTTCGACCGCGCCCTTGCCCGAGCCGAAGTTGAGCCGACTGGTCGTGGTGAGACGCAGGCCATCGGGCTTGCCGATCTCGGCAAAGAGGCCGGTTGAACCGCGGTAGTGGCGGATATCGGGGTTGTCCGAAAGATCACCCACGTAGAAGAACAGGCGCGGCCCGAACGACACCGTGTAATCGCCCGCCTGCACGGAGGCGACCGGCTGGATGTAGACCGTGTTGGCGCTGCGCGAGGCGTCCCCGTCGCGGCCATTGGATTCGTGGCGAAGGCCCACCTGCCCTCCGAGCGACAGCCCATCGCCCACTTCGACGGCGGGCTGAAGATAGAAGATCTCCGGCATGAAATCGATGTTGCGGAAGGGCGAGGAATCCGCCCCCAGATCCCAGAACAGGCGCTGGGTGTAGGCAAAGTGGAGACCGTTCACGAACGGTGCGCCCAGCCCGACGTCGCCCGGATCGCCGAAGAGCTGGTATTTGAAGCTGATCTGGATGCGCCCTTCGCTGTTCGTGCCCGGACCGTAGGCGGCGTAGATCGGACCATAAGCGGAAAGGTTGTCGAGAAAGGCATTGCCTCGCTCGCCCTTGGCCGAGGGCACTTCGCTGGGCGCGAGCACGATGCCGGTCTCGGCCTGCTTCGCCTCGGGGGCTACTGCGATGGCCGTTTCCTCACCCGACGGTGCCACCGCAGGGGCGGCCACGGCCAGACGCTGGGCGCGGCTGGGAACGAGATAGTGCGGCGAGGCCGCGCCCTTGTCCAGGCTCAGCGAGATCGAAGCGCTTTCGCTTGCCTGCTCGCTCGCCACGACCGCGTTGGGAAGGCGCAGCTGACACGGGCGCGTGGCGGGATTGGCAAATGCCACTTCGCCGCTTTCCGCTGCAGCGCACGTGATCGTTGCAGGAACCCGCTGCATCCCCACCGTCAGGATCGCATCGAGATTATCCGGGACGGCTGCGGGTGCACCTGCGCCGGGAAGCGCGACGACCTCGATTTCGACAATGGACGCGTCCACGGTCGGCTCCATCTGCGCAACGAGCAGGCGCGGCGCATCCGATTTCTGATCCTGGGCCCAGGCCGGAGCATGCGAAAGAGCAAGGACGAGACCGCCCAACGGCAGGACGGCGCCTGTCCGAAGCCATCCGGCCCGGCTGCGTGCAATAGTCATCTTGATCGTGTCACCCGTTAGCGCCCCTGTGAAAGGGCTTCCTCCCTGTCTTGACCTGTATCGTATCGTCGCCGGGTCAGACGCCCAGCCAATGACGACCGCCGACACCGATCAGCAGCACAGCTCCCAGAAACGCAAAAAGGAAGATCGCGTTCCATGGCATGAAACCCACGCGGTCGAGATCGACGCGCCGCAGGCGTCGCCGCTCGGCCAATGTCGCCACCAGCGCCAGCACGGCAAGCACCGCGCCGCACGTCACCATGATCTGATCGGTCGGTTCCATGTCCCTGCCCTTGCCCCGAAGCGCGCAGGAGTTAAAGCGGCTTCGTGACCTCTTCCCCAGACATGCCCGCCCCCAGCGCCAAGCCGCGCCCCGCTCCGGCCGAGCGCCCGCACAATCCGCTGCTGGCGATTTCGCTGCGTCTGGGCGCCACGCTGGCACTGGCAACGATGTTCATGCTGATCAAGCTTGCCGGGACCTATGGGGTCTCGATGCCCGAGCTGATGTTCTGGCGGCAGGCGATCAGCGTGCCGCTCATTGCAGGGGCGCTCTATTTCAGCGGACAGTTCGGGAAGCTGGGCACGCGCCGTCCGTTCGCCCATGCAGGGCGCGCTGCGGTGGGGACGGCGGGCCTGTTCTGCAATATTGCCGCCTCCACGCTGCTGCCGCTGCCCGTGGCCACGACACTGGGCTTCACCGCGCCGCTCTTCGCCGTCCTCATTACCGCGCTGATCCTGCGCGAGCATGTCGGGCGCTGGCGCTGGACTGCCGTGATCGCCGGGTTTGCGGGCGTGCTCGTCATCGCAGGGCCCGGCGAGATCGCCAATGTCCCGGTGCTGGGCGTCGCGGCTGGCCTTGGTGCCGGGATCATCGTGGCCACGGTCAGCTTCCAGATCCGCGATCTGGCGCGCACCGACACGCCGATCTCGATGGTGTTCTGGTTCGCGCTTTTCGGGATGCTGGGGGCCAGCCTGTTCCTGCCCTTCTACGGGCGCTGGCATGAGCCGCAGGTCTACCTGATCCTGCTGGCCCTGGGACTCGCCGGGACATTGGGGCAATTCTTCATCGCCGCCTCGCTGCGCTACGCCTCGGTCGCGACCGTGGTCGTCATCGACTATGTCTCGCTCATCTGGGCGACGACCTACGGCCTCGTCATCTTTGACAGCTGGCCGCCCCATACGACCTGGTTTGGCGCGCCGCTGATCATCGCGGCGGGCCTCATCATCACCTGGCGCGAGCATTACCTGTCGCGCCGGGTTTCCCCGGCCTCCGCCATTGATTCCAGCGCTCTTGAAGAAGCCGCCGAGGACGAAGCTGCCCCCCGCACCGGAACCTGATCATGGCTTGCGTGTTTTTCCCTGCGACCCGGCCGCTTGCGGCCTCGCGGCACGAAAAGGAAAAGACGCCATGATCAAGAAGTTCACCTTCGCCCTCCTCGCCAGCGGCCTCGTCCTGGGTGCGAGCGCGTGCAACACCGTCAAGGGTGCCGGCGCGGACATCGAATCGGTCGGCCAGGCGGGCGACGACGCCATCAACTGAGCCAATCCGGCAGAGCCGGACCGTGCAGACACCCCTCTCCTCCAGCAGGAGCGCCTGCGCGGTCCGGTTCCGTCCCCAAGCCGAACGGGGACGGTCGATCTTGGCAGGATGGCGATGCTTCGCGTAAGAAGGTCGCTCCATCCACCACGAGAAGATCGACCGCAATGATCGGCAAATCGCTTACCCTCCTCGCCGCCTTTGGCTTGCTCACTGGGCTCAGCGCCTGCAACACCGTCAAGGGCCTCGGCCGCGACGTGGAATCGGTGGGCCAGGCAGGCGAGCGCGCCATCAACTGATCGCGCGCCACGCAATCGCGAGTGGCGACTACGAAAACGGCCGCAATCCCATGGGGACTGCGGCCGCATTCATGTGCGAAGGGGAATGTGCGATGGGGACGAGGCGCTCAGGCGGCCTCGTCGCCCTTCCACACCAGCACCGGCTTGCGCGCAGCGCGGGTCTCGTCGAGACGGCGGCGCGGCGCGAAGTGGGGCGCAGTATGCAGGCTCTCGTCCTGCTCGCGGGCGCGCTGGGCAAGGTTGCGCATCGAGGCAATGAAGCGGTCGAGGCCCTGCTTGCTCTCGGTCTCGGTCGGCTCGATCAGCATGGCGCCCTTGACCACCAGCGGGAAGTAGACCGTCATCGGGTGGAAGCCCTCGTCGATCAGGCCCTTGGCGATGTCGAGCGTGGAGATGCCCTCGGGCAGGCCCGCATCGCTGAAGAGCGCCTCGTGCATGCACGGGCCGCTCTTGCCGAACGGTGCCTCCAGCACGTCCTCAAGGCTGCGCAGGATGTAGTTCGCGTTCAGCACGGCATCTTCCGACACCTGCTTCAGGCCATCTGCACCATGGCTGAGGATATAGGCCAGGGCGCGCGTGAACATGCCCATCTGGCCGTGGAAGGCGACCATGCGGCCAAAGGCGCGTTCGTGCCCTTCCCCGCGGTTCTCTTCCTCGACAAGGCGAACCTCGCCGTCTTCGCCCCGCGTCACGAAGGGCAGCGGCGCGTAAGGCGCAAGCGCTTCCGACAGCACCACCGGACCCGCGCCCGGACCACCACCGCCGTGGGGCGTGGAGAAGGTCTTGTGCAGGTTGATGTGCATCGCATCGACGCCGAGGTCCCCCGGACGCACGCGCCCGACGATGGCGTTGAAGTTGGCGCCGTCGCAATAGACATAGCCACCCACTTCGTGGACCGCGTCCGCGATTTCCTTGAGGTCCGGTTCGAACAGGCCGCAGGTATTGGGGTTCGTGATCATCACGCCCGCAACGTCCGGGCCCAGCTTTTCCTTGAGCGCTTCCAGATCGACGCGGCCCTCGGGCGTTGCCGGAATGGCCTGGACCTTGAAGCCCGCAAACGCAGCCGTTGCCGGGTTGGTGCCGTGCGCGCTTTCGGGAACCAGAACGATCTCACGGCTCTCCCCACGCGCATCGAGCGCGGCGCGGATGCACAGGAGGCCGCACAGTTCGCCATGTGCGCCCGCCTTGGGGCTCATCGCGACCGACGCCATGCCAGTCAGCTTCATCAGCCAGTCGGCCAGCTGCTCGATGACTTCAAGTGCGCCCTCGACCGTCTTCTGCGGCTGGAGCGGGTGGACATCGGCAAAGCCGGGCAGACGCGCCATCTTCTCGTTCAGGCGCGGGTTGTGTTTCATCGTGCACGAGCCGAGCGGGAACGGGCCAAGGTCGATGCCGTAGTTCTGGCGCGAGAGGCGCGTGTAGTGGCGCACCGCTTCGGGCTCGGAGAGGCCAGGCAGCGCGGGCGCGGCCTTGCGGCGGAACTTCGCCAGCGCAGGCGAGACGGCCTTGCTCGCCGGCTCGATGTCGACGCCGGTCTGGCCTTCGCAGCCCAGCTCGAAGATCAGCGCCTCTTCCAGCATGAGCGCGCGGTCGCCGCTCTGCGTGGCCGGCACCATGTCGCCGGGGGCGACTTCGTTCATGCTGGGACGCCAGCCTGCCGTGTTCACACCGCTCATGCCGCTTCTCCTTCCAGGACCGCCGCAAGGCCGGCGGCAAATTCCTCGATATCTTCCAGGGTGACGGTCTCGGTCGCGGTGACGAGGAGGCCGTTGTGGAGGTCAACCTGCTCGGGGAACAGGCGCCCGAGAGAGACACCGCCCAGGATGCCCTTGTCGGCCAGTTCGCGCACGACCTCGCGGGCGTCGCGCGGCAGGACCAGCGTGACTTCGTTGAAGTAGGCATCGCTCAGCAGCGACACGCCCGGGATCTGCGTGAGGCGTTCGACCAGCGCCTGCGTGCGATCGTGGTTGATCGCGGCCAGCTGCTCCAGGCCTTCCCCGCCCAAGAGGCTCATGTGGATGCTGAAAGCCAGCGCGCAAAGACCTGAATTCGTGCAGATATTGCTCGTCGCCTTCTCGCGGCGAATGTGCTGCTCGCGGGTCGAGAGCGTGAGCACGAAACCGCGCTTGCCCTCGGCATCGACGGTCTCGCCGCACAGACGTCCGGGCATCTGGCGCACGAACTTCTCACGGCAGCCGAAGAGGCCCAGGTACGGCCCGCCGAACTGGAGGCCAACGCCCAGCGACTGGCCCTCGCCCACCACGACGTCCGCGCCAAGGTGGCCCGGCGCTTCGAGGAGGCCGAGTGCGACCGGCTCGGTCACGACCACGATCAGCAGCGCCTTGGCGGCGTGAGCCGCCTCAGCGATGGCTTCGAGGTCGGGAATGCGGCCCATGATGTCCGGGTACTGGACGACCACGCTGGACGTCGTCTCATCGATGGCGGCGATCACGGCGGCATCGTCGGTCTGCGCGGACAGCTCCGGCGTCAGGCTGACGATCTCGTCCCTGGTGAACTTGGCCATCGTGCGCACCACTTCGCCGTAGTGCGGGTGCAGGCCGCCCGAGAGCACGGCCTTGCCCTTGCGGGTCACGCGCGCGGCCATCAGGATGGCTTCCCAGCACGCGGTCGAGCCGTCGTACATCGAGGCGTTGGCGATGTCGGTGCCGAACATGCGCGCGACCTGCGTCTGGAACTCGAAGAGGACCTGCAGCGTACCTTGCGCGATTTCGGGCTGGTAGGGGGTGTAGGCGGTGAGGAACTCGCCGCGCTGGATCAGGTGGTCGACCGAGGCCGGCACGTGATGGCGATAGGCGCCCGCGCCCAGGAAGAACGGGGCCGAGCCCGCGTCGAGGTTCTTCGCGGCGAGCTTGCCGAGGTGGCGTTCCACGGCCATTTCGCTGGCGTGCATGGGCAGGCCCGCGATGGGTCCGGAAAGACGCGCCGCTTCGGGCACGTCACGAAAGAGCTCGTCAACCGACGAGGCCCCGACGGTCTCCAGCATGCTGGACCTGTCGGCAGGCGTAAGGGGGAGATAGCGCATCAGGCTTGCATTCCTGAATGAGAGGGAGGCGCACGCCCGGGCCATTCCGGGGGCGCACAGAAAGGGGCCGCAGCCCTGTCCGTAAGCTGCAGTCCCAGGGCCTCCCCCTCATGCGAGCGGGAGGCCACCGGCATCAGAGACCCGCGACGAACTTCTTGTAGGCCGCCTCGTCCATGAGCTCTTCGAGCTCGCTGGCGTCGGCCAGCTTGACGCGGAACAGCCAGCCGCCGACCTCGGGGTCGGAGTTGACGAGTTCGGGCTCGTCGGCCAGCGCATCGTTGGTCTCGGCGATCTCACCCGAAACCGGGGTGTAGACGTCGCTTGCCGCCTTCACGGAATCGACGACGGCAATGGAATCGCCCTTGGCGACCGTCGCGCCCTCTTCAGGCAGGTCGACGAAGGTGATGTCGCCCAGCTGGCCCTGTGCGTAATCGGTGATGCCAACGGTGCCGAGGTCGCCCTCGACTTCGATCCACTCGTGATCTTCGGAATAGTAAACAGACATGGGTGCAAGCTCCTCAGCGGACGTAACGGTTGGGGACAAACGGCATCGCGACGACACGCGCGTCGAGCCGCTTGCCACGCATTTCGATCTGCAGGGCCGTGCCGTTCGCCGTAAGGGCGGTGTCGACATAGGCCATGGCAATGGGGTGCTGGAGGGTCGGGGCGAACCCGCCCGAAGTGACAATCCCGACTTCGTTGTCGCCCGACATCACCTTGGCGCCTTCGCGCGCGGCCATGCGGCCCTCGAGCGCCAGGCCGATACGAAGGCGCTGCGTGCCCTCGGCCAGATCCTTCTGGACGCGCGCGGCGCCGGGGAATCCCCCTTCGCTGCGGCGACGCTTGTTGACGCCGAAGATCAGCCCGGCCTCGACCGCGCCCTGCTCGGGGGTCATGTCGTGGCCATAGAGCGGCAGGCCCGCTTCCAGACGCAGCGAATCGCGGGCGCCCAGACCGATCGGCTTGACCTCGGGTTCACCGCATAGAAGGTCCGCGACCTTGGCCGCATCTTCGCCCGGGATCGCGATCTCGAAGCCGTCCTCGCCGGTGTAGCCCGAACGGCTGATCCAGGCCTCGACGCCGCCAAGCGTGTAGGCCGCGCCCTTCATGAACTTCAGCTCGGTGAGCGGGGTCTCGCCCTTGGCGTGGCGCGCCAGCGCGTCGACCGCCTTGGGGCCCTGCAGCGCCAGAAGGGCATTGTCGTCGAGGTGATTGATGTTCACCTCGTCGGGCAGGTACTCACGCAGCGTGCCGATATCGTCCCACTTGGTCGCGCCATTGACGACAAGGTAGAACCCGCTGTTCCAGCGCGTCACCATGAGGTCATCAAGGATACCGCCCTCTTCATCGAGCAGCAGCGAGTAGCGGACCGAGCCGGTCTTCAGCGTCGCCAGATCGATGGGAAGTGCGGCTTCCAGCGCGGCCTCGACATCGATCTCGGCCCCTTCGGCCGGCGCGATGTACAGCTGGCCCATGTGGCTGACATCGAACAGCCCGGCGCTCTCGCGCGTCCACAGGTGCTCGGCCAGAATGCCCTCGTACTGGATGGGCATGGGGTAGCCGGCAAATTCGACCATCCGCGCGCCCTTGCCCCGGTGCCAGGCGTCAAGCGGCAGGATGGCCGGCTCGATGGGCTCCAGGTCGGGGTCATTCTCAAAATCGGAAATTTCGCTCAAGGCATAGCTCCGCAACAGTCAGGTCACACCAGTTCGGTGCCCCCTCTGTCACGGAAACCTGAGAGTTTTCCCCCTTCAAAGCGGCCCGAAAAGGACCAATCGTCGAGGTTACACCGTCGGCGGCCTGACCCTTTCGGGCCCGACACTTTCCAGAGTATCGCTATCAGCAGGCGCGGTCCTTTTGCCTGAGAGTTTCCGGGGCGGTTGCTCCTTCGGCGCCTATTCGTAATGCGCAACGGCCATAAGCAATTGCGAATCACGCAGGTCTCTCCCGCGCTGCCAGCGATCGCCTCACGATTGGTTCAGGCGGGAGCCCAAGTCAATCGGGCATCACCGCATTGCACAATTAAGCAGGTATTTTTTGTAACACCCTACGAAAATTATCGTGCTCGGCAACAAAGCGCCCCTGCGCCTTTTCCTTCGCGACACTGACGATCACCTGCGCAAGATCGCGCGCACGGACCGAACGGAACCGCCGCCAGCGTCCATGGAGCACAAGGCCGTCCGCCAACGGCGCCAGGACCTGCCCGAGACCCTCCAGCCGCCGCTGCTCCCTCCGATGTCCGCGCAGCAACCCGGGGCGCAGGATATCGAGGCGGCGAAAGCCCAGCTTGCCCAGAGCCTCTTCCATCTCGCCCTTCACCGAGAGGTAAAAATTGCGGCTTCCACGTTCCGCGCCGACCGAGGAGACGACAATCATGTGGTCGATTCCGGCACTACGCGCCGCCTCAGCACAATCGACCACGAGATCGCGGTCGACCGCACGGAAGGCGTCCTGCGAACCGGCCCTGGCGATGGTCGTTCCCAGCGCGCAGACGAGCACGTCGGCGCGCGCGGCGGCAATGAGATCGGGCCAGCTTTCGAGCGGCCCGGTCAGCACGTCCATGCGCGCCCCTTCGGGCAGGGACACCTCGCTGCGGGCCACGGCGATGATCCGTACGTCCTCGCGTCCCACCGCCTCCGCCAGCACGGCCTGCCCGACAAGGCCGCTTGCCCCGACCAGGCAGATACGGCGGACCGGGCCCGCCGCCCCGCCCGTATCAGACATTGCTCAGGCCCGCGGGCGTACGGCCATAGATGTTCTCATGGCAAGTGATCGCGAAGCGGTCGGTCATGCCGGCGATGTAGTCCGCGATATGCCGGCTGCGTTCGGGCTCCGTGCGCGGGAGCGTGTCGATCCAGCTCTCGTCCATGAGGACGGGTTCCTGTGAATAGGCAGCGTAGAGTTCGGCCAGGACCGCGCGGGCGCGCTTCGCCGTCTCCAGCTGTTCGGGATGGTAATAGAGCTTCTCGTACATGAAGCGCTTGAAGGCGCGCTCGCCCTCTTCCATCGCGGCGGAGAAGGCGATGAGCGGGCGCCCTGCGGCGCGGACGTCCTCGACGCTTTCGACACCGACAAGGCGCTTTTGCGATTCGGCGACAAGGTCGTTGACCATCGTGCCGATCTGGCTGCGCAGCAGTTCGGCCAGCTGGCGCTCACGCGAGATATCAGGATAGCGGCGTTCCACCTCGCCCCAATTGGCCGCAATGAAGGGGTGTGCAAGCAGTTCGTCGAGATCCAGGAAACCCGCGCGCAGGCCATCGTCGATGTCGTGGTTATCGTAGGCAATATCGTCCGAAAGCGCGGCCACCTGCGCCTCGAGCGAAGCGTGGGTGCCCAGTTCCAGATCGTAGGCCGCGTTAAGCTCGCGCAGCGCCCAGGTCGGATTGGCGACGGGCCCGTTGTGCTTGGCCAGGCCCTCCAGCGTCTCCCAGGTCAGGTTGAGCCCGTCGTGGTGCGGATAGGGGCTGTCGATGCGCATCAGCGTACGCAGCGTGTTGGCGTTGTGATCGAAGCCGCCCGCCTTGTGGAGCGCCGCGTCGAGCGCCTCTTCTCCGGCATGACCGAAGGGCGGATGGCCGATATCGTGCGCCAGCGCGAGCCCCTCGGTGAGGTCCTCGTCAAGGCGCAGAATGCGCGCAATCACGCGAGCGATCTGCGCGACTTCCAGGCTGTGCGTCAGCCGCACGCGGTAATGATCGCCATCGGGCGCAACGAAGACCTGCGTCTTGTAGCGCAGACGGCGAAACGCGATCGAGTGGATGATACGATCGCGGTCGCGCTGGTAAGGGCTGCGCTCGCCGCGCGCGAGGCCGTTTTCCATGGGGAATTCCCGGCCGCGCGAACGGGCCGGATCGGAAGCGTAAGGTGCAAGCATCAGGCTGAAATTCTTTCCCGCATTGGGCGTTGAGCGATCCGTCCTCCCGTCCTAGCGGGCGAGCCCGCTCGAACACAAGACCGCGCTTTGCCCCGCGACACGCAGCACCTGGGGATCCTCGATCCGGCCGACCGCGTCGAGCCAGTCGCGCATGGTCGCCTTCTCGCCCTCCAGGCTGCGCAGCGACCAGAGCTGCAGGGGCGAGAGGTCCCCGGCCATGCGGCTTGCGATGCACGTGGCGACCTTTTCGCGCACACCGGCCTCGCGCAGGGCGCCGTCGATACGCCACTGCGCATAGGCAGGGACGCCGAAGGTCCAGGCGGCAAACAGGACGGCGGCCAGTACGGCCAGTCGGATTAGTGTGGTCATTGCCGCAAGGTCGGGGGCGCCACCCATTTTTCCAAGGGGTTAATCGAGGGCCTTGACGATTTCCTCGACCATTTTCTTGGCGTCGGCCAGGAGCATCATGGTCTGGTCCATGTAGAACACCTCGTTGTCGACGCCTGCATAACCCTGCCCGCCCATGGAGCGCTTGATGAAGAAGATCGTCTTGGCCTTCTCCACGTCGAACACGGGCATGCCATAGATCGGCGAAGACTTGTCAGTGCGGGCAGCCGGATTGACGACGTCGTTCGCGCCGATGATGAAGGCGACGTCGGCCTGCGCGAACTCGGAATTGATGTCCTCCAGTTCGAAGACGTCGTCGTAGGGCACGTTGGCTTCGGCGAGGAGCACGTTCATGTGCCCGGGCATGCGCCCCGCCACGGGGTGGATCGCGAACTTCACCGAGACGCCGTGTTCCTTGAGGATATCGGTCATCTCGCGCAGCGCGTGCTGCGCCTGCGCGACCGCCATGCCATAACCCGGAATGATGATGACGCTCTCGGCTTCCTTCATGAGGAAGGCCGCATCCTCGGCCGAACCGCGCTTCCAGGGACGCTGTTCTTTCGCGCCACCCTCGCCCGCCGCGCTGCCCGCATCTGCGCCAAAGCCGCCTGCGATGACCGAGACGAACGAGCGGTTCATCGCCTTGCACATGATGTAGGACAGGATCGCGCCCGAAGAGCCCACCAGCGCGCCGGTGATGATCATCGCGGTGTTGTGGAGCGTAAAGCCCATCGCCGCGGCCGCCCAGCCCGAGTAGGAGTTGAGCATCGAGACGACGACCGGCATGTCCGCCCCGCCGATCGGGACGATGAGCAGGAAGCCGATCACGAAGGCCAGGAGCGTGATCCACACGATCAGCAGCCCCTCGCCCGGCCCGCCTGCCCCGCTCATCGCGTAGGCAGCCACGAGGCCCAGGATCGCGACGAGCACGGCCAGGTTGAGGATATGCCGTCCAGGGAGCAGGATCGGCGATCCCGACATGTTCCCGTTGAGCTTCAGGAAGGCGATGATCGAACCCGAAAAGGTGATCGCGCCGATGGCGATGCCAAGGCCCATCTCGATGCGGCTGGCGACCATGATCTGCCCCATGGCATCGAGGATCTCGAAGGCACCGGGATTAAGCCAGGCCGCCAGTCCCACCAGCACGGCAGCAAGTCCGACGAGCGAGTGGAATGCGGCGACGAGCTGGGGCATCGCGGTCATGGCAATGCGCCGCGCGATGACGAAGCCGATCACCCCGCCAAGAGCAATGGCCCCGGCGATCTCGGGCAGGCTGGCGATCTCGTGTGTGACCAGCGTGGTCACGACCGCGATCCCCATGCCGATCATGCCGTAGCGGTTACCCCGGCGGCTGGTGGTGGGATGCGAGAGGCCGCGCAGCGCAAGGATGAAGCATACACCCGCGATGAGATAGGCGAGCGCCACCCAGGGGTTCACCCCATGACCCTCGATGATCTCGATCTCCTGCACGGTCTCGATGACCGGCATGGGTGCCACCGTGGCTAGGAGAGGAAGCCCCATCACTTCTTCTCCTTCTTCTTGTACATCGCGAGCATACGCTCGGTGACGGCAAAGCCGCCGAAGATGTTGACGCTGGCAAGGACAACCGCGGCAAGGCCAAGCCACTTTGCGCCAGGCACGCCCGCCGCCGCGCTCGCCACCAGCGCGCCCACGATGATGACCGAGGAAATCGCGTTGGTCACCGCCATCAGCGGCGTGTGCAGCGCGGGCGTAACCGACCAGACGACGTAGTAGCCCACGAAGCAGGCAAGTACGAAGATTGAGAGGATGCTGATGAAATCCATGGGTCTTCTCCTCCTCCCTGTCAGCCGAGCAGGCGTTCGTGAACAACCTTGCCACCCTGCGTCAGGCGAATGGCATCGCCGATCTCGGCATCGAGCACGGGCCCACCCGCCTCTTTGTCCCAGAAGGCGGAGAGGAAATTGAACAGGTTGCGCGCGAACAGTGCCGAAGCGTCGGCGGGCAGATGCGCGGGGGTGTTCGACAGGCCGATGATCTTCACCCCGTGCTTTTCCACCACCTCGTCCGCGACGGTTCCTTCCACATTGCCGCCTTGCGGGGCGGCGAGATCGAAGATCACGCTGCCCGGCTTCATCGAGGCAATCTGCGCATCGCTGATGAGGCGCGGCGCGGGGCGCCCGGGAATGAGCGCGGTCGTGATGACGATGTCCTGCCTGGCGATATGGCTCGACACCAGTTCGCCTTGCGCCTTCTGGTACTCCTCGCTCATTTCGGTGGCGTAGCCGCCCGCGCCTTCGCCTTCGATCCCCGCGACATTCTCCACGAAGATCGGCTTTGCGCCGAGCGAGAGGATCTGCTCCTTCGTCGCCGAGCGCACGTCGGTCGCCGAGACCTGTGCGCCCAGCCGCCGCGCAGTGGCAATCGCTTGGAGCCCGGCAACGCCCACGCCCATCACGAAGCACTTGGCCGCACTGATCGTGCCCGCCGCCGTCATCATCATCGGAAAGGCCCGGCCATAGGTGTCGGCCGCCAGGATCACCGCTTTGTACCCGGCAAGGTTCGACTGGCTGGAGAGAATATCCATCGACTGCGCGCGCGTGATGCGCGGCATGAATTCCATCGCCAGAGCCTCAAGACCGGCCTGCGCATAGGCGTCTACTCGGGCGCGCTGTCCGAAGGGATCAAGCCCGGCGACCACCCACGCGCCCGGCTCCACACCGGACAGGAGCGCGAGATCGGGGCCCTGTACGCCCAGGACGATGTCCGCCCCGGCCACGACTGCCGCCGCTTCGCCCACCTCAGCCCCCGCTTCGCGGTATGCCTCGTCCGGGATCGAGGCCGACAGGCCCGCCCCGCTCTCGACATGGAGCGCCGCGCCCAGCGCAATCAGTTTCTTCACCGTCTCGGGCGTTGCCGAGACGCGCGTCTCCCCGCTCGCACGTTCGCGAAGAACGGCGATCTTCCTGCCCGTAACCATGTTCGAGCCCCTGTTCTATCGAATGGTGTGGACCTGGTGTCAGGTCAGGAGGCGATGAGCCCCACCACGAACGCGGTCACCAGGATGCAGAAGCCCGTGCCCCAGGTCGCGGCCTTGATGAAGCCGTTGTAGGTTGCCTGCGAAGTCTTGATGTCGTGCCCCGAAGCCATGTCTTGCGTCCTTCCCCTGTTCATTCGGACCGTGGCCAGCCTAGGGCTCCGGTCCAGTTCCCTCAACCTTCCCCGCCCGGCGCCAGGCGCAATATCGCGGGGGCAGTCGAAATCATCGCATTGCACGGCGCCCGAGTGTTATCGGGTCCAGCGCACGCCGGGTCTATTAGCCTAAAGACGAACGCAACGCTACGTGTCGCAAGGAACAAGCTTAATCCCGTCTTTACCTCCCGCACATAAGGTGCTGTATCAAACCGGTACATGTGAGGACCCTGACGCGCACCATGGCCGAATACGAGCAACGCCTGCTGATGCTGATCGACGACGAGCCGGCCCAGAGCCGCCTCATTTCGGCGCTGGCGGCGCGCGAGGGATGGCGCACGGTCATCGCGCAGGACGCGGAAACCGCCATTGCCATGCTCGGAACCCGGCAGGGCATGCAGCTCTCCGCGATCATTCTCGACCAGTGGGTGCCTGGCGATGATGCCTGCGCGCTCATCAGCGAACTCAAGTCGCGCCGCCCGGCCTTGCCCATCCTGATGATCACGGCGAGCACCTCGCCGCTGCTCGCGGTCGAGGCGATGCGGGCGGGCGCCAGCGATTACCTGGTAAAGCCCGTCGCACCCGAACGGCTGATGCACGCGCTGCGCTCGGCCACGACGCGCGAGGCCGCGCGTGACGAGCTCGCCCCGCTCACCGAGAAGATGCCCTCGCGTCCCGACTTCGAATCGATGATCGGGGCCGCCCCCAATTTCCGCAAGGCGCTTGCCGTCGCTGCCAAGGCCGCGCGCGGCCACCATCCCGTGCTGATCGAGGGGGAGAGCGGCACCGGCAAGGAGATGCTGGTGCGCGCCATGCACGCGGCTTCTTCGCGCGCGAAGTTACCGCTGCGCCTTATCAACATCAGCGGCATTCCGGCCAACTCCATCGAGTCTGTCCTGTTCGGACACGAGAAAGGCGCCTTTCCCGGCGCATTCGAACGCCAGGTCGGCGCGCTCCAGCACGCCGACGGCGCGACCCTTGCCCTCGACGAAGTCGATTGCCTGCCGATGTCCGTGCAGGAACGCCTGCTGGAATCGATCCGCAAGGGGGACGTGCGCCCCATCGGCGCGCGCCATTCCTTCCGCATCGACGTGCGCCTGATCTCGTCGAGCAACCTGCCACTGGCCGACCTTGCCGCGACCGGGAACTTCCTTCCCGAGCTTGCCGAAGCGCTGGGTCATACCAAGGTCATGCTGCCGCCCTTGCGTGAGCGTTCGGGCGATATCCCGGCCCTCACCCGCTATTTCCTCGCGCGGATCGGCGAACAGCCGGGCCTGCGCGAACTGGGCATCACCGATGGCGCGCTTTCGCTCCTGGCCGCCTACGACTGGCCCGAGAACGTGCGCCAGCTTCAGGCCGCGCTGTTCCGGGCCTCGGTCTTCTGTGACGGCGATGCACTTACCTCCGAGGACTTCCCCCAGCTCCTCGCCATCCTCGGCCCCGGCCCCTCCAACGTCGCGGGCAATCCGCTGCAGGAGAGTGCGGGCGTGATGCTGTACACCCCCGACGGCAACCTGCGCCGGCTGGAGGACATCGAGGCCGACGTCATCCGCCTTGCCATCGGGCTTTATCGGGGCCGAATGACTGAAGTGGCCCGGCGCCTCGGCATTGGGCGCTCGACCCTCTACCGCAAGCTGGCTGATCTGGGCATCGACAACGCGGCTTAGCACTACTTTGGCAGAAGTTTGATTTTCGGGATTCCCATGTCGCTGAATGCGTGATTCATGGGGAGCCAGCTTTGATGGAGGCTGGCGATGGAAGAGGCGTGGCAGGCGGATCTTGAACGGTGGCTTGCGCCATATCTGGAAGCCTTGGGGAACAAGACTCGCCGTAGAATGTGCCCGGCCTATATCGCCGGTCTGATCGGGCCCGGCGATCGCAAGAGCATCCAACCCATGGCAGCCCGTTCGGATGCGATACCCTACGACCGGCTACATCATTTCATCGGGGCTGGCTTATGGGACAGCGCCCCACTGGAAGCGACCTTGTGGAACCAGGCGGATGAATTGGTTGGCGGTGAGGGAGCCTGGTTGATCATCGACGACACCGCCCTGCCCAAGAAGGGCAAGGCTTCGGTTGGCGTCGCGCCCCAATACGCCACGGCGCTGGGCAAGAATGCCAACTGCCAGACGATGGTATCGGTGACACTGGCCTCGGGCGAAGTTCCCCTCATGTTAAGCTTGCGGCTGTTCCTGCCGGAAAGCTGGACGAGCGATGCTGCGCGCATGGACAAGGTTGGCGTGCCTACGCCCTTGCAGGAATACCGCACCAAGCCAGAGATCGCGATTGAGGAGATCGATCGCATTATCGCTGCCGGGGTGCGCTTTGGCTGCGTGCTGGCCGATGCGGGTTACGGGCTGTCGGCTCCGTTCCGGCAGGCACTGAGTGCGCGTAGCCTTTGCTGGGCGGTTGGCATCCCCCGGCATCAGAAGGTCTATCCGGCCGATGTGCAACTGATCTTCCCAGTCGCAGGACGCGGTCGCCCACGGGTGCGACATGTGCCCGACGTCAAATCCATGGCCGCGCACGCAATGCTCGAAGGCGCGAAGTGGCGACAGGTCAGTTGGCGCAAAGGAACAAAGGGACGGCTGACGGCCCGCTTTGCCGCCATGCGCGTGCGCATTGCCGATGGTGCGCCTCAACGGATCGGCTCTGCCGGGGCCCAGCACATGCCGGGCGAGGAAGCCTGGCTGGTTGGTGAGCATCGCTCGAATGGCGAGCGCAAATACTATCTCTCCAATCTGCCCGGCGACACCCCGATCAAGGCTCTCGCCGGTGCGATCAAGGCGCGCTGGGTTTGCGAACAAGCGCATCAGCAACTCAAGGAGGAACTCGGCCTCGATCACTTCGAAGGACGATCCTGGACCGGGCTTCACCGCCACGCCTTGATGTCGATGATGGCCTACGCCTTCCTGCAATCTCAAAGGCTCGCTCAGGCGGGGCGAAAAAAAAAGAAACCTCGGTCCGCCTCCCCAACCCACCTTGCCAGCAGTGCGGCAGGCCATCCTTGACCGCCTGTCTCGCTCACCGCCGGGGCATTGCCCTCACTGCGGATGTTGCCTCATCAGACGTCCCAGTAAACTTCTGCCAAAGTAGTGTTAGGTCGCGAACCCGAAGCTGCGCGTAACGAGCGGCTGCCCGTCCGTGCGGCAGACCGTCAGCGTCACTTCGCGCGCGGCCCAGTCCACGGCGACTTCGCCGAAGTTCGCATCGCCCACGCACATTCCCTGTCGGTCGGCATCGGGTTCGCGCGCGGTTGCCTCTGCGTTGCTGGCGTTGGGCCGGTTGAGCGAGGAGGCGGTCATCTCCCAGAGGCCCTGCGCGGCCCCCGGTACGTCCTTGCGGTAGATCCCGCCAACGTGCCGGTCGCCCGACAGGAGGACAAGCCCGCCGCCCTTGCGCGCAGTCAACGCCGCGTAAAGACGCTCGCGCTCACGCGGCATCAGCTCCCAGCCCTCCCACAAGTGCGCATCGGAGAGCACCTGGATCGAGGAGACCACCACGCGCAGGTCCGCAGGCTTTGCCAGTTCCTCGGCGAGCCAGGCCCACTGCGCCTCCCCCAGCATCTGCGCGTCCGCGCTGGTATCGGGCACATAGCGCCCGTTAAGCGGCAGCGTCTGGCCCGGCGAAGGCGGCACGAGCGGCGAGCGCTGGAAACGGGTGTCGAGCAGGATGATCTGCACGCGGCGCCCTTGCGGCCCGTAGGTACGCGCATGGTAGACGCCCTCGCGCCCGCGCACGTCCTCGGGCGAATTCCAGAACGTCTCGTAGATGTGCTCGGACCAGCGCTTGAACGGGAACACGGCGCCGCCATCGTTGAAGCCGTAGTCATGATCGTCCCACACCGTGTGCATGGGGACGGCCTTTCGGAATTGCTGGAACTCGGCGTGGCTATTGAGCCGTTCGTACGCCCGGCGCAGCGAGCCCAGATCCGCGCCTCCATCCCAGCCCGGATCGCCGTAGACGTTGTCGCCGATGTAGAGGAAGAGTTGGGGCGCACGGCTGGCGATGCCCTGCCAGAAGGACTGGTCGCCTTCCTGGTTGTTGCAGCTGCCGACCGCAAAGCGAGTAATCTCGGTCTCCGAGGCAAGTTGCGGCCCCTCCGGCGCGCGGGGCAGCGCGACCTCGCCTTCCAGTTCGCGGTAGTAGGGCTCCAACAGCGCGGCTGGCGTGGAGGACTGCGCATGGGCAGCCCCACCCGCGACAAGGCCGCTCGTGGACAGGAACAGGAAACGGCGGCGCGAGGAGGTCAGCATGGCACCTTCTCCCAAAGCGCCATGACCTTTTCAAGACATCCCGGAAGCCGCTTGCCCCCAACGCGAAAGCGCCGCTGGCCCAAGGCCAACGACGCTTTTGTCCAGATCTCTTGAGGGGAAAGAGGTCGGATCAGTTCTCGAGGTAGACGCGGGGCACCGTGTGGCCCTTCTTCGCCATGTATTCAGCGTAATCGAGGCGGTTGTCCTTCAACTCGTGCGCGTATTCACCGTAGGCATCGCGGGCGTCTTCCAGGTCGGTCGCGCGCTTGAGGTCGCTCGAAAGCTCCTTCTTCGTCTCCAGCACATTGCCCTGGTAGTCGAACCACTGGGAGTTCTCGATACCCGCGATGGGCGAAGTCATGATGCGGCCTTCCTCGGTCTGCGCCCATTGCTGCTCGGCGGTCATGGGCATGTCGCTCATCGGCATGGCGGCAACAGCTGCGCCTGCGGGGATGGCCACGGCAGCGGCGAGAACGGCGGTGCGAAAGGTCTTGGTCTTGATCATGGGACGTATCTCCCTTCTTCGAAATCAGCGCTTGGCTCGATTGCCTTGCGTTCGAGAGGGAAACGGGTCGACCGGGAAAATCCCTCCCGGCGAAGAGACGAAACGGCCCCTTGGCGCGACGAAACCGGCGGTGCGTGCACCACTGCACGCACCGCAGCTTGCTGGTTCATCCCGCAGAAATCTGCGGTTCATCCGCGATCAAGATTTTGAGAGACGATCGTACCTGAGGTGCCCGATCAATCCACCAGCTGCGAGAAGTCGGTCAGCGCGGCATCGCGCATTCCGCGCCACACGCGCACGGCCTGCACCGTTTCGGCCACGTCATGGACCCGCACGATTTGCGCGCCCGCCTCGATGGCTTTGAGCGCCAGCGTGATCGAACCGCCCAGACGCTCGTGCGCCGCCGCCTCGTTCGAGAGCGCCCCGATCATGCGCTTGCGGCTTGCGCCAACGAGCAACGGATGCCCCAGGGCGTGGTAGAGCGCGATGGCGTTCATCAGCGCGAGGTTTTCGGCCAGGGTCTTGCCAAAGCCGATGCCCGGATCGAGCAGGATGCGCGCCGGATCGATACCGGCAGCCACGGCGTCGTCGCGGGCCTGTTCCAGCCAGTCATAGACGTCGAGCACGACATCGGCGTACTGCCCGCCCGAATGCAGGTCATCGCCCTTGCCCGGCGCATGCATCAGCACCACCGGCGCGTTCGAAGCGGCCGCCAGTTCCAGGCTGCGAGGATCGTAGCGCAGCGCCGAGACGTCATTGATGATGTGCGCGCCGGCCGCCAGCGCCGCCTCCATAACCGCTGCACGGCGGGTGTCGAGGCTGATCGCGGCGCCCATCATGGCGAGCCGCTCGACCATGGGAACCACGCGCTTGATCTCGTCGCCTTCCCAGACCGCGGCTGCGCCGGGCCGCGTGGATTCGCCGCCTACGTCGATGATCGCGGCGCCCTCTTCCAGCATGCCCACGGCATGGTCGATGGCAACATCGGGGTGATCAAGGAAGCGCCCGCCATCCGAAAAGCTGTCGGGCGTCATGTTGAGAATGCCCATGACCTGCGGCTGGTCGAGCCGGATCGTGCGCTCACCGCAGGTGATCGGTGCGTGAACCTTTGCAAGCGCCGCCCACTGCGCCTCGGCCTGCGCCTTCAGAGGCGCATCGAGCGCCGCAATCGCCTCGGGCATGGCCGCCGCATCGACCAGCGTGCGCGCGACGACCTTGCGCCCCTTGCGCTCCATAAGGGCAAAGCGGCTGGCCCAGGCCAGCGAACCGCCAAGGCGGACAGCGTTGCCCGCTTCGCTCTGGGGACTGTCGACCAGAGCGATCGGGCGGATATAGATCTTGCGAGGCATGGCGGCTCTTTAGCCTTTTACCGGACGGTGTCGAGAGAGGGTGAAAACGGCCCTCTTCTCACGGTTCGGTGGCGAGCAGGTAGAGCTGGCGGATGTCGTCGAGCGGCTTGAGCTTGCCTTCGTGCTGGATGCTCCAGAAAGTCCAGCCGTTGCACGACGGCGCGCCCTGCAGCTCCTTGCCCACGCCGTGGATCGATCCCGTCACAGGCCCCGAAGCGAGCGAGCCGTCGGCGCGCACGGTCGCGGTGAACTTGCCCTTCTTGGCGGTCAGCTCGGTGCCCGGCGCGATCCAGCCGGTCTCGACCAGGGTGCCGAAAGCAACCTTGGGCGCCGCACGCTTGGACTGCATGGTCTTGAGCGCGCTTTCGTCGAGTTCGAGCGCCATCTCGATGCGCTCCATCGCCGCTTCGCGATAATCGCCTTCACGTTCGCAGCCGATCCATTCGCGGCCCAGGCGCTTGGCGACCGCGCCGGTCGTGCCGGTGCCGAAGAAGGGATCGAGGACGACATCGCCCTTGTTGGTGGTGGCGAGCAGCACACGATAGAGCAGCGCTTCGGGCTTCTGCGTCGGGTGGACCTTGCGACCGTCCTTCTTCAGGCGCTCCGCGCCGTTGCAGATCGGCAGGTGCCAGTCCGAACGCATCTGCAGTTCATCGTTGAGCGTCTTCATCGCGCGGTAGTTGAAGGTGTACTTCGCCTTCTCGCCCATGCTCGCCCAGATCAGCGTCTCGTGCGCATTGGTGAAGCGCGTGCCCTTGAAGTTGGGCATCGGGTTTGCCTTGCGCCACACGATGTCGTTCAAGATCCAGAAGCCCATGTCCTGCATGATCGCGCCGAGGCGGAACACGTTGTGGTACGAGCCGATCACCCACAGCGAGCCATCGGGCTTGAGAACACGGCGCGCCTCGGTCAGCCAGTCGCGGGTGAACTGGTCATAGGTCGCGAAGCTGGCGAACTTGTCCCATTCATCGTTGACCGCATCGACGCGGCTGCCATCGGGACGATCGAGATCGCCGCCCAGCTGCAGGTTGTACGGCGGGTCAGCGAAGACCATGTCGACGCTCGCGTCGGGGATCTGGCGCATCGCCTCGATGCAGTCGCCCGGAATGATCTGGCCAAGCGGCAGCAGTTCCTTCGGGGTCGGTGCAGGTGCCTTCGCACGAATCCGTTCTTTGACCAGTACCTGACCCATTATGACCCCGTCTAAAACCGTAATTAACTGTGGAAAGACGACCCTAATGATTCATCGGCGAGTCGCCGTCAAGCTGCGACTCGCCGGGAATCCTGATGATTCAAGGTATCATAAAACGGAACAAAACGAATCCGACACAGCATATGGAGTCTGGCGATTCGCGACCGACTCAACATCTTGTGCCGAGCACCCCGAGGACCTTCGCGAAATTTTTTTACGCCAGCCCGGAATCCGATGTCGCGCCTGGGATCAGCGGCGCGCGATCAGAAAGCCATCTCGAGCTGGGCGATGGGCGAAAAACTGCGGCGGTGATGCGGGCTCGGCCCGTGTTCGCGCAGGGCGGCAAGGTGCCCCGCCGTGCCGTAACCGGCATTGCGCTCCCAGCCATACATCGGAAAGGCCTGCGCCAGGACACGCATGATCCGGTCTCGGTGCTGCTTGGCAATGATCGAGGCCGCCGAAATCGCCGCCTCGCTGCCATCGCCGCCTACGATTGCGCGCACGTTGGACCAGCGCCAGCCCTCGCTGCGCCCCTCCGGCGTCTTGTTGCCATCGACGAGAACCTCATCCGGTTCGAGCCCGGCCTTGGAGCACAGCGAACTGGCCGCGCGGGTCATCGCCAGCATGGTCGCGGCGAAGATGTTGATGCGGTCGATCGTCTCGACATCGACCACGCCCACAGCCCAGAGACAGGTTTTGTGTATTTCTGTTTCCAGCTGCAACCGGCGGCTGGCCGAGAGTTTCTTGGAATCGTCGAGCCCGGCCGGGGCGTTCTTGCCAAGCAGCACGGCGCCCGCCACAACAGGCCCGGCCAGCGGCCCACGACCGGCCTCATCGATGCCCATGACATGCGGGCGAACCAGCGCGATGCCCCCGTAGGGGCCGATAGAAGGAAGCGTCATGATCTCCGGAAAATCCATGTTTCTGCCGTCCCTATCGGCGCTCGGGCTGGCGCTGGCAAGCTGCGGATCTTCGGCCTCCGACACGCGCCCGACTCCCGAAGCCGCGCCACCGCCCTTTACGGTGGAAACGCTGGCAAGCTTCGAGGAACCCTGGGCGATGGACATCGATGCGGCCACCAACACTGCGATCATCACCGAGAAAGCCGGGACGATCCGCCTCTATCTGCCCGATGGGAGCACGGGAACCGTCAGCGGCGCGCCTGAGGTCGCCTACCAGGGCCAGGGCGGCCTTGGCGATGTTCTCCTCGCCCCGCAGGCCGACTGGACACCGCCCGAGAACGGCTCGCTCGACGGGCGCCGGGTCTATCTCTCGTGGGCCGAGCCGGGCGACGGCGACACGCGCGGCGCAGCCGTCGGCCTTGGCACCCTGGCCTGCTCGGCGCCCGCCAGCTGCGCGCTTGAAGGCCTTGAGGTCATCTGGCGCCAGACCCCGAAGGTCACGGGCGCCGGACACTATTCGCACCGCCTCGCCTTCTCGCCGGATGAAAGCTACCTTTTCGTCAGCTCGGGCGAACGGCAGAAGGGCGAGCCCGCGCAGGACACCTCGAACACGCTGGGCACCATCGTGCGCCTGCTCCCCGATGGCTCCCCGGCGCCCGGGAACCCCTTCGCCGACAAGGGCTCGCCTTCCGACGAGATCTGGTCCTACGGCCACCGCAACGTCCTTGGCCTTGCCTTCGATGCGAACGGGGACCTGTGGGACCTTGAACACGGGCCTGCGGGCGGCGACGAGATCAACCGCATCGAGGCGGGCCTCAACTACGGCTGGCCGCTGGTCTCGGACGGCGATCACTACAACGGCGATCCGATTCCGCGCCACTCCACCCGCCCCGACCTTGCCGCGCCCGCCATCAGCTGGAACCCGGTGATCGCTCCGGGCGATTTCATCCTCTACAAGGGAGACCGCTACCCCGGGTTCCACGACAAGGCGGTCATTGCCTCGTTCTCCGTCCCCGGCCTCGTTCTGGTCGCGCTCAACGGCACGCAAGGTGTTGAAGAAGCGCGCTATGAGCTTGATCACCGCATCCGCGAGGTGCGTGAGACGCCCTCGGGCGAGATCTGGCTGCTGGAAGACGGTCCGGCTCCGGACAGCGGACACCTCCTCAAACTGGTGCCGCCTGCCAAGGGCCAAAGCGCGAATTGAATCGACAAAGCGCGCGCCCCGCCGTATCGGCGCGCGCCATGTCCAACTCGTCCGACACCGCAACCGTCATTCCGCTCGACAACGTCGACCCTGCCCTCGTCGAGGATCTGCTCGACCGCGCGTTCGAACCCGAGCGACGCCAACGCACCGCCTACAAGGTGCGCGAAGGCATGGAATGGCTCCCTGCGCTCAGCTTTGCGGTCATGGACGACAAGGACATGATGGTCGGCTCGATCCAGTGCTGGCCGGTCGCGCTGACCGACGACGATGGCCGCGCACACCCGATGATCATGGTCGGACCCGTTGCCGTCCTGCCCGAGGAACAGAACCGCGGCTACGGCCAGGTACTGATGTCGGCGGCCATGTCGGGCATCGACGAGCGCGCGCCGCTCCCGCAGGTCCTCATCGGCGATCCCGAATACTACGGCCGCTTCTGGGGCTTCAGCAACGCCCAGACGCAAGGCTGGGAGCTGCCCGGTCCGTTCGAGGCGAGCCGTCTGCTGGTGCGCTGCGACAACCCGGCCGTGCTGCCCGCAAAGGGCACGCTCGGTCCCTGGACGCGCTGAACCGGACCAGGTCCCGGCCGCATATCGCGGCGCCTGGCTTGGGAATGAAGCTGGAAAGGCTTGGCGCTTGGCGCGTGCGTGCCTATCTGGCATCGCACACGCCATGCCTTACGAAGCCCCACCCGACCTTGCCGGCCTTTCCCTCGCCGACGTGGCCGCGCTCCTCGAAGCGCGGCGGCTGCCGCCTGTCGAAACCTGGGAGCCCGCGCATGTCGGCGACAGCCACATGCGGATCGCGGCCAATGGCCGCTGGTACCACGAAGGCGGCCTGATCACGCGCCCCGCGATGGTGCGCGCCTTCGCCTCGCTTCTACTGTGCGATGCGGGCGGCCAGCACTGGCTCGTCACCCCCACCCAGAAACTGTCGATCGCGGTGGAGGATGCCGCGTTCCTCGCTGTCGACCTCAAGGAAGAGGACGGCAATCTCGTCTTTCGCCTCAACACCGATGACCTCGTGATCGCGGGCCCCGCGCACCCGATCACGGCCGAGGGCGATCCCGACAGCCCCGCCATCTATCTGGGCGTGCGCCACGGCTGCCGTGCCCGGCTCAACCGCAGCACGTACGCCCAGCTCGCCGAGATCGCGCTTGCAAGCGATGACCTCTCGGTCACCAGCGGCACCGCCCATTTCCCGCTGAGCCCGGCATGAGCGCCCTGTTCGAAGCCGTGAAGCGCCGTTTCGAGGCGCGCGAAGGGCATGCCCAGCCCCGCCGCTTCACCGATCCGCGCACCGCGCAGATCGAGAGCTTCATCCCCGCCGCCGTCCTCATCGCCCTGACCGAACGCGAACGGCCGGGCATGCTCCTCCTCCACCGCCCCTCCTCGATGCGCGCGCATCCGGGGCAGGTCGCCTTTCCCGGTGGCCGGATCGATCCGGGCGAAGCGCCTGTCGAGGCTGCCTTGCGCGAAGCGAACGAGGAACTGGGCATTGATCCCGCGTGCGTGCGGGTCGTGGGCACGGGGGATCTCTACCGCACCGGCAGCGGCTACGAGATCACGCCCGTCCTTGGCATCGTGCCCCCCGACATCGAGATCCGCCCCAACCCCGCCGAGGTCGCCAAGTGGTTCGAGGCCCCGGTCGACTTCGTGCTCGATCCCGCCAACCAGAAGGCCAGAAGCCTGGAATGGGAAGGCGCAACGCGCGAATATGTCGAGATCATGTGGGAGGGGCACCGCATCTGGGGCGTCACCGGCGCCATCATTACCAACCTGACGCATAGGCTGAACTGGCATGACTGAACGGCTTTGCGCCGAGTGGATGGGCCGCGCGGATCTCGCCGATCTGGTCGCGGCACTGGGCAAGGGCTGCGCGCGCTACGTCGGCGGCGCGGTGCGCGATACGTTGCTGGGCCTTGCCGTCAAGGACATCGACATGGCCACCACGCTGCGCCCCGAAGAGGTCATGCAGCGCCTTGAGGATGCCGGGATCCGGCGCGTACCCACCGGCATCGAACACGGCACCGTCACGGCGGTCCTGCCCGGCGGCCCGGTCGAGATCACCACGCTGCGCCACGACGTATCGACCGATGGGCGCCGCGCCACGGTCGCCTTCGCGCAGGATTGGCACGAGGACGCCGCGCGCCGCGATTTCACCATCAACGCCCTCTACGCCGATCCCGCTGACGGCACGATCTACGACTATTTCGAGGGCCAGACGGACCTCGCCACGCGCACTGTGCGCTTTATCGGCGATGCCCGTCAGCGCATCCGCGAGGATCACTTGCGCATCTTGCGCTACTTCCGCTTCCAGGCCCGGTTCGGCAGCCAGCCCGCCGACGAAGACGCCGAGAGCGCCTGCCGCGAACTCGCCGCGACACTCAAAGGTCTTTCGCGTGAGCGGGTGGGCATGGAGACGATGAACCTCCTCGGCCTCCCCGACCCCGCCCCGACCATCGCGCGCATGAAGGCGCTGGGCGTTCTCGACGTGATCCTGCCCGAAGCCCGCCCCGAAGCGCTCACCGCCCTTATCGCCTGCGAGCAACGCCAGGACATCGCGCCCGATGCGGTTCGCCGCCTTGCCGCCCTGCTCCCGGCCGATGTTGCTCTTGCCGAACAGATCGCCTCGCGCTTCCGGCTTTCGGGCGCGCAGAAGAAGCGCCTCGCGCTTGCCGCGGCGCGCGAGGATATTCCCGGTGCGCCGCGGGCCCTCGCGTTCCGACTGGGCATGGACCAGGCGCTCGACCGCCTGCTCATCGCAGGGGCCGATGTCACCCCCCTCAAGGACTGGACCATCCCCGCCTTCCCGCTCAAAGGCGGCCAGATCGTCGCGCGCGGTGTCGGCGCAGGTCCCGAGGTCGCACGTGTCCTGCGCACCGTCGAAGCCCTGTGGATCGCGGAAGGATTCCCGGATAGCCCGCGCGTAGAGCAGCTGCTCGACGATGTGATCGCACAGCAAGGCCCCGCGTGAGCGCAGGTGACCTTGGTGCCACGCTGGAAGGCCAGCCGCTCCTCGCCTTGACGGTGGCCGCGATCGTGCTCGCCGTGGCCGCCCAGATGGTGAGCGCGCAGCGTCCGAGCCTTGGCACAGGGATGCGCAATGTCGCCTACCTCGGACTGCTTGTGGCAGGCCTGCTCACGGTGGTGCAGTTCGCAGGCAGTAACCGGACTTCGGACGCCGCGCTCTGGCTCGATCACACCCGCGAGGCCCGGATCGAAGGCGATGAGACCGTCATCGCGATGCGCGCGGACGGGCACTTCTGGGTCAAGGCGCAACTGAACGGCGAACCCGTCGACTTCATGATCGACACCGGCGCGACCTATACCACGGTCCCCCAAAGCGTCGCGCAGCGCACCGGCCTTGCCGCGAGCGAAGACGGTGAAGGGCGACTGCTCGACACCGCCAACGGCACCGTTGTCGCGCGCATGGGCCTGGCCCGCTCGCTGCGCCTGGGCACCATCGAGGCGAGCGACCTGCCGCTCGCCGTCCTGCCCGACACGCAGAACGACACCGCCGTCATCGGCATGAACCTGCTCTCACAGATGAAGAGCTGGCGCGTGGAAGGCGAGCGGCTGATCCTGACACCGTGAGCACGGCCCGTCCCGGTCAGGAACCGGCAAGCTATCTGCGGGTAGTATAGGGACCATGAACCTCGAAATTCCCGACCAGCTCGATGAGCTTGCGACCTATCTCGCGGGCCAGCCGCTCCTTGCGCTCGCGCTGGGGGCGCTGCTGGTCACGATGATCGGAGGCCTGCTGCGCGGCCCGCTGCCGTTTCTGGGTGGCTTCGTGAAGGGCGTAGGCAACCTCGGCCTCGTCGCGGCCCTGCTTCTCACCATCGCGCAATTTGCCCGCCTCAACACCGGTTTCGACTTTGCCCTGCCCCAGGTCGGGATCGAACGCCAGAGCGTCGAGGGCAGCGAGACACGGGTCGCCATGGCCCCGGACGGGCACTTCTGGATCCGCGCCAGCATCAACGGTGTCGAGCGGGACTTCCTCGTCGACACCGGCGCGACCCTGACCGCCCTTGCTCCCGTGACGGCCGAGGCTGCGCAGATCGAGCCCTCGCCCGTCCCGCGCCGGATCGCAATGCGCACGGCCAATGGCACGGTGCCCGCCGAACTGGTCACGGTAGACGAACTGCGCTTCGGGAACATCGTCGCGCGCGATCTCGACGCGGTCGTTGCACCGGGCCTGGGAGAGCAGAACGTGATCGGGATGAACCTGCTCTCGCGCCTTGCCAGCTGGCGTGTTGAAGGACGCACACTGATCCTCGTGCCGAACCATCCCCAGCCGGTGGAAGAAGTCTAGGTTTCGTGGACAAAGCTTGACTGGGGACTCGGACCTTGATTCAAGGCTGGCTTTTGGAGGCGGCCTTGGGCGAACGGATCGGCGTTACGGACGAAGAGTGGGAAGTGATCGGGGCGCTGCTGCCGCCTGAACGGGGGCGAGGCTGCCGCCCGGCACAGGATAACCGTCCCTATTTTGAAGGCATGATGTGGATCGCGCGAACCGGCGCGCAGTGGCGACACCTGCCGGACGAGTATGGCAAGTGGAACAGCGTCTTCCGGCGCTATCGACGATGGGTCACGACGGGCGTGTTCGATGCCATGCTCGAGACGCTGGCCGAGCTGGCAGGGCGCGATACCGCCGCCGACATGATCGATAGCACTGTGGTCCGGGCACATCATTGTGCCGTCGGCATAAAAAGGGGACTCAACAAACCGAGGCGCTTGGTCGATCGCGCGGCGGCTTCACCACCAAGCTCCACGCCAGGTGCGATGCCAGAGGTCTCCCGCTCGGCTTCGTGCTGACACCGGGACAGGCGCACGATGTGCAGGGCTTCGCTCCGCTGTTCCGCATGATAACCGATCGGATCGAGGCCTTCCTGGCTGATCGGGGATACGATGCCGATGCGATCCGCGAGGAAATCGAGGCCGCAGGCGCCGAGGCGGTGATCCCGGCCAAGGTCAACCGGCGCGACCCCGTCCCGCACGACCGCGCCAAATACAAATGGCGCAACCTGATCGAGCGCCTGTTCAACAAACTCAAGAACTGGCGGCGCGTTGCGACCCGATACGACAAAACCAAGGAATCCTACCTTGGCTTCGTCGCGCTCGCCTCAGTCAAACTCTGGATACCCTTTGTCCACGAAACCTAGTCGAAGGATTTATTCAAGGGGCCATCGCCCCTTGCCCCCGAAATGGGCGTCCTCACCTCTTTCAGCCAGCGCGGCGCGCCAGACGCGAGGTCGACAGTTTGGGGAGCCCGAGGGCGATGGCCCTCGGAATCACTTCCTTCGTTCTTCAGAACTTGTTGTCGCGCGGGAAGCCGTTGGGCGGAAGGCGTCCGGCCGCACCGCGTGCGACCTTCCACATGGCGATGTCCTTTTCGGTGCGCGTGCGTCCGGTGTCACCGCCCATCGTCCAGGAGAGCCCCTCTTCCAGCTTGAGCGTGGTCACGTCCGCCATGCCCCCGTCGCGGTAGCGCTGCAGCGTAACGCCCTGCCCCTTGGCCATGATCGGCAGTTCGTCGAGGTTGAAGACGACCAGCTTGCGGTTGTCTCCGACCACGGCGACGTGGTCGTGCTCGGCCGGGATCTCGCGCACCACGGCCAGCTTCACGCCCGGCTTGGTGCTCATCACCGCCTTGCCCTTGCGGGTTTCCGCCAGGATCTCGTCGGTCACCACGGCAAAGCCGCGACCCACATTGGAGGCGAGCAGGAGCTGCCCCTTGGGCTTGTGCGCGAGCGCCGCGACGATCTGCGCCTCGGCGTCGATGTCGACCATCGTGCGGATCGGTTCGCCAAATCCGCGCGCACCCGGCAGCTTGTCCCCGCCCAGCGTATAGAAGCGACCATTGTCCAGCGCGATCAGCAGCTTGTCGGTCGTCTGCGCGTGGAAGGCATAGGCCGGGCCGTCGCCTTCCTTGTACTTGAACTCGCTGTCCAGCGCGACGTGCCCCTTGGCCGCGCGGATCCAGCCGCGCTGCGAAAGGACCACCGTGATGGGCTCCTTCTCGATCATCGCGTCCATCGAGAATTCAACCGTAGGCCGCGCCTCGGCAATCGTGGTGCGGCGGCGGCCAAGCTCGGTATCCTCGGCGTAGTCCTTGCGCAGCGCCATCAGGTCGCGCTTGAGGCGCGTACGCTGGCGCGCCGGGCTTTCGAGCAGCTTGGTAAGCTCGTCCTGCTCCTTGAGCAGTTCCTCGTGCTCCTGGCGGAGTTCCATTTCCTCCAGTTTGCGCAAGGAGCGCAGACGCATGTTGAGAATCGCCTCGGCCTGCCGGTCGGTGAGATTGAACTCCGCCATCATCACCGGCTTGGGCTCATCCTCGGTCCGGATGATCTCGATGATCCGATCCAGGTTGAGGTAGGCGATGATGTAGCCTTCGACGAGTTCGAGGCGCGCGGCGATCTTGTCCAGCCGGTGCTGCGTGCGGCGCTGGAGAATGTCGATCTGGTTGACGACCCACTGGCGCAGCAGGTCCTTCAGCCCGACGACGCCGGGCGTGCGCTGCGCGTCCAAGACGTTCAGGTTGAGCGAGAAGCGGCACTCCAGGTCGGTCAGCCGGTAGAGACTTTCCTTCAGGAGTTCCGGGTCCACGTTGCGGCTCTTGGGCACGAGGACGATGCGGATCTGCTCATCGCTTTCATCGCGCACGTCTTCCAGGATCGGCAGCTTCTTGTCCGCGATCAGCTGGGCGATCTGCTCGATCAGCTTGCCCTTGGCGAGCATGTAGGGAATTTCGGAAACGACGAGCTGCCATTGGCCGCCGCCCAGTTTCTCGATGCCGGTTTCCTCCCAGTTGCCCGCCTCGTCACGGCCATTGGAGAAGCGTCCGCGCATGCGGAAGGCGCCCTTGCCCGTCTCGTAGGCGTGGGAGATCGCCGCCGCGCTGTCGACGACCAGGCCGCCGGTTGCAAAGTCGGGCCCATGGAAGACTTCCATGAGCTGCTCATGCTCCACCTGCGGGTTCTCGATCAGGAGCATCGTCGCATCGATGATCTCGGCCGCGTTGTGGCTGGGGATCGAGGTCGCCATGCCCACCGCGATGCCCGTCGCCCCGTTGGCAAGCAGATTGGGGAAGAGCCCCGGGAAAATGTCCGGTTCGCTCTCTTCCCCGTTGTAGGTCGGGATGAAGTCGACAGTCCCTTCGTCGAGCCCGGCCATGAGCTGGATCGCGGTCTTGGTAAGGCGCGCCTCGGTGTAGCGGTAGGCTGCCGCGTTATCGCCGTCGATGTTGCCGAAGTTGCCCTGCCCCTGCACCAGCGGGTAGCGCAGCGAGAAGTCCTGCGCGAGGCGGACCATCGCATCGTAGACCGACGCATCGCCATGCGGGTGGTACTTGCCGATGACGTCGCCCACGACGCGCGCGGACTTCTTGTAGGCGCTCGCCGGATCGAGCTTCAGCTGCCGCATCGCCCAGAGCAGGCGCCGGTGGACCGGCTTCAGGCCGTCGCGAAGGTCGGGCAGCGAACGCGCGGTGATCGTCGAGAGCGCGTAGACGAGGTAGCGCTCGGAAAGCGCGGCATCGAACGGCGCATCGACAATGGCGTCGAACGGATCGGAACTGTCGTCGAGAGAAGTCACCATGATGGGCAGGAGCGTAGCAGCGCGGGGCCACTCTCCAAAGCGACAATTCGCCGTTTTCCGCAGGCTTGCGGCGCGCTACGCTATTCTACGAATCAGAGTGGAGAGAGAATGCCCCATCCGACAAGGCCCGTGTGGCCGCTTGCGCCTGTTCTCGCTTCGTTTCTGCTGGTCGCTTGCGGCGAAGGCGGCAATTACGAAGCCGCTCCGAGCGGGGTGGAAAAGCTCACGACAGTAGACATTGGCGAAGAACCGCCAAAGGAAACGCCGGAGAGCGGTGAGATCCCCGTCTCGGTTCCGCGCATCGCCTACACCTACCGCTACCAGTACCGCCTGCCCGCCGAACACATCGCGCAGGTCCAGGCCCGGCAGGCCAGCCTGTGCGAGAAGCAGGGGCCACAGGTCTGCCGCGTCCTCTCCATGCAGAGCGACCTTGGCGAGAACGACTACGCCAGCGGCTCGCTGACACTGGCCGTCGCCGCGCCGCGCGCCCGTGCCTTCGGGCAGGAGCTGGCCGAACTGGTCAGCGGCCAGGGCGGCGACCAGATCGGCAGCGCGATCGAGGGCGAGGATCTTTCCAAGCAAATCGTCGATACCGCCGCGCGCCTCAAGGCCCGCCGCCTGCTGCGCGACCGTCTGATGGAAGTCCTCGCCACCCGCAAGGGCTCGGTCGCCGAACTGGTCGAGGCCGAGCGCGGCGTGGCCAAGGTCAATGAGGAGATCGACCAGGCCGAGAGCTGGCTGGCGCAAATGCAGGGCCGGGTCGACTTCAGCGAGATGAACCTCTCCTACGCCGCGCGCACGCCGTCGAGCGGCGGCTTCCTTGGTCCCATACGCGAGGCAGTGCGCAATCTCGACACGATCCTGGGCACCGTGATCGGCGCGCTCATCATCCTGGGGGCCATCGGCATTCCGCTCGGCCTCGTGATCTGGGGGATCGTCTGGCTGGTGAGCCACCTGCGCCGTCGCCGAGGTAGCTGAGCGGATCGACGCGGCATTCTCCAGTCCGTGGCCGAGGCGCGGCAGAAGGAGCCGGAACCGGGAACGGCACGCCTCGCGGCGGTGTTGAAGGAGGAAATGCCAACAAGAAAGGAGGTCACGACATGACCCAGCGCATCCTCATCCTCGCCACCGACGGTTTCGAGCCCTCCGAGCTCACCGGTCCGCGCGATGCCCTTCGTGATGCCGGAATGGACGTTCAGATCGCGAGCCCCGAGACCGGCGAAATCAGGGGCTGGAACCACACCGACTGGGGCGATCCGGTCAAGGTGGATCTCGCGCTCGACGATGTGAAGGCAAGCGAGTTCGATGCTCTCGTCCTGCCCGGCGGTCAGATCAATCCGGACACCCTGCGCCTCAATTCCACGGCCGTGGAGCTGGTTCAGGCCTTCGTCCATTCGGGCAAGCCCGTTGGTGCCATCTGCCACGCGCCCTGGCTGCTGGTGGAAGCGGACGCGGTTCGCGGCAAGACCGTGACGGGCTGGCCCTCGATCCGCACCGACCTTGCCAATGCGGGGGCCAACGTTGTCGACCGCGAAGTGGCCGTCGATGGCAACATCATCACGAGCCGCAAGCCCGATGACATTCCGGCTTTCTCGAACGCCCTGATCGAGGCCATCCGGGTTCCCGCGCAGGCCGCCTGACGAGAGCCGCTCCGATAATGCCCCGAAAACCGCGCGGCCGCATCCCCGAACGGGTGCGGCCGTCGCTTTTCTTTGCGGTTCAGCCGATCTGCATGTCGCGCGAAACGCCGGGAATACGCACCTCGATCCCGTCGAGATCCTCGGTCAGTTCGATCTGGCAGGAAAGGCGGCTGGTGCGCGCGACACCCGCCGCCAGATCGAGCATGTCCTCCTCGTCCATCGAGGCGGGCTCGACCTTGGCGAACCACTCATCCGACAAATAGACATGGCAGGTGGAACAGGCCATCTGCCCCTCGCACGTCCCTTCGAGCGGCATGCCCGCGGCCTGGGCCACTTCGAGCAGGCGCGTTCCCGGCTCGGCCTGTGCCGAAACCTTGTTCCCTTCGGTCGTGACGAATTGCACGTTTACCAATTTCAGACTCCCTGCGCCGCCGCAGCGGCTTCTATTTGAGCGCAGGCATCCTCTATGTCCCGTTGCGTACTATATCGCCCGAATCCCAAACGGATAGAGGCTTTGGCCGCACTGTCGGCAAGTCCGAGCGCGCGCAGCACATGACTGGGCCTTCCCGAGCCGCTGGCGCAAGCCGAGCCAGCCGAAAACGCCACGGCGCGAAGATCAGACATCAGACGGGCTACATCCAAACCCTTGCGATGCAAGTTTAAATTTCCCTTCCAGCGCCGTTCGGCCGAGCCATTGAGGTCCCAGTCCGGCAAAGCCGCACGCGCGCTGTCCCAAAGCCGGGCAATATGCGCCGCGTCCTCATCGCGGCTCCTGAGCGCCAGCGCGGCTGCAGCGCCAAACCCCGCGCACAGCGCCGGGCTCAAGGTACCCGAACGCAGGCCCTGCTCCTGCCCGCCGCCGCGGATCAGCGGTTCGAGATCGAGCCCATCACGCACCCAGAGCGCACCGATCCCCTTGGGACCGTACATCTTGTGCGCGCTGATCGCGATCATGTCCGCGCCTTGCGGCGGTACAATCTTGCCAGCGCCCTGCACCGCATCGCACAGGAACAGCGCGCCTGCCGCATGGGCGCGCTGCGCCAGTTCGTCCACGGGCTGGACCGTGCCGATCTCGTTGTTGACCTGCATGACCGCGACGAGGTCGGTGCCCTCGCGCAGCGGCGCGTCCGCAGCCACACAGCCGTCCTCTCCGACCGGGATTTCCTGCGAGCCAGGATCGATCCAACGCGCGGTGTCGAGCACGGCCGAATGCTCGATGGCCGACACGGCCAGCCGCTTAGACCCGCTTCCAACCATTGCCAGATTGATCGCCTCGGTCGCGCCCGAGGTAAAGATCACGCGGCCTCCCGGTGGCAGAAGCGCGGCTACCTGGTCGCGCGCGACTTCCACGGCCGCGGCCGCCATGCGTCCGGGACGATGCGGGCTGTGCGGGTTCGCAAAGCCGCTGGTCTCAGGCCCACCCAGCCAGGGCAGCATGGCCTCGCGCGCCTCGGGCGCCAATGGGGTCGTTGCCTGATAGTCGAGATAGATCATCCGTTCACCTGCGCCCAGGCGTCCGCGAAGGTATCGAGGTCCTGGGGTGTCGTGTTCCAGCCGATGCTGACGCGCACGGTGCGCCGTGCGGTGTCTTCGTCGATGCCGAAGCCCTTGAGCACCCGGCTCTGCTTGAGCGTGCCGGACGAGCACGCGCTTCCCGCCGAAATCGCAAAGCCCATGGCATCGAGCCGGATCAGCATGGCGGTTGCCGCAAGCCTGGGCGCCGCAACCGCGAAGATGTGCGAGCAGGCCGTGCTGGGCTGGATCACCTCACCAAATTCGGAGAGACGGTCTCGGAAGGCAAAGCGTTCTCCCTCGCTTGTCGCCCAGCTTTCGACGCCGCCTGCGTCCAGTGCGGCGGCGAAGGCCATCGCGGCGGGCAGGTTTTCCGTCCCCGCGCGGTAGCCACGCTCCTGCCCGCCGGTCGGCTCCAGGAGCGCAAAGTCGCGCACCAGCAGCGCCCCGATCCCGACGGGGCCACCCAGCTTGTGGGCCGAGGCCACGATAAGGTCGGCTTCGGGCAGCGGCGCCTTGCCGGCCGATTGCGAGCAGTCGGCAAGCAGCAGCCCTCCGGCCGCCCGCATGGCCTCCAACGCCTCGCTCGGCCCCGAAGGCAGGAGCACGGTCCCGGTCTCGGAGTTGATCGACTGGAGCGCGAGCACGCAGCGCCCCTCCTCGCCAAGGTGTTCGGCCAGCGCCTCTGCGTCCAACTCGCCCCCTGCCATCGGCACTTCGACGGCATCGGGTGCGGCGCGAAAAACCGCGTCATGTTCGACCGCCGAAACAAGCCGACGCTGCACCTTCGCGCGGCCCAGCCCGAGAGCCAGCGCCTCGCTCGCGCCCGAGGTGAAAAGAAGTTCACCGCTCCAGCCCAGCGCCCGCTTCACCCGCTCACGCGCATCCTCGAGCGCGGCGCGCGCGGCGCGCCCCTGCTTGTGCGGGCTGGAGGGATTGGCCCAGATTTCGGCACCTTCAAGCCAGGCGGCGCGCGCCTCGGGCCGCAAGGGGGTGGTTGCGGCATGGTCCAGGTAGACAGGGGAAGAAATTGGCGGCTCCGCTTGTTTTGTCGTGATTGTTTTTGGTACGAATGTTTCTATATAAGCTGCTCTCCCATTTCCACTCCTGCAATCACGGCCCCTTCCTTGCGCGGCCATTCTTGCCGGAGGCTCAACAAGTCAGGTTCGTTATTCCATGCCCGCAGTGATCTTTCCCGGACCCGAAGGCCGTCTCGAAGGCCGCTTCCAGCCCGCGCCGCGTCCGCGCGCGCCGGTCGCCATGATCCTCCACCCGCACCCGCAGGCGGGCGGCACGATGAACGACCGCATCACGCAGCATCTCTACAAGACCTTCGTGGCGCGCGGCTTTGCCACCCTGCGCTTCAACTTCCGCGGCGTGGGCCGCAGCCAGGGCAGCTTCGACAACGGCATCGGCGAACTCTCGGACGCGGCCGCCGCGCTCGACTGGGTGCAGCAGATCCACCCCGAAAGCTCGACCACCTGGATCGCGGGCTACTCGTTCGGCGCGCTGATCGGCATGCAGCTGCTGATGCGCCGCCCGGAGATCCGCGGCTTCATCTCGATCGCGCCGCCCGCCAACATGTACGACTTCAGCTTCCTTGCGCCCTGCCCGGCCTCGGGCATCATCATCCAGGGTGAAGCCGATACGGTGGTGACGCCCAACGCGGTGCAGAAGCTGGTCGACAAGCTGCGCACGCAGAAGCACATCACCATTCACCACGACGAAGTGCGCAAGGCCAACCACTTCTTCGAGAACGAGACCGATGACCTGATGAAGTCGGTCAACAACTACCTCGACATGCGCCTCGCGCCGGACTGCCCGATCAAGTAATCCCGTAACGCCGCACGGACACGCAGAAAGAGGCGTCGCAGGGCTACTGCGGCGCCTCTTGCGTTTCGGCGATACCGGCAAGCGAGCGGCCATCGGGCGTGGGCACGGTGAGGATCGCGACGTTGATCGCCATGATCCCTGCAAGGACGAGCATCAGCACGGCCCGCTTGCGATGGCCGGGGCGGCGCCACAGGGCGATGCTGCCCAGCACCAGCGCGATGCTGGCGAGGACCATGAGGGAAAGCGCAATAGCCATGGCAAGGCGATAGCCGATCCCCGGACGCCATGCGAGCCCCGATCCGGCCCCGCTTTCCCCCTCCTTTCATCCCCATCCGCGTTTGACTTGTCCGCCTGTCGGAGCCAGTTTCGCGCCATGACACACCCTGCATCGGCCGCAGCGCCGCTTTCCCGTCGCAACGCTCTCCAGATCCTGTCCTGCGGCGTCGCCGCCGTGGCCCTTCCGGGGAGCTCCCGCGCACTTGCCCAGAGCGCTTCAGGCTCGCCCGCCTCAGCCGAGGCGAGCGGCCTTCTCGACACGCTCGCCTGGAATTTCCTCGATCTCAGTCCCGGCACGGCGACCAGTCTGGGCGTCGATACGGGGGCGCACGCCGCCTTGCGCAGTCGCATGGAGGACCGCTCCCCCGATGGCGTGGCGCGCATGGCCGCCCTGCTGCGGCGCGATCTCGCGGCGGTCTCCGCCGTCGATGAGACTGGCCTCGATCCCGCGACCCGCACCAGCCTGGAAGTCATCAAGAGTGCCTATACGACGTCGCTCGAAGGCTTCGCGCAGCCCTATGGCGACGTTGCCGTGGGCAGCTGGCGCAACACGCCCTACGTCGTCATCCAGAACGTGGGCGCCTATCTCGACACGCCGCGCTTTCTTGATGCGGACCATCCGATCAAGACGCCCGAGGATGCGGACGCCTATATCGCACGCCTTGCCCAGATGGACGACCAGCTCGACGGCGAACTGGTGCGCATGAAGGCCGCGACCGACAAGGGCCTCGTGCCCCCCGACTTCCTGCTCGACCGCGCCATCGCGCAGATGGAGAGCACGGTGGCGGACGCGGGCAAGGACGGCGGCGGGCTCGTTGCCTCGGTCGCGAACCGCACCGGGACGTTCCAGGGCGATTGGGAGAAGCAGGCGAAAAGCCTTGTCGCGGGCGACGTGCTGCCCGCACTCCAGCGCCAGCTCGCCGAACTCAAGCGCCAGCGCGGCCTCGCCTCCAGCGCACCGGGCCTGCGCGAACGCCCCGGCGGCGCGCAGTTCTACGCCTGGGCGCTCAAGGCCAGCACCACCACCGCCATGCCCGCCGAGGAGATCCACAAGCTCGGCCACGAACAGCTTGCCGAACTGCATGGCCGGATGGACCCGATCCTCAAGGACCTTGGCTACACCCAAGGCACCGTCGGCGCGCGCATGACCGCGCTGGGCAAGGACCCGCGCTTCATGTTCGCCAAGGGCGATGAGGGCCGCGACCAGATCATGGCTTTCATCCGTCAGCGTATCGACTGGATCACCTCGCAGATGCCGCGCGCGTTCCGCGAACTGGTGCCGGGCAACGTCGAAGTCCGCCGCCTGCCCCTTGCCGAGGAACCGGGCGCTCCTACCGCCTATGGCGGCGCGGGCTCCAAGGACGGCACGGTGCCGGGCAAGATGTGGATCAACCTGCGCACCACGGACCTCCACCGCAAGTACGACTTGCCCACCCTCGTCCACCACGAGACGATCCCCGGCCACGTCTGGCAGGGCGAATACGCCAACCGCCTGCCACTGATCCGCTCGATCCTGGCCTTCAACGCCTATTCCGAAGGCTGGGCGCTCTACGGCGAGCAGCTGGGCGACGAACTGGGCGCCTATGACGATGATCCGGTCGGGCGCCTCGGCTACCTCCAGTCGATCGCTTTCCGGGCCTGCCGCATGGTCGTCGACACCGGCCTGCACTCACAAGGGTGGAGCCGCGAGGAAGGCATCCGCTTCTTCATGGAGAAGAACGGCAACAAGCGTGAGGAAGTGGTCAACGAGGTCGACCGCTACTGCTCCTGGGCCGGCCAGGCCTGTGGCTACAAGATGGGCCACAACGAGATCAACCGCCAGCGCCTGCGCGCCATTTCCGAGCTGGGCGACGCCTACGACCTGCGCGATTTCGACCAGGCCGTGGTCGATGGGGGCAACGTCCCCCTCGACGTTCTAGGCGACAACATCACGCGCTACATCGCGGGCGTGAAGGGTTAGGCGGTCAAGTCACGAAAAAGCGAAAAGGCCCCCGGGTGCATGTCCGCATCCGGGGGCCTTTTTCATCCGGGAAGCTCTACTTTCGTCCGAACAGCCCCGAAGCGAACCCTGCGATATCGTCCATCGCATCGCCGTCCCCGTCGCGGTCGAGCAACGCCATGACCTGCGGGTTGGACACGATTTCACCGGCAAAGCGCGCCAGCGCGCTCTCGCCGCCAATGGCGGTGATGATCTGCTGGATCGTGGCAACATCGAGCCCCGTGCGCCCGGCTGCAAGTTCAGCCGTGTCGCCCGGTTGCTGATGCGCCTGGCCGAGCGCGGCCACGGCCTTCTCGGCCATTTCCGGTCGTATGCCGAGTTGCCCGGCAAGATTGGCCACATCGGCGTTGCCGCCCATCTGCCCCAGTACGCCGTCCAATAGTCCCATGCCTCTCTCCTGGTTCTGCCGGGAGGCACCGCGTGCGTCCCGCAAGGAAAGAAGGCCCCGGATGCCGAAGCGTCCGGGGCCTTCTTCATATCACAAGTTACTCGCGCGCCTGTCAGGCGGTGACGGGCGCGGCCTGGCGGACGCCCTCGTCAACGTGCGCTTCGAACTGGGCGAAGTTGTCGATGAACTTCTTGACCAGAACCTGCGCGGTCTTGTCGTACTCGGCACCATCGGCCCAGGCACCGCGCGGATCGAGCAGCGCGGTGTCAACACCGGGCACTTCCACGGGCACTTCAAAGCCGAAGTTGGGATCTTCCTTGAACTCGGCGGTGTTGAGGCTGCCGTCGAGCGCGGCGTTGAGCAGCGCGCGGGTCGCCTTGATCGGCATGCGCTTGATGCCTTCCATAGTCGCCTTGCCGCCCGACCAGCCGGTGTTGACCAGCCAGCACTTCACACCGCCCTTGGCGATGCGCTCCTTGAGGAGGTTGCCGTAGATCGAGGGGTGACGCGGCATGAACGGTGCGCCGAAGCAGGTCGAGAAGGTCGCCTCCGGCTCGGTCACGCCGATTTCGGTGCCCGCGACGCGCGCGGTGTAGCCCGACAGGAAGTGGTACATCGCCTGGTCGGGCGTCAGACGCGCGATCGGAGGCAGCACGCCATACGCGTCGGCGGTGAGGAAGATCACGTTCTTCGGCACCGGCCCGAGGTTGTCCTCGGAGGCATTCGGAATGAAGTCGATCGGATAGGATCCGCGGCTGTTCTCGGCGAGCGAGTTGTCGTCGAGGTCGATCTTGCGGGTTTCCGGGTCGATCACGACGTTCTCGAGAACGGTGCCGAAACGCTTGGTCGTGGCGAAGATTTCCGGCTCGGCTTCTGCCGAGAGACGGATCATCTTGGCATAGCAGCCGCCTTCGAAGTTGAAGACCGCGGTATCCGACCAGCCGTGCTCGTCATCGCCGATGAGGGTGCGCGAGGCGTCGGCCGACAGCGTGGTCTTGCCGGTGCCCGAAAGGCCGAAGAACACGGCCGTGTCACCATCGGGGCCGATGTTGGCCGAGCAGTGCATCGGCATCACGCCCTTGGTCGGGAGCAGGTAGTTGAGGATGCCGAAGACCGACTTCTTCATCTCGCCGGCATAGGCCGTGCCGCCGATCAGGATCAGCTTCTCGGTGAAGTTGACCGCGATCACGGTCTCGCTGCGGCTGCCGTGGCGGGCCGGATCGGCCTTGAAGCTGGGCAGGTCGATGATGGTGTACTCGGGGACGAAGCTGGCGAGTTCCTCGGCGCCCGGACGCACCAGCAGGGTGCGGATGAACAGGTTGTGCCAGGCGAACTCGTTGATGACGCGCACCTTGACGCGGTGCTCGGGCTGCGAACCGCCGAACAGGTCCGCAATGTAGAGCTTGTCCTTGCCGCCAACGGCCGCGAGGAAATCTTCCTTAAGCGCCGCAAAATGCTCCGGCGTCATAGGCACATTGGTGTTGCCCCACCAGATCGTGTCTTCCGTCTCGGCGTCCTTGACGATGAACTTGTCCTTGGCCGAACGGCCCGTGTGCTTGCCCGTCGCAACAACGAAAGGCCCATCTGCGGACAGGGTGCCTTCCTCGTTCCGGATGGCATGCTCAACCAGGGGCGCGGTGCCCAGGTTCGCAAAAATCTCCGCCTTGGTGGCGATCCCTTGTTTATCGAGCGGGTAGCTTAGGGAAGCGGTCAATGTCATCTCCTCCAACGTGACACCTCGCCAGACTATCCGGCGATGGCATCATCAATTCCTCCTCAGGAATCGGGACCGCGGATAATCGACGCATTCTTTTCCGTCAAATTGACAACAAATGGAACCGCAAAGGGCCGAAACGCGAAAGAAACAGGCCAGATGCCCCAGGCGCCCCTTGCGCCCCACCCCGTTCCCAGGGTTCGCCACATTGCCAGTCAGGCGTCCAGCGGCTAGGCAGCCTCTTCGCGTTTTGAGAAAGGACCAGGGCACCTGCGATGTCCGTGCCAGCATCCCCGTCCTCCGCTTCCGAGCCCCGCAGCGCCCAGGGCGAGACGCGGCGCCACACGATCGCGCTGGTCGACGATGACCGCAACATCCTGACCACGGTCTCGATCGGGCTGCAGGCCGAAGGTTTTTCCACAAGGGTCTATACCGACGGCGAAACCGCCCTGAAGGCGATCCTCGAAAATCCGCCTGACCTGGCCATCTTCGATGTGAAGATGCCGCGCATGGATGGCCTGGAATTGCTGCGCCATCTGCGCGAGCGCTCCAGCCTGCCGGTGATCTTCCTCACCTCCAAGGACGAGGAACCCGACGAGGCGCTTGGCCTTGCGATGGGCGCGGATGACTACATCACCAAGCCCTTCAGCCAGCGTCTTCTTGCCGCCCGCATCCGCGCCATCCTGCGGCGCAGCGAACTGGTGCGCACAGGGCCAGAGCAGCCCATCCAGGAGAACCTGCCCGAACCCGTCGTGCGCGGACGCCTCGCGCTCGACCCGGCTCGCCACCAAGTGGAGTGGGACGGACAGGCGGTCTCGCTCACCGTCACCGAGTTCCTGATCCTGGAAGCCATGGCGCTGCGCCCGGGCGTCGTCAAAAGCCGCAACCAGCTCATGGACGCGGCCTACAACGACGACATCTATGTCGACGACCGGACCATCGACAGCCACATCAAGCGGCTGCGCCGCAAGTTCCGCGCGGTCGACCCGTCCTTCAATGCCATCGATACCCTTTACGGCGCGGGCTACTCGTTTTCGGACGAGCACGCCGCGAGTGGCGAGGGGTGATCGTGCCCCGACGGACCGTCTGAGCGCATGGCCGAGCGCTCGCATGCCCGCATCGCGGCCTCGCTGCCCGTCCGCCTGGGGCTGTCCTGGCGCGTCTCGCTGACGGCGCGCATCCTCGCGGTCAACATCATCGCGCTCGCCCTCATGGCGGGCAGCCTCTTCTACATCGACAGCTACCGCCGCGAACTTCTCGACGAACGCTTTCGCCTTGCCCGCAGTGAAGCCGAGATCACCGCCCAGGCCCTCTCCGGGGAAAGCCTCGACAGGCAACGCAACCTGATCGCGCGCATCGGAACCACGCAGAAGCTGCGCCTGCGCCTCTACGATGCCGATGGCGATCTTGTCGCGGACAGCTTCAAGCTGGCCCCGCCATCCTACCGCTTCATCGACCCCGACAGCGAACCCTGGCTACAGGACGCGGCGCGCCTGCTCGATCAGGGCATGGACTTTCTCCTGGGTGCCCGGCGCATCCCGGCCTACCGCAACCCACCCGAACAGGCGATCCAGGACTGGCCTGTCGCTCGCGAGGCGCTCGCGACAGGCGAAACGCGCATCGACCAGAAGGCCGCGCCCGACCAGACCCCGGTCATCCTTGCCGCCACCCCGCTCGGCGACAGGGGTGAGATCCTGCTGATGACCCGCAACGCACGCGACATCACCGAAAACGTGCGCATGGCCCGCCAGACGCTCGCAATCATCGTGGGCGCTGCGCTCGGGGTCTCGATCCTGCTGTCGCTGTTCCTCGCCCGCACGATCGTCGATCCCTTGCGCAAGCTCGTACGCGCGACGGTGCGCGTGCGCCTCGGACGCGAGCGCAGCGTGGTCGTCCCCCGCCTGCCCGACCGGCGCGATGAGATCGGCCTCCTCGCCCGCGCCGTCTCCGACATGACCGGCGCGCTCCGCCTGCGCATCGACGCGGTCGAGCGCTTCGCGGCCGATGTCGCGCACGAACTCAAGAACCCGCTCACGTCGCTGCGCAGCGCCCTTGAGAACCTGGAGCGGGTGGACGATCCCGACCTACGGCGCCAGCTCGTGACGGTGGCTAACGACGATGTACGGCGGATCGACTTCCTAGTGACCGAGATCGCCGATGCCAGCCGTATCGACGCGCAGCTCAGCCGTACCACCTTCGAGCCGGTCGACATGAACAGCCTCCTGCGCGCCCTTGTCGCCGAGCGCGCCCAGCGCGGCGTGAACGGCGCGAGCGAGGTCGTGATCGCGCAGACGGGGGCGGGCCCGCTGGTCGCACCGGGTGACGCCCCGCGCCTTGAACGCGTGCTCCAGAACCTGCTCGACAACGCCGTATCCTTCTCCCCCGAGGGCGCGCCCATCGACGTCACCCTGGAGAGCGTGAAGAGCAAGGTGCGCATCACGATCAGCGACCACGGCCCGGGCATTCCCAAGGCCGCACGCGAACGGATCTTCGAACGCTTCCACTCGCTGCGCCCCTCGTCGGAGGAATTCGGGCGCCATTCGGGCTTGGGGCTCTCGATTGCCCGCACCATTGTCGATGCCCACTCCGGCTCGCTCTTTGCAACCGATCGCGACGACGGATTGCCGGGTGGCTGCTTCGTCCTCACCCTTCCCCAATGGCCCAGCGAGCCCGAGGCATGACCACCGGTGCCTCGCCTTCGTTGGTCCGACAGGCAACCTGCGTCGCGTGCGCGGGGCGCGCCATTCTCATTGAAGGCCCGTCGGGCGCGGGCAAGACCTCGCTCGCGCTCGAGTTGATAGACCGGGGCGCGGTGCTTGTGGGCGATGATGGCGTAGTCCTCGAACCGCGCGCCGGGCATCTCGTCGCCAGGCCCCACCCCCGCACAGCCGGTCTGATCGAAGTCCGCAACCTTGGCATCCTCGACGAACCGTTCTGCGCCGAGGCTCGGGTCTGCCTCCACATCCTCCTCGATAGCAGCGCTCCGCGTTTCATCGAGAAAGCCCAGGGCATCGAGCTTGCGGGGCTGGTCATTCCTTCCCTGCGCCTTTCGCCCGAGAGCGGCCCGATGGCCATCAAGGCCGAACGCGCGCTCGCCGTCCATGGCCTAGGGCCCGCAACTCGCTGAAAACACGCGTAAGCAGGACCGGGCAAAATCGGTCGGATAAGACCAAACTCTCCCTTCCCTTTCCGGGCTGAGGAGCGCAAACAGCCCCGATGACCGCAACACCTGAGCCCACCCCCGAGGCCAGCGCACACGGCGCCCACGACACGGGGACTGACCCGGCGCTGCCCCAGCGTCAATCGGTCCTGCTTGTCACCGGCATGCTTGGTGCCGGAAAAACCACGGTTCTCAGGGTCTTGGAGGACCTTGGCTGGGAAATCATCGACAACTTCCCGATCCGCCTGCTCGAAGGTCTGCTCGATGTTCCGGGCGAGGCGCAGAGCGATCTTCCCACGCCCCTTGCCATCGGCTTCGATTCGCGCACCCGCGGCTTCGATCCCGAGCGTGTGATCGCCCAGGTAAAAACCCTTAGTGAGCGGCCAGACATCGCGCTGACGACGCTCTTCCTCGATTGCCAGAGCGCCGAGCTCGAGCGCCGCTACAACGAAACCCGCCGCCGCCATGCGCTCGCCGCGGACGCCCCTGTCGCGACCGGTATCCAGGCCGAGCGCGACCTGCTCACGCCGCTGCGGCGCTGGGCCGAAGTGCTGATCGACACCAGCGAATTCACCAGCAACGATCTCCAGCGCGTGATTCGCGAGAGATTCGCCGAAAGCGCGACCGAGGGTACCACCCTCACCATTTCAAGTTTCGGGTTCGCGCGCGGGATGCCCCCGCTCGCCGACCTGGTCTTCGATATGCGCTTCCTCGACAATCCCCATTGGGACCCGGACCTTCGCCCACAGACCGGGCAGGACGCGGCCGTTGGCGATTTCATCCGCAAGGATCCGGCCTTTTCCGAGGCATTCAGCCGGATACGCGACCTGCTCCTGCTCTTGCTGCCGCGCTACAAGGCGCAAGGCAAAAGCTATGTCCATATCGCCTTCGGGTGTACCGGCGGGAAACACCGTTCGGTTTTTACTGCGGAACAGATGGCATCGGCCTTGCGCCACTCGGGATTTTCCCCCACATTGCTGCACCGCAACCTGGGCTCACGAGCAGCCGATCTTCTTGAAGGAGAGCCGCGGCGTGATGACAAGCACTAAGATCCGGGTGCAACTGCAGGGTATTCGGAGCGTTTCCTCAACATGATCGGCATGATTCTGGTCACTCACGGCAATCTTGCCGAAGAGTTCGTTCACGCAATGGAACATGTCGTCGGCGATCAGACGGCGGTTGAGACCGTGTGCATTGGTCCCAACGACGACATGGAGCGGCGCCGTGCCGAGATTGCCGAGGCCATCGTCAAGGTGAACAACGGCGAAGGCGTGATCATCCTCACCGACCTGTTCGGCGGAACACCCTCGAACCTCGCGATCTCGCTGATGGAAGCCGGAACGGTCGAAGTCATCGCCGGGATCAACCTGCCCATGCTGATCCGCCTCGCCAAGGCCCGCGCCTGCATGTCGGTGCGCGACGCCGCCGTGGCCGCGCGTGAAGCGGGGCGCAACTACATCACCATCGCAAGCGAATACCTGGGACAGGATGCATGAACGACTGCCGTGAGACGGTAACCATCGTTAACAAGCGCGGACTTCATGCCAGGGCCAGTGCCAAGTTCGTGAATTACGTCACCGAATTGCCCGCAAGCGTGTCGGTTTCGGTCAGCAAGGATGGCGCAAGCGCGGTGGGCAATTCGATCCTGGGCCTGATGATGCTGGGCGCCGCCAAGGGCGACAGCATCGAGATCGCGTGCACCGGCGACGACGCGCAGTCCGCGCTCGACCGGCTTGTTGCGCTGGTGCGTGACGGCTTTGGCGAAGACCAGGGCTGAGAAGGCGCATTCCGACGTGACGTACCGCCGCACCATCACCGGATTTTCCAATCCGCTCGTCAAGTTCCTGCGCTCGCTGCGCGACAAGAAGCACCGCCGGCGTGAGCAGCGCTTCCTGGCTGAAGGCCTGCGCCTGCTGACCGACGCGCGCGAATCGGGCATTCTCCCCGAGATGCTCGTCATGGCGACCGGCCGCGCCGCCCATCCCCTGCTCGACCAGCTCGAAGAGGCCGTAACCGCGGCGGGCGGCGAAGTCGTGGAGATGGACCAGGACATCCTCGCCAAGGTGACCGGCAAGGACAACCCGCAAGCCGTTGCCGGGGTTTTCGCCGAGTTCGACACGCGCCTTGCCGGGATTGACCGGCAGGCCGCTCCCATCTGGCTCGTCGCGCAGGCGCTGCGCGATCCGGGGAACCTGGGGACGATGCTGCGCACCGGCGATGCGGTCGGGGCTGGCGGCCTCATCCTCATCGACGACTGCGCTGACCCCTTTTCGGTCGAAGCCGTGCGCGCCAGCATGGGCGCCATCTTCACGCAGAAGCTGGCGATGGCGCGCTGGGATGAATTCCAGTCCTGGCTGCGCGAAGGTGAGGGCCAATTGGTCGCCGCCTCGCTGCGCGACCCGACCGACTACCGCAAGGCGCCTTATGCGGCGCCCTGCTTCCTCATGGTCGGCAACGAATCGCAAGGGCTCCCGGCCGAATACGAAGACGCCTGCGACCTGCGGGTCACGATCCCGATGCGCGGGCGCGCGGACAGCCTCAACGCTGCGGTTGCGGGCGCGGTCCTCGCATACGAGGCCCTCGCCCACCTCGATCCCTGAGCGGAGCGGGTAGCCCAGGCGCGACTGCGCCTGCCTTTTGCGGATAGGCCCGTTCATCGCGCTCTCACATGCTGCATGGCACCATGCAGGCATGATTCGAGTTTGTTCCTTCGGCCGCGCCTTGGCAGGCGCCCTTCCCGCGCTGGCCCTCATCGCCTGCGCCCCGGACACCGAAGGCCAGCACCTCAGCGCCAGCCGTTGGAGCTTTGCGCTGATCGACGGCCAGTCGCCGATGTCCGATGCGGCCGACATGCGCTTCGAGAAGGGCGAGGTCCGCGTTCTCGTCGGCTGCAACCGCATGAGCGGACCCTGGCGGATTTCCGCCGACCGTCTGGTCGCCGGCCCCCTGGTCCAGACCGAGATGGCCTGCCCTGCCCCAGCCTGGGACCAGGAAAAGGCCGTCGGCTCACTCCTCGCGTCCACGCCGCGCATCCGCGTGAACGAGGAGCGCATGATCCTGCAATCGAGCGGCCACACCGCCGAGCTTATCCGCGTCGAGGACTGAGCGCGCCTTACTCCTCGTCAGCCGAAGCCAGCGCAGCACGCGCTTCAGCTTCGGGATATTCCGGGAGCGCGACCTCGATATCGGCAGCGCCGTAGCGCGGCGCGGCCTCGACTCGGGGAGCCTCCTCGATCTCACGCTTGCCGATCTCGATGTGCTTTTCGCGCAGGCGCCGTCCCGATGAGAGCACGTTGCGCTCAAAGCTGCCGACGAACTTGTTGTAATTATTGACCGCCGTTTCCAGCCCCGCGCCCACGCGCTTCATGTGCTCGGCCGCCACCGCGATGCGGTCGTACAGTTCACCGCCCATCCGGCCGATCTCGCGCGCTTCACGGGCCAGACCATCCTGGCGCCATACCTGCGCGACCGTGCGCGCGATGGCGACAAGGTTGGTGGGCGTGGCCAGGAGAACGCGGTTGCGGAAAGCGAAGTCCCACAGTTCCGGATCGTATTCGAGGGCTGCTGCCACGAAATGCTCACCCGGCACGAACATCACCACGTAGTCCGGGGCGTCCTCGAACTGGCTCTGGTAGCTCTTTGCGCCCAATGTCTGCACATGATTTCGCATCGAGGCGACATGAGCCTTGAGCGCCAGTTCGCGCGCGGCATCGTCCTCGGCCTCGAAAGCTTCCTGGTAAGCGTTGAGCGACACCTTGGCATCGATCACCAGCTTCTTCTGCCCCGGAATGTTGACGATGGCATCGGGACGCAGGCGCCCCTCCTCGGTGTCGATCGAATGCTCGGTCACGAAGTCGGTGTGTTCGGACAGGCCGCACTGCTCCAGGAGGTTGCGCAGCTGCTGCTCCCCCCAGCGCCCGCGCGCCTTGGGGGCGTTGCGCAAGCTGTTGCCAAGGCGCTGCGCTTCCTCGCGCACCCGCTCCTGCCCTTCGCGCATCGACTGGATGAGGCCCGTCAGCTGGCCGAAGGAATCGACGCGCTTGGCTTCCAGCTCGGAGACCTGCGCCTCGTAGCTCTGGAGACGCGCGCCGACCGGTTCCAGCAGCGCGCGGATGCGTTCGGCGTTGGCCTTCTCGCTTTCCTCGAAACGCGCACCCGCGCGGCGCAGGAAGGCTTCCTGCGCGCCTTCGAGAACCTTGGCGCCCGCGTTCTCGAACTCCTTGCGCAGCGCGTCTTGCGCCTCGACCAGAAGGCGCTTCTGCTCATCGAAGTTGGCGGTCTTTTCGCGCAGGGTGGAAAGTTCGTCACTGGCCTCGCGATAGGCCTCACGCAGACGCCCCATCTCGGCGTCAAACGCGGTGCGTACCGCGTCGTAGCGTGCGGTGGCCTCGGCGCGTTCGCGCTCCAGAGTGGCCGTAGCCTCCCCGCGCACACGCTCCAACTGATTGGCATAGGCACTGCGCTCGCGGGTCAGGGCGGCGGAATATTCGTCCGCACGCCCCGCACGCGCCTCGGCTCCCGCCAGATCGCGGATCGCGGCGCGGAAGCGCTCTTCCAGTTCCTGGAGGGCGCGTTCGCTCCTAGCGAGGCGCGCGTTGGCCTGCGCTGTGGGGCGCGAGCCGAAGAACCAGCCGGCACCAAGGCCGACGACGAGTGCAAGAATGGCGGCAAGGATGATGTCCATGCCGCCATTCTAGTTGGAACAATTCAAGAACGCCAGACCTTCCCGGTCCGTTGTCCGCAATTCTGGACGGATCAGGCCGCGCGGCGCAGCTTTTCCAGCTTGCGCAGCGCCATCTGGCGCTTGAGACGCGAAAGGTGGTCGATGAACAGGATACCCTCGAGGTGGTCCATCTCGTGCTGCAGGCAGGTTGCCAGCATGCCCTCGATGGCTTCCTCATGGTGGTTGCCGTCCAGGTCCTGGTACTGCACGCGGCAGGTCGCGGGACGCTCCACGTCGGCATAGATCTCGGGAACCGAGAGGCAGCCTTCCTGATAGACGCTGTGCTCTTCGGACGGGTCGAGGATGACCGGGTTGATGAAGACCCGCGGCTCCTTGAGCGTGGGCTGGTGCGTGTGCTGGTGCCCGCCGTGGTTGCACACTTCGGGCTCTGCATCGGGATCGTCGGGCTGGAGATCGATCACGAGGACACGCAGGGGAACGCCGACCTGAATGGCGGCAAGACCGATGCCGGGGGCATCGTACATGGTCTCGAACATGTCCTCGACAAGGGTCTTGAGCTCGTCGTCGAAAGTTTCGACGGGCTTGGAGACCTGCTTCAGGACAGGATCGGGAACTTCAAGGATTTCGCGGATAGCCATGCCTTGCAAATAAGCGCAGCCTGCGCGTTTCGCAAGATTGCGATGGCGATCACAGAAATCGTGCCGCCAGTCCCCTCGCTCAGGTGACGGGGCGGCGCGCGCGGATCGCCTGCGCCAGCGTGCCCTCGTCCAGGTAGTCGAGTTCACCCCCTACCGGCAAACCATGCGCCAGCTGGGTGATGCGCACAGGCCGGTTCTCCAACTTTTCCGCGATGTAGTGCGCGGTTGTCTGCCCCTCGAGCGTGGCATTCATCGCAAGGAGGATCTCATCGATGCCGCCCTCCTCGATCCGGGCAAGCAGGCTGTCGATGGCAAGGTCTTCGGGCCGTACGCCATCAAGCGCGGAGAGTCGTCCGCCCAGAACATGGTAGCGACCGGTAAAGAGATGCGCACGGTCAAGCGCCCACAGATCGGCCACTTCCTCGACCACGCAGAGCGAACGCTGGTCGCGGCGGGGATCGGCGCAGATGCCGCAAGGGTCGCGCGTGTCGACATTGCCGCATACGCTGCATTCGACCAGCGTCTCGCGCACCGCATCGAGCGCCTCGAGCAGTTGAACGAGCGAACTTTCACGCCGCTTGATGAGCCAGAGCACCGCGCGCCGGGCCGAACGGGGGCCAAGGCCCGGCAAGCGGGCCAGCGCGGCGGTCAGCGTCTCGATCTCTTGCGATGCCATGAGGAGAGAGATAGGGCCTCCCCGGTCCGAGCGGAAGCCCGGCACCACGACGAGCGAGGAAGTTGCCCACAATATGCGTATCATCTTCATGGGAACCCCCGATTTCGCGGTCCCGGCGCTGGAAGCCCTGGCCGATGCGGGCCACGAGATCGTCTGCGTCTATTCGCAGCCGCCCCGTCCCGGTGGCCGCCGCGGCCGCGAACTGACCCCGACGCCCGTCCACAAGGTGGCCGAAATGCGCGGGTTCGAGGTGCGCACGCCGGTCTCGCTCAAGGGCGAAGAGGAAAAGGCCGCCTTCGCCGCGCTCGAGGCCGATGTCGCGGTGGTCGCGGCCTATGGCCTGCTGCTGCCCCAGGCGATCCTCGATGCGCCGCGCCACGGCTGCCTCAACATCCACGCCTCGATCCTGCCGCGCTGGCGCGGCGCGGCGCCCATCCACCGCGCGATCGAGGCGGGCGACCCGACCACCGGTGTCACCATCATGCAGATGGAAAAGGGCCTCGACACCGGCCCCATGCTCGCCACCTTGCGCACCACCATCGATGCCAAGACCACCGGCGAGCTGACCACGGAACTGGCCGACAAGGGCGCACAGCTCATGGTCGGCACGCTGCGCGAGTTGACCAACCATCGCCCCGTCACCCAGCCCGAAGACGGCGTCACCTACGCCAGGAAGATCGAAAAGGGCGAGGCCCGCATCGACTTCACGCAGGACGCCCAGGCCATCGAACGCAAGGTGCGCGCCTTCATGCCCGCGCCTGGCGCCTTTTTCGAGTTCGAGGGCGAGCGATACAAGGTCCACGCGGCCGAGGTCGTCGACGGCACTGGAGCGCCAGGCACGACGCTCGACGATGCGCTCACCATCGCCTGCGGCACGGGGGCGCTGCGCGTGACGCGCATCCAGCGCGCCGGAAAACCAGCCATGGCGACCCAGGACCTCTTGCGCGGCCGCGCGATCCCTGTGGGGACCCAGATCGCGTGACCCGCTTTGCCCTCACCCTCGAATTCGACGGCGCGCCCTTCATGGGCCTGCAGCGCCAGTCACACGGCCCCTCGGTGCAGCAGTCGGTCGAGGATGCGGCCCACGCCATCACCGGGGAGGATGTGATCATGCACGCGGCCGGACGCACCGATTCGGGCGTCCATGCGCTGGGCATGCGCGCGCATATCGAGATCGCCAAGCCCTTCGACGCCTTTCGCCTGATGGAAGCGCTCAACGCCAGGATGCGGCCCGATCCCGTCGCGGTCACCGCCTGCGAAGTGGTCCCCGACGACTGGCACGCGCGTTTTTCGTGCATCGGGCGCTCCTACATCTACCGCATCGCCAACCGCCGCGCCCCGCTGACGCTGGAACTCGGCAAGGCCTGGCAGGTCTCGCGCCCACTCGACGAGGGAGCCATGCACCGCGCCGCGCAGGCGCTGGTCGGGCGCCACGACTTCACCACCTTCCGCTCGGTCCACTGCCAGGCGCAAAGCCCGTTGAAGACGCTCGACCGGCTCGACGTGCGGCGCGAAGGCGATATGGTGCTGATCGAGGCCGAGGCCCGCAGCTTCCTGCACCACCAGGTGCGCTCGATGGTGGGCTGCCTCGCACTGGTCGGCATGGGCCGCTGGGACGAGAGCGAAGTCGGCAAGGCATTGGCCGCCAAGGACCGGCAGGCGCTTGGCCTGAACGCGCCGCCCGACGGGCTCTACTTCGTGCGCGCCATCTATCCCGAGGCCTGAGCGCTTCGAGCGCGCGCTATCCGCACAGCAATAAGCCTTCGCGCCAAGCCCTTGACCTGAGACGGTAACGCTCACAGGGATACGCAACGCACGTGTTGCAGCCCCGGAACGGCGGCGCTGCAACCGGGGCGCACCATAGCTGCGGGCGCATCAGCGCCCCGCACGCGCCGCGCCCGAACCCCACAGGAGAGCAAAGGTCCCCCTTCCCGGCATTACGCCGAAGCTGGGGTATGCCTGCGCCGTCCCTGTTGCCACCACGTCCACGCGGGAACCCGAATGTCCTCTGATTACCTGATTACCCCTACCCCCGAAGATACCCAGACCTTTGCCGACAGCTCGGTGCGCCTCATCGACATGATCTTTCCGGGCGACACCAACCACCATGGCACGCTGTTCGGCGGTGTGGCTCTGGCCCATATGGACAAGGTGGCCTTCCTGACCGCCACGCGGCACGGCCGCGCGCCCTTCGTCACCGCGCGCTCGGAACGCATCGACTTCACCGCACCCGGGTTCTCGGGCGAGATGGTCGAAGTGCATGGCACGCTGACGCGCGTGGGCAACAGCTCGCTCGATGTCGAAGTCAATGTCATTGCCGAGGAACTGGTGAGCGGCGAGCGGCGCAACCTGACGCGCGGGCTCTTCACCATGGTCGCACGCAAGGGCCCCGATACGCGCCTGCCCCTCCCGCCGATGCCTGCCCCGGCCCCCGAACCAGCCGAGGACGAGCCGCTGCGCATGGTGGAGATGGTCTTTCCCACCTCCACCAACCACCACGGCAACCTGTTCGGCGGCGATGCCATGAAGATGATGGGCAAGGCCGCGTTCATCGCGGCCACCCGCCATTGCCGCGAGATCGTGGTGATGGCCTCCTCCGACCGCATCGACTTCACCTCGCCGATCGGTGAAGGTTCGATGATCGAACTCGTCTCGCGCATCCGCATGACGGGGCGCAGCTCGATGCTGGTCGAGGTCGAACTGTGGGCCGAGGAACTGCTGAGCGGCCTGCGCAGCCACGCCGCGACCGCACGCTACACCATGGTCGCCGTCGACAAGGACGGCCGGCCCCAAAGCTTCACCCGCACCGGCTCCTGACACGAAAAGGGCCTGCCGCTCCCCACGGAACGGCAGGCCCTTTTCACATAGGCCCAGGAGGCGATCAGGCGATCTTCTTCAGCACTGGCTGCGCAGGCTGACCCGCGATCTGATCGGCGAGGCGCAGCGCCAGCGCGACAATGGTGAAGGTCGGGTTCGCCCAGCCCGAGGTCGGGAAGACCGAGCTGCCCGCGATGTAGAGGTTGTTGACCCCGTGGACGCGGCACTGCGCGTCGACCACGCCCTCGGACGGTGAGTTGGACATGCGCGTCGTGCCCATGTGGTGGTAGCCGCCGATCGGATGCGCGCTGACCAGCGGATCGAAGGTCCACTCGCGGCGCGCGCCCGAAAGCCAGGGCTCCTTGTCCACCTTGCCCAGCCCCATCCGCTCGATCTCGGCCCCGAAGGTGGAGACCAGCCGGTCGACCGAGTGCACGTCAAGGTCGGTGAGGCGCCAGTCCAGTTCCACGCGCGGCATGCCCAGCGCATCGCGCTCGCCCGAAAGGCGCACCCGGCTGTCGGGATTGGGCGCCTGTTCCGCGCGCACAAGAAGCGCGGCTTCCACGCGGTTGAGCTTGTACAGCAGCCACGAACGCGCGGGGTCGGCCACCTTCTGCGCCATCGTCGCCGCCCGCTTGGTGACCAGCCACATGAGGCGCGCGTGGCGCGTGGGCGAGAGATCGTGCTTGATCTTGTTGTAGGCGCGCATGCCCATGAACTGGCGGCTGTCCGACGGCTGGCGCGGAGCGATCGTCATCGAGGTGTTGAGCATGCCCTCGCGGCGCTGGGTGCTCTCGGCGGCGGCCAGCAACGCGGCCACCGTCTGGCCGTTCAGGGTGTGGCGGCGGCCATAGGCCTTGAACATGTCCCAGACGAGCCTGGTCGTGACATGCCCGCCGCGCGCGTGGGGATGCTCCATGAAGAAGCGGCCGACCAGATCGTGCCCGTTGCCCAGGCCCTTGGCATGGACCTGGTTGGACGCGAGCAGCAGACGCGGATTCTCGATCCCGCCCGAGGCGAGAACGACCTCGCGGGCATTGATGCGCGCGCGGCGGCCCGCCAGGTTCGCGATGTCGAGACCGGTCACATGGGCCCCGCTGTGGTCGGTCCGGATCTGGGTCGCGGTGGCGTGAGTCAGGATCGTACAGCGCGGATGGCTGACGAGGTCACGGCAATTCTTGATGTTGAAGCGGCTGAATTCCGGGTCGAAATTCCACAGCTTCACGGTCATCGTGTCGTCGAATTCGGGAAACCAGACGCCGACGCGCGCCAGATCCTTGGCTTCGAGCCGACGCTCGGGCAGGCCGAAATAGCCGCGCGATTCGTCATAATATTCCTGCATCTGCGCATAGGAGACCGGCCAGCCCGAGTGCGGCACCCAGTCGCGGCGCTCGAAATCGATGGGGTCGAGCTCGGCGATACGCCCGCCCCAGATCGCGGTGGTCCCGCCAAAGAAGCGCATCCGGGCGTGATCGAGTCGGTAGTAGGGCGCGCCGACCGTTTCGCCCGCGTTGAGATCGCTCGTGTCCTCCTCGTAGTCGAAGCCGCCCGATTCCAGGATCGTGACGCTTCGGCCGGCCGCCAGCAGGCGGCGCGCGACGGTAATACCCGCAACTCCGGATCCCACGACGCACACGTCGGCATCGAAGGTGGACAATTCGGTGGACTTGAAATCGATAATCATGACAGGGTCTTCGTTTCCGGGATGGGACACAGCTTCACACAGGGAGGCTACATCCAGTCGCCGAAACGGCCCTCTTCGGGGGTTTTGCAGTGCGTTTCAGACCATCGACGGCCATGGCCAACACGAAACCAGATTGCGGGATTGTGTCAGCTTGGTGTCAGCCCCTGTTGCTATGCTATGTAGTTAAACAAAGCGCGATTGCCAGATACGCATTGTAACCCATTTCTCAGCACCGCGTGAGTATTTTTCAACATGCGGCCAACGCAATTGCGCCCCGGACCGAGAGGCTTCCCTCCCGCTCCGGGGCGCAATTGCGATGTATCTTTGTCTTTCAGAGCCTTCGCAGCACCCAGGTGCAGCGAAAGATCAGGCCTTGCCGACGACGCTTTCGGGAAGGTCGTTGCCAAAGACACGCTGGTAGTATTCGGCCACCAGCATGCGCTCGGTCTCGTCGCACTTGTTGAGGAACGAGAGTCGGAACGCGAATCCCACGTCGTTGAAGATCGCGGTGTTCTGCGCCCAGGTAATGACGGTACGCGGGCTCATCACGGTGGAGATGTCCCCGTTCATGAAGCCCTGGCGCGAGAAATCAGCGACCTTGACCATCTGCGCGATGACCTCGGGGGCGACCTGCGTGACCTTCTTGCTCACGATGTCGACTTCGGTTTCCGACGGGAGGTAGTTGAGGCCGACGACCAAGTTCCAGCGGTCCATCTGGCCCTGGTTGATCTGCTGCGTGCCATGATAGAGGCCCGAAGTATCGCCAAGGCCCACTGTGTTGGCCGTCGCGAACAGACGGAAGTGCTTGTCCGGGCGGATCACGCGGTTCTGGTCGAGCAGGGTCAGCTTGCCCTCGGTCTCGAGAATGCGCTGGATCACGAACATCACGTCAGGGCGGCCCGCGTCGTATTCGTCGAAGACCAGCGCGACCGGGTGCTGCAGCGCCCAGGGAAGCAGGCCTTCGCGGAACTCGGTCACCTGCATGCCGTTGCGCAGCACGATCGCGTCACGCCCGATGAGGTCGATACGGCTGATGTGGGCATCAAGGTTGATGCGGATGCACGGCCAGTTGAGGCGGGCTGCGACCTGTTCGATATGGGTCGACTTGCCGGTCCCGTGATAGCCCTGGACCATCACGCGGCGGTTGTAGGCAAAGCCGGCCAGGATCGCGAGCGTGGTGTCCGGATCGAACACGTAGGTCTCGTCAAGATCGGGAACGCGCTCGTCCGCTTCGGAGAAGGCAGGCACCTTCATGTCGATGTCGATCCCGAAGGTTTCGCGAACATCAAGTTCGATATCGGGTGCGGCGAGCACGGTGGCTTCGCGGTTCTCGGCTTGGGTCATCGCTGTCTCTGTCATCGCGCTACCCGACTAAAGGACAGAGCACCGCACCGCAACATGCTTTGCACCGCAAAGGCTTTTTCCCGGTCCGCTGGTGTCGGGCACCCGCCGCGACACCAACGATCAGAGTGCTTTGGGACCCGCTTGCGCAAAAAGTCCGGCAAAGCGGTCGGCAAGAGCCGGATCCCCCTCACTGCGCAGGCCCTTCTCCGGCACGTCACGCTCTGCGCCTGAAAAGAGCACCTCGTGCAGATCGCGGGCAGTTCGCGCCGTGAAGCGCAGCTCCGGTGCGCGCAGGGCCGCGCCTCCGGGATGAATGGTCATGCCGGAGGCCCGAACGCGCGCGGCAAAACGCTGTTCGGCAATGTCGAAAGCGACCCACAGATCGAGCTTTCCAATGCGTTCGGGAACGAGCCAGGACCGCAAGGCGAGCATCAAGGCCACCGGAGTTAGCGGGAGCTCTTCGCCCTGCACGTCCCCCTCGCGATACGCCCAGCGCACGAGCGCGCACAGCACGTCCTCAAGGCCCTGTCCCCATTGCGTGAGCCCATAGGCACGCGCGGAGACCGGAGGCGGCAGCAGGCAAGGCTGGACCACGCCGCTGGCTTCCAGCGTCTCCAGCCGCTCGCTCAGGATCTTGGCCGAGAGGCCCGGCAAGGCCGCGCGAATCTCGTTGAAGCGCCGCGCCCCCAGCAGGAGTTCGCGGGCGATCAGCAGCGACCACCGTTCCCCCATGAGCTCGAGCGCCTGCGCGGCCCCGCAGCCGTCCTGGTACCAGCGCCGGGCCTTGTGGGCCGGAGCCTGCGCCAGTGCCGCAGCCGACATGCCATCCGTTTGACGCGAGATCTGCTGAAGTCCCATGGTTGCAATTGGTAACCCTCCACCAGACCTGCACAAAACAGGACTGCCTCCATATCGGAGCGAAAAGGGCCTCATTGCCCCCGCGATCTCCTGGCATGTCCACACCTTCGGTCCGCCGCGAAGCGATTGACGGCAGGCGCGCCTTGCCGCAGCTTCCCGGGACAAGGCTCTGCGGCAGGGGTTCGCCGGGCAAGGAGAACGGTTCTTGGCTGACTACACGTTCTACACCAATCCCATGTCGCGCGGGCAGATTGCGCGCTGGGCCCTGCACGAAGTCGAAGCAGACTACGATCAGGAACTGGTCGACTGGAGCGCCAAGAGCGCCGATTTCCTTGCGGCAAACCCGATGGGCAAGGTGCCCACCCTTATCCATCACGCCAACGAAGGCCCGCGCGTGGTGAGCGAGGCCGCCGCCGTCTGCCTCTATCTTGCCGAGATGCACCCCGAGGCCGAACTGCTGCCCGACGACACGCAGATGGCGGATTACTACCGCTGGACCTTCTTCTGCGCAGGCCCCGTCGACCAGGCCCTCACCGCCAAGGCGCTGGGCTTCGGCCCCTCCGACGCGCGGCAGGAAGGGCTCGTCAGCTTCGGCAATTTCGAGCGCCTGATCGCCACGCTCGACCACCTTCTCGAAGACCGCATGTGGGTGTGCGGCGAACGCTTCACGATGGCCGATGTCTATGTCGGAAGTTCGATCGATTGGGGGCTCAACTTCGGCCTGCTGCCGCCCAACGAATCCTTCGTCGCCTATACCGAGCGTTGCCAGGCCCGCAGCGCCTACAAGGAAGCCAAGGCCATCGACGGCGCGCTGATCGCCAAGTCCGACAAGGCGTGAGCCACCCGTCCATCAAGGGAGTGTGATGCGATGCTGAGCGGAGAGGAAGGCGGCTGCGACTGTGGCAAGGTGCGCTACCGGCTCGAGGCCGAACCCATCGTCACCAAGTGCTGCCACTGCCACGCCTGCCAGCGCCAGACCGGCAGCGCGTTTGCCCTCAATCTGGTAATCGAGACCGTGCACATCACCCTGCTGGGCGAAGCCCCCGAAGCGGTGGAGATGCCCACTCAAAGCGGTCATGGACAGGCAAACTTCCGCTGCCCCCACTGCCGCATCTCGCTGTGGTCCACCTTCCACCAGGCCGGAGACAAGGCCCGTTTCGTGCGCGCTGGCACCCTCGACAACACGCACGCCGTGGTTCCCGACCTGCATATCTTCACCAAGGCCAAGCAGGACTGGGTCGTCATCCCCGAAGGCGCCGAAGCCTTCGAGGCCTTCTACCGCGGCAAGGACGTCCCGCGCGTCTTCGGCGAAACCAATGCCGCACGCTGGAAGGCCGTGCTGGAGCGCTGACAGTCAGCGCGAAGGCAAAGGAAGTATGCTTTTTCAAGGGGCCATCGCCCCTTGCCCCCAAAATGGGCGACCTTAGCTCTCTCGGCCCACGCAGCTGGTGAGAGGTGAGCCAGACAGTTTTGGGAGCCCGAGGGCGATAGCCCTCGGAATCATCCCTTCACACTATCCTGAAGTTGCCCTCAGGCGAAAGCCGCCGCCTTCTTGAGCAGGTTGTAGGCCTCGACAACCTTCTGCAGCTTCTCGGCGTGGCCATGATCGCCGCCATTCTGATCGGGATGGTACTGGCGCAGGAGGCGGGTGTAGCGCATGCGCATCGTCTTGCGGTCGACATCGAGTTCGAGGCCGAGCACCTTCAGCGCGCCGCGTTCCGCGGGTGTGAAACGGGCGTTGGCGCGCATCTCGTCCTGCACCTCGCCACGGCGGCGCTTGACGTGCTGGCGTGCGCGGGCCTGGATCGCCTCCAGCGGATCGGAGAAATGCGCCCAGTGCGGCGCGCCATCGACCGTCTCGTCGGGACGGAAGGCGCGCGCGGTGTGCTCCCAACCGTGCAGCGGAGACTGCGCGCGGAAGATTTCCTCGGCTTCCATGCCCTCGAAATAGTCGTAACCGGCGTTGAACTCGCGCACGTGCTCCAGGCAGAACCACCGATAGTCGCCTGGCCCGTCGAAACTGGGCGAGCGCGAACCCGGCGCACGAAATTCGCCTGCCTCTTCACATCCCGGCCAGCTGCATTCGCGCCCGTCGGAATCGTATCTTCCATGAAATCTATGCTGTCTCACCCGCTTCAAGATGGGCGAAACAGTCGCTAAATGAAACCCCATGACCGGACCTATCGCCCAGGAAATCGCCCAGCGCCTGACCGCTGCCCTTGCTCCCACCCAGCTCGAGATCGTCAACGACTCGGCCCATCACGCGGGCCACATGGGCGATGACGGCACGGGCGAATCGCACTTCACGATCCATATCGAAAGTGCGCAATTTGAAGGCGTTTCGCGCCTCCAGCGCCAGCGCATGGTGAACGCTGCACTGGGCGACATTCCCGGCGAGCGGGTCCATGCCCTTGCCATCAAGGCGCGCGCGCCCGGCGAGTGATCACCTCCTGCAAATTTGTCCCTCGATTTTGGCGATGAGCGCCATCGCCAAAATCGCGGGCTTCTGCAGGTTGCCCTTTGGCCTGCGTGCGCCTAAATGCGCGCACCATGCCGACACCTTTGACCTTTGCCGTGCCCAAGGGGCGTATTCTCGATGAAGCTCTGCCGCTGATGGCGCGCGCAGGCGTTGTTCCCGACGCCGAGTTTCATGACAAGAAGTCGCGCGCGCTTTCCTTTGCGTGCGAGAACAGCGACATGCGCCTCATCCGCGTGCGCGCGTTCGACGTTGCGACATTCGTCGCACATGGCGCGGCGCAGGTCGGCATCGTCGGCTCGGACGTGGTCGAGGAGTTCAATTACCCCGATCTCTACGCGCCGGTCGATCTCGACATCGGGCACTGCCACCTCTCGGTCGCCGAGATCAAGGGCGAGCAGACCGACACGCTGCCCTCGCACCTGCGCGTTGCCAGCAAGTACCCCAACCTCACCCGCCGCCACTTTGAAAAGCTGGGCGTGCAGGCCGAGGTCGTGAAGCTCAATGGCGCGATGGAACTGGCCCCGACGCTGGGCCTTTCCAGCCGCATCGTGGACCTTGTCTCGACCGGGCGGACCCTGAAGGAAAACGGCCTTATCGAGACGAGCAAGATCCTCGAGATCTCCGCCCGCCTCATCGTCAACCGCGCTGCGCTCAAGACCGACGAGCGCGTGGCGGCCCTCGTCGACGCTTTCCGCGCCGCCGTCGCGCGCGAGAAGGAAGCCGCCTGATGCAGCGCCTTTCCACCCGCGATCCCGGCTTCGAGGAGGCGTTCGCACGCGTCGTCGATGACCGGCGCGAAAGCGCGACCGACGTTGCCGCGGATGTCGCGGCGATCCTCAAGGACGTGCGCACGCGCGGTGATGCCGCGCTGGCTGAACTGACCGCGAAGTTCGACGGCCACGATCTCGACGCCACGGGCTGGCAGGTCTCGGCGCAGGACTGCAAGGCCGCCTTCGACGCGCTCGACCCCGACCTTCGCACCGCGCTTGAACTCGCCGCAGAGCGCATCCGGGCCTACCACGAGGCCCAGCTGCCCGAGAACCGCGACTACACCGATGCGGCAGGCGTGCGCCTGGGCGCGGTCTGGCGCGGGGTCGATGCCGCCGGGCTTTACGTGCCGGGTGGCCGCGCCGCCTACCCCTCCTCGATGCTGATGAACGCCATTCCCGCCAAGGTTGCGGGCGTGGAGCGTCTCGTTGTCGTCACCCCGACTCCCAAGGGCGAGGCGAATGCCCTGGTGCTCGCCGCCGCACACCTCGCCGGTGTGGACGAAGTCTGGCGGGTGGGCGGAGCCCATGCGGTGGGCGCGCTGGCCTACGGCACCGCGCGCATCGCGCCGGTCGACGTCATCACTGGCCCGGGCAACGCCTGGGTCGCCGAAGCCAAGCGCCAGCTTTACGGCGTGGTCGGCATCGACATGGTTGCAGGGCCGAGCGAGATCCTCGTGATCGCGGATGGCAAGAACGATCCGGTTCACACGGCCGCCGACCTTCTCAGCCAGGCCGAGCACGACCCCACCTCGCAGTCGATCCTCATCACCGACGATGCCGCCTTCGCCGAGGCCGTCGCCGAGGCCGTCGAGAGTGAGCTCTCCAAGCTTTCGACCGAAGGTACCGCGCGCACCTCGTGGAACGACAACGGCGTCATCGTCGTGGTCGAGAATTTCGACGAGGCGCCTGCGCTCGCCAATCGCCTCGCCGCCGAACACGTCGAGATCGCCACCGACGATCCCGAAGCGATCTTTGCCAGGATCCGCCACGCAGGTTCGGTGTTCCTCGGGCGCATGACCCCCGAAGCGGTCGGGGACTATGTCGCCGGCCCCAACCACGTTCTTCCCACCGGGCGCCGCGCGCGCTTCTCCTCGGGGCTTTCCGTGCTGGACTTCATGAAGCGTACCAGCTTCATCCAGCTGAACGAGGCCGCCCTTGGCGCCGTCGGCCCCGCCGCCGTGGCGCTGGCCGAGGCCGAGGGTCTTCCCGCGCACGCCCGCTCCGTTTCCGTAAGGCTTGAAAAGTAATGTCCGGTTCCAAGAAATCGCGGGCTGCTGCCCGTCTCGCCGCCGTCCAGGCGCTCTACCAGTTCGACATGGAAGGCACGCCCCAGGCCAGCCTCCTCGACGAATTCCGCCGCCATCGCCTCGGCATGGAAATCGACGACGAGAAGTTCGCCGATGCGGACATTCCCTTCTTCGACGACGTGGTGAAGGGCGTGATCGCCCGCCGCGACGAAATCGACGAAGCGCTCTCGGCCAAGCTGGCCGAAGGCTGGGCCCTTACCCGCCTCGACAAGACCATGCTGCAGATCCTGCGCGCCGGTGCCTACGAGCTCATGGCCCGCGCCGACGTGCCGACCGGCGCGGCCATCACCGAATACGTCGATGTCGCCCACGCCTTTTTCGACGAGCGCGAAGCCAAGTTCGTGAACGGCGTCCTCGACGCGGTCGCGAAGTCGGTCCGCTAAGCCCGATACCCGGATTGACCGGAGCATCGCGTTCCGGTCTATCCTCTTTTCCATGAGCTCCGAAACCGCCTTCATCTCGGCGCTGCGCAATCTTGCGTCCAGCACCGCTGCGCGCGGGCTGATGGACGATGCCGCCGTCCTGAACGTGGGCGGCGCGGACCTCGTCCTGACCATGGACACCGTGGTCGAGAGCGTGCATTTCCTCCCCGACGATCCGGCGCAGGACGTTGCCTGGAAGCTGGTTGCGGTCAACGCCTCGGACCTTTCGGCCAAGGGGGCTTCCCCGCTCGGCTGCCTCTATTCGCACGCGCTGGGCGAGGACGCCTGGGACACCGCCTTCCTGGAGGGGCTGGCCGAGGCCTGCCGCCATTTTACGCTGCCGCTGCTGGGCGGTGACACCGTACGCATGCCCGAAGGCGCGCCGCGCAGCTTCTCACTGACCGCACTCGGCCAAGGCCCCGAAGGCACCGAGCCGCCCGCACGCACGATGGCCCGCCCCGGCGATATCGTGTGGGTCAGCGGCACCATCGGCGATTCCGGTCTCGGCCTCGGCATCCTGCTGGGAACACGCGCTGCGACAGGCCCCGAGGCGGACTGGCTGAAGGCGCGCTACCGCCGCCCTATGCCCCTCACCCCGCTGGGCCCGGCGCTTGCGCCCTACGTTCATGCGATGATGGATGTTTCAGACGGCCTCCTCGTCGACCTCTCTCGCCTGGCTGCGGCCAGCGCCGTCGGCGCCCGGATCGATCTTGGCGCCATGCCGCTGTCTCCGGCGTACTCGGCCCTTGCCGGAACCACGCGCGAGGCCCGCATGAAAGCGGCCTGTGCAGGCGATGACTACGTCCTGCTCTTCACCGCACCAGCGCAAAACACCGTCCACATCGAAGCCATCGCCAAGGCCATGGGCGGCGCGGTTCGTGCGCTCGGCACGATTGGCGCAGATGCGGGTCTGCACCTGACCTGCGAGGGTGCGGAAATCCCCCTTCCGACCCACCTTGGCTACGAGCACTGACCACCTCCCCTGACAAGCAACTTGCCAGTTTCCCGGCACAGGCGTAGCTCTGAGAGCTCCTGAGCGGGAGAAACCCGCCGCAAGAACGATAATAACAGTGGGAAGGGGACAATCGCGTGAATGCACTCACGATTGCAATCGCCCTGGGTGGGATGGCGCTGATCTACGGCTTCGTCACCAGCCGGTTCGTGCTCGGCGCCGATGCGGGCAACACCCGCATGCAGGAAATCGCCGCCGCTATCCAGGAAGGCGCACAGGCCTACCTCAAACGCCAGTACACCACCATTGCCATCGTCGGCGTGGTCGTGGCCGTGATCCTCTTCCTGACACTGGGCGCGATTTCGGCGACCGGCTTCGTGATCGGCGCGGTGCTGTCCGGGACCGCGGGCTTCATCGGCATGACCATCTCGGTGCGCGCCAACGTGCGCACCGCCTCGGCCGCGCAGGACGGTTTGCAGGAGGGCCTCACCCTCGCCTTCCGGGCAGGCGCGATCACCGGGCTGCTTGTGGCGGGCCTGGCGCTTCTCGCGATTGCCGTCTTCTCCTGGTACCTCACCGGACCTGCCGGACATGGCTGGAGCGGCGAAGACCGCAGCGTTGTCAATGGCCTGACGGGCCTGGCCTTCGGGGCCTCGCTCATCTCGATCTTCGCGCGGTTGGGCGGAGGGATCTTCACCAAGGCGGCGGACGTTGGCGCAGACCTTGTCGGCAAGGTCGAGGCCGGCATTCCCGAGGATGACCCGCGCAACCCTGCCGTCATTGCCGACAACGTGGGCGACAACGTGGGCGACTGCGCCGGAATGGCCGCCGACCTGTTCGAGACCTACGTCGTGACCGTGGGCGCGACGATGATCCTGACCGCACTGTTGCTGGGCGATGTCGGCCCGCAGCTCCCCTCGCTCATGGCGCTTCCGCTGCTTATCGGAGGGGCCTGCATCGTCACCTCGATCGTGGGCACCTTCTTCGTCAAGCTGGGCCGGAAGGCCAACATCATGGGCGCCATGTACAAGGGCTTCCTGGTCTCCGCCGTGCTCTCGATCCCAGCGATCTGGCTCGCGATCTCCTACGCCCTGGGCGGCATGGCAAGCGAGTTCCAGGTCGGCGCACGCGAAGTCCATGGCTTCGACCTGTTCCACAGCGCGATGGTCGGCCTTGCCATCACAGGGCTCATCATCTGGATCACCGAGTACTACACGGGCACCAGCTTTCGCCCCGTCAAGTCCATCGCCAAGGCCTCGGTCACGGGGCACGGCACCAATGTCATCCAGGGCCTTGCCATCAGCCTGGAGGCGACGGCCCTCCCCACCCTGCTGATCGTGGCCGGGATCATCGTTGCCCACCAGATCGCAGGGTTACTGGGGATCGCCTATGCGGCGACCGCCATGCTGGCGCTGGCGGGCATGGTCGTGGCGCTCGACGCCTATGGGCCTGTCACCGACAACGCAGGCGGGATTGCCGAGATGGCCGGGCTCGATGACAGCGTGCGCGCCAAGACCGACGCGCTCGATGCGGTGGGCAACACGACCAAGGCCGTCACCAAGGGCTACGCCATCGGTTCGGCAGGGCTTGCCGCGCTGGTGCTTTTCGCCGCCTACACCACGGACCTGCGCGAGTTCTTTCCCGAGCTCACCGTCGATTTCAGTCTGGAGAACCCGTACGTCATTGTCGGACTGCTGCTCGGCGCCCTCCTGCCCTATCTCTTCGGCGCGATGGGCATGACCGCCGTCGGACGCGCGGCGGGCGATGTCGTGCGCGACGTGCGCGCGCAGTTCAAGGCGAACCCGGGCATCATGACCCACCAGACCCGCCCCGACTATGCGCGCACGGTCGATCTCGTCACCAAGGCCGCGATCAAGGAGATGATCGTGCCCTCATTGCTTCCGGTGCTGGCCCCTATCGTGGTCTATTTCGCGATCACGCTGGTGGCGGGGCGGGAGAACGGCTTTGCCGCGCTTGGCGCGCTATTGCTGGGCGTGATCGTCGGCGGCCTCTTCCTGGCGCTGTCGATGACCTCGGGCGGCGGCGCCTGGGACAACGCCAAGAAGTACATCGAGGACGGCAACTTCGGCGGCAAGGGTTCCGAAGCCCACAAGGCCGCCGTCACCGGTGACACCGTGGGCGACCCTTACAAGGACACCGCTGGACCGGCCGTGAACCCGATGATCAAGATCACCAACATCGTCGCGCTCCTGCTTCTTGCCGCGCTGGCCTCAGGTTAACGGAGCGACCTGCCGATCACCCTCCCGGGTGGTAGAAATCGTAGATCGTGCGCGCCACGGCCGCGCTGACACCGGGCGCGCGTTGCAGGTCTTCCAGGCTCGCCGCGCGCACCTTGCCTGCTGTCCCGAAATGCAGCAGCAGCGCGCGCTTGCGCGCCGGGCCGATGCCCGGGATTTCGTCGAGCGGGCTCGCGGTGATGGCGCGGCTGCGCTTGGCGCGGTGCGCCCCGATGACGTAGCGGTGGACCTCGTCGCGCAGACGCTGAAGGTAGAACAGCACCGGGGAATTGACCGGCAGCATCTTCTCGCGCCCGTCGGGAAAGTGGAACACCTCGCGCCCCTCGCGCCCGTGGTGCGGGCCCTTGGCAATGGCGATCAGCGTCACGTCCTCGACGCCCAGCTCCTCCAGAGCCTCCTTGACCGCGCTCATCTGCCCCTTGCCCCCGTCGATCAGGACGAGGTCGGGCCAGGTGCCGCTTTCGCGGTCCGGGTCCTCTTCCATTGCGCGGCCGAAACGGCGGGTCATGACCTCGCGCATCATCGCATAGTCGTCGTTCGACTGGGCTTCGCGGATGTTGAACTTGCGATACTGGTTCTTGATGTAGCCCTCGGGCCCCGCCACGACCATCGCGCCCAGCGCCTTGGTGCCCTGGATGTGCGAGTTGTCGTAGACCTCGATGCGCTGCGGGATTTCAGAAAGTTCCAGGAACTCGGCCATCTCGCGCATGACCTTGGCCTGCGTGCCGCGTTCGGCCAGGCGTCTCTCCAAGGCCTCCACGGCGTTGCGCGTCGCCTGCTCGACAAGGCGGCGGCGCGATCCACGCTGGGGCACCGAGATTTCCACCTTGTGCCCGGCCAGTTCGCGGAAGGCTTCGGAGAGGAGGTCGTTCTCGGGAATTTCGCGGTCGACGAGGATGACCTTGGCCGGCGGCACTTCCTCGTAGAACTGGGTGAGGAAGCTCTGCAGCACCTGCTCGTCGGAAAGGCCCTCGGTGTGCGTCGGGAAGAAGGCGCGGTGCCCCCAGTTCTGCCCGCCACGGATGAAGAAGGCCTGGATCCCGACCTGCCCATTGTTCACCGCCATCGCGAAGATGTCGGCGCTGTCGAGCCCTTCGGCGTTGATCGCCTGGCTGCCCTGGATGAAGGTCGCCGCGCGCAGGCGGTCGCGCAGCATGGCCGCGCGCTCGAAGTCGAGCGCTGCGGCCGCCTCGGCCATCTGCGCCTCGATCTTGCGCTGCACCGCGTTGGACTTGCCCCCCAGGAAGTCCTTCGCTTCGCGCACCAGTTCCGCATACCCCGCCTCGTCGATGCGGCCCACGCATGGCGCCGAGCAGCGCTTGATCTGGTAGAGCAGGCAGGGGCGGTCACGGCGCGCAAAAAAGCTGTCCGTACAGCTCCTTAGAAGGAAGAGCTTCTGAAGCGCATTAATCGTGGTGTTGACCGATCCCGCGCTGGCGAAAGGGCCATAGTAATTGCCCTTGGCCTTGCGCGCGCCCCGGTGCTTCATGATCCGCGGATAGTCGTGATCGGCACGCAAAAGGATGAAGGGGAACGACTTGTCGTCGCGCAGCAGCACATTGTAGGCGGGCCGAAAGCGCTTGATGAGCTGCGCTTCCAGGAGCAGCGCCTCGGCCTCGGAATTGGTCGTGACGATGGTCATCGAGCGGGTCTGGCTGACCATGCGCTGGAGGCGCGAGGGCAGGCGTTCCCACTGCGTGTAGTTGGCAACGCGGTTGCGTAGGACGCGGGCCTTGCCGACGTAGAGAACCTCGCCGCGCGAATCCTGCATGCGGTAGACGCCCGGACGCGTGGGCAGCGTGCGCACGGTATCGCGGATCACCTCGACACCGGCTTCGAGGTCAGGCTTGTCCGACCCGCGCACGGTGGAGGTGGCCCGATCCTCGTTGAAGCGTTCGGTGCCTTGGGGAGTTTCCGGAGTTCCGGCCGGTGTTCGCGACATGTCCTCCAGATAGGGGCACGGACGGCGCTTCTCCAGCCCCGTCCGCGTCCTATCCGCAGTTAAGCGGAGCCTGCCCTCAGAACAGCTTGCGGAAGTCGATACCGATGACGCGCCCTTGCGGATCGCGGTAGCCGCGCTGGTAGGCAATCGGGATCTCGCCTCCGGCATTGGTCACCTTCTGGCGCGAATCAAGGATGTTATCGACCGTGAAAGAGAGGCGCGAACCCTTGAGGAAGGGCATCTTCTGAACCAGGCTTTCCTTGCCCCCCAGGTCCATGAAGATGCGCAGGTCGAGTTCGAACGTACTGCCAAAGCGCAGGTCCGAGCTGCCCGGCGCGCCGGTCCCGTTGACGTGTGCGGGTGCGCTCCATTCGCCCTTCAGGCGCGCGCCGTTGCCATTGAGGAAGAACCCGCCCTCGGCCTCGATCGAATGGCGCGGCGTGCCGCCAGCGGCCAGCGATTCGCCCGACAGCTGGTCGAGCACGGGGCTGTTCGGACCGATCCGCACGTCCTCGGACAGACGCCAGGTGTGGTAGAGCGAGAGGTTCCAACGCCCTCCCGGAGGTCCCCGGCGCGCGGGCGGGGGGGACGCGGGCACAGCCGCCGCTCCGGTGCGCGACGGCGGACCGTCCGAATTGCAGATCCGCTCACGCATCGCGGCGAGGCGTTCCTTGTCGATCGAGCCGTCTTCCTTGCGCAAACGCGCCAGCATCGGTTCGGGCAGCGCGGAAAGGTCGGGCTCCTGCCCTTCTGTACACAGCGCCGCCTTGATCGCCTCGAAGCGGGCCGGATCGAAGTTGCGCCCGCCGCCGGGACCTCCCGGACCGCCCGGCCCGCGGGGGGCATCGGCATTGGGAGAGCGCGCCGAGGGACCTCCCGAAGGAGGCTCGGTGGCGCCCAGGCTACCGCTGATATTGAAGCCCCAGCGCACGTTCGAACTCGACACCTTGTCGAAAGTCACCGGGCGCTGATCAATCGCAATGAGCGACCCGTTCTCGTCGCGTGTCACCCGATCCGGAAAGGCGGCCTCGATGGCGGGCGTCAGCAGTGGGAACGATTGCGAGACGTTATCCGAGCGGTTGCGGAAATACTCCAGGACCAGGTTTGAACGGTCGAGGAACGGCAGCTGCCAGTTGGCCGAGAGCTTGATGTCCCGCCGCTTCTCCTTGAGGAGATCCGGATTGCCCCCGCTTGTCGCGGTCACCAGCGCCGTTGTCGAATTGGTGAAATCATAGACCGAGACGTTGTAGTTCACGATCTGCGGCGCCCCCAGCTGCGAGAGCGTGGGCGCGGCCTCTTCGCCCAGGTACGTCGCCTGGAGCGTCAGCGTCTCGGTCGGTGACCAGGAGAGGCCCGCAGTCCAGTTGGTCAGCGTACCGAAGTCGGAGAGGTGGTTGATCCCGGCGCCCAGGTTCAGCGAGAGATCGCCGATGGCATCGAGGAAGTAGTTGTTCCGGCTCGTCAGCGGCAGTGCCAGGTTGACGCCCGCCGAGACATCGCCGCGCGTCAGGCGCACGGTGTCGAACTCGCTGCGGGTGTCATCGCTCAGCGTGCGCGAATAATTGTACCCGGCCTTGAGCGTCAGGCTCGCATCCCCCGCCGGGAGGCTGACCGGACGGCCCGACAAGGTGGCCAGCGAGGTCAGCGCCAGCGTGCGGTTGCGCGCGAAGTCGACGCCCGGACCGGGAAGCTGGGGCAAGGCACCCGCGATGTCGAGCTCACCGGCAAGCGCATCGGCCTCGATCCCGCTCGTGTCGCGGCGGCGGTCCACCTGGGTCGCGGTGTCGGTGTAGGCGCCGTCGCCGGTGATGCTGAGCTGCCAGCCGTCAATCTGCCGGTTGTAGCCCAGACCGCCTTCGAACAGATCGGTCGAGACCCGCTGCGCAAGCGGATCGTCATAGGTGCGGATCTCGGAATTGCCCGCGCCGTCGCTCAGCGTGAACGTGTCGAGGCCCGAGAGCGAATTGGTGACCGTGCGCGTATAGGCAAGGTTCCCGGTGATCTGGCCGTTCATGCCCCCTTCGCCGAGGCCCTGCGTGACGGTGCCGTTGATCTCCAGTTCGGATTCGTCGCCCGCAAGGCTGCGGAAGCGGCGGGGATCGGGATCGCCCGCCACGGTCGGCATCTCGCCCGGCTCGCGCGCGATGCCCCGCTCGTCCTCGGTCAGCATCGAGGTTTCGGTGAGCTTGGCCGACAGGTTATAGCGGCGCGGGCCCGACACGCTGAAGATGCCGGTTTCCAGCTCATAATTGTCATAGCCGCCGCGCGTCGGGCGGTTGTATTCGCCCGCGCCGGTTCCCGCCGCGAAATTGTCCTTGAGGATCAGGTTGACCACCCGCTGGTCCGCCGAATAGCCGAATTGCAGCGCCACTTCCTCGGGCAGTACCTGCATCTGCCGGATGGCTTCGGGCGGAATGTTGCGCATCTCGCGCCAGCTGGTGATGCGCAGGCCATTGACCAGCATCACCGGACGCCCGCCGCCGCGCCCACGCCCGCTTCCCGTCTGGGGCGAGATCGCGTCGAGCAGCTCGGCGATGGAGGACGCGCCATAAGCCGCGATGTCGCTTTCCTCGAAGGTCTGGATCGGCTCGTAAGGCGTATCGACAGCGCCGGGCAGCACGCTGCGGCCCGTCACGATGATCTCGTTGCCGATAACGGCATCGGAACCGAGCGCCCCGCCGAGTTCTTCCTCGTCGTCCGTATTCGTGGCCGCGCTGCCCGGAGGGACCGACATGTCCTGGGCGGCGGCAAGTGCCGGCATCGAAACACTGGTGGCCAGGGCCAGAAGGTAGGTCAGTCGCAAACACTGTCTCCGTAAAGAAATTCGGCCTCTCCCTGTGACGTCCTGCTGCCGTTTCGGATGTGTTTCGACAAGCCTTCGCGCGGTATCACTTTGTCGCAAATTGTGGGTCCTGCGACAGGCCAATAAGTCCCGATTGGCCTTCTTGTTGCGTGAAGGCTTCCATTTTGGCCGGTTGATGGCTATGTCGCGCCGCAAACACCCTACAAAACGATTGGATATTGATCGCCAATGGCGAAAGAAGAACTTCTCGAAATGCGCGGCCGCATCGTTGAGCTGCTGCCCAACGCCATGTTCCGCGTCGAACTGGAAAACGGCCATGAGATCCTCGGCCACACGGCAGGCAAGATGCGCAAGAACCGCATCCGCGTGCTGGTGGGCGACGAGGTGCTGGTCGAACTGACCCCCTACGACCTGACCAAGGGCCGTATCACCTACCGCTTCATGCCCGGACGCGGCGGCCCCGGCGGCTACTCGTCCTGATCACCCAGTTGATCTGCCATGACCGAGACTGCTGACGCGGCGCCCGCGCCGCGCCTGGTCCTGGCCTCTGCCAGCCCGCGCCGTCGCGAATTGCTCGCGCGGCTCGGGGTGACACCCGCAGAGATCTGCGCCGCCGACATCGATGAGACGCCCGCAAAGGCCGAACTTCCGCGTGTATATGCCCGCCGCATGGCGCGTGAAAAGGCGCTGGCGATCCCGGACAGCGACGCGCACATCCTCGCGGGCGACACCGTGGTCTCCTGCGGACGGCGCATCCTGCCCAAGGCTGAGGACGAGGCGACCGCACGCGCTTGCCTCAAGCTGCTCTCGGGCCGACGCCACCGCGTTCTCAGCGCGATTGCCCTGCGCCATCCCGATGGCACGCTGCACGAGCGCCTGAGCGAGACCGTGGTCCGCTTCAAACCCCTGACCGCCGAGGAAATCGACGGTTACATCGCCAGCGGCGATTGGGACGGCAAGGCCGGTGGCTACGCCATCCAGGGCCGTGCCGAGGGCCTGATCGCCTGGATCCAGGGCAGCCATTCGGCTGTCGTCGGCCTGCCCCTGTTCGAAGCCCGCGCCCTGCTGAAGGCCGCCGGCTTCCCCCTCACCTGACATTTCGATGCCGCGCTGGCTGATCGAGGACGGCATCGGCGAAACACGCGCCGTCCTTGTCGAGGATGGCGAGGTCCTGGCCGCGCGCCTGTTCCTCCCCGGCGAGACGCGCGCGGGCGCCATCCTCGAGGCCAGGCTCGTCGCGCGCCAATCCGGTTCCCGGCGCGGCACCGTGCGCCTGCCCTCGGGCGAAGAAGCTCTGATCGACGGGCTTGAGAAAAGCGCCAGCGAGGGTGCCCCCTTACGTGTTGTCGTGACACGCAGCGCCATCCGTGAAGGCAGCCGCGTCAAGCGCATGCAGGTGCGCCCGACCGACAAGGCGCCCTGCCCGCCGCCCACGCCGCGCGAGGAACTGGAACGCGATGGCTTTGCCCTCGAGCAGGTGCGCCGCTTCCCGGACGATCCCTGGCCCGAGCTCGTGCTTCAGGCGCTCGACGGACAGATCCCCTTTCCCGGCGGCATGCTCCTTGTCAGCCCGACTCCGGCGATGACGCTGATCGACATCGACGGCGCCCTTCCCCCAGCCACGCTGGCCATGGCCGCCGTCCCGACAATCGCCGCGTGCATCGGGCAACTCGATCTCAACGGGGCGATCGGCATCGACTTCCCCTCCCTCGAGCGCAAGGACGAGCGCCGCGCCGTCGATACGGCCCTGGCCGAAGCGCTGGACCACTGGCCCCACCAGTCCACGGCCATGAACGGGTTTGGCTTCGTCCAACTTGTCGCCCGCTGCGAGGGCCCCTCCCTGCTGCACCGCGTGCACAACGATCCTGCCGGCGCCGGGGCACGTCTGCTGCTGCGCCGGGCCGAAGCGGTCAGCGAGCCGGGCATCCTCCTTCTTGGTGCCTCGCGCACGGTGCGCGCCGCGATACGCCCCGAATGGGAAGAGGAACTTGCCCGCCGCACCGGCCGCACACTGCGCTGGAGCGTGGACGATGGCCTTGCCCTTGGCGGTGGTTTCGCGCAGGCCGTCGCATCATGACGACTCCCAAACGCACCTGCCCCATCTGCCGCAAGGCCCGGTCCGAGGAACATTCTCCCTTTTGTTCAAAGCGCTGCCGGGACCGCGACCTGCTGCAATGGCTCGATGGCGGCTATGCCCTGCCGGGCCCTCCCGATCTTTCTTCAAGCGATTTGGCCCCGTTTTCCGGGGATCAGGACGAAGATTGAAAAAACTTGCCAATTTAGGGCTTGCAACGAATCAATCCCTTCTTCATAGGCCCGCAACCAGCTGATCGGCGGTAAACGAAAACCCCGATCATGAAGATGCCCGAGTAGCTCAGTTGGTAGAGCATGCGACTGAAAATCGCAGTGTCGGTGGTTCGAATCCGCCCTCGGGCACCACTTCCCATGAAGCTGGTGCAACGCTAAAAACCTGACAAGTGCAGGTAAGTCGGCTCCTCAACCAAAATTTCAGGCTCAGCTTTTCAGCAACCTTGATGTCGACCGACACTCCTGCAAGCTGGAACAACGCGCCCATGTGAAGCGCTTTTCACTTGGCTTGCAGCCTCGCCCCTTCGAGACTGCAATCCGTCGCGCCCCCCTTCCCGGGAGCACGCGGCGCGCGTGCCCGTGCCCGAGGCGGCTCCTCCTCCTCCAGACCTCCGCTGTTTCGGCACGGGCACGCAAGAACACAGGCCCCAGGCTCGGCCAGCCCCGCCCGAAAGCTCCCGAATGCGGGGCATTTCCGCACCGCACGGCTTCTCCGACACACGGTAACTGCCGCAAGTTCTCACCGCGCCAGAGCGGGCATTTCGCCGCAAACGGCTGATACGCGGGAATATTCTGTTCGGACGCCGAATTCAGTCGTCACAAATTGTCGCACAGCGTCCACAAGTGCTTGCACTGCGCTACAATTCTTTCGATACGGCGCATTCCCCGCGACTGAGGTTACCGGCTTGTACTACTCCCCATTTTCGCATGCCTTCCACCATTGCAAACCGGCACTTGCGGCCCTCATGCTCGCAAGTGTCGCGGTTTCCGGCTGTTCGCAGCAAGAGGCAGGGCCCGGAATGGGCGGGCGCGAAGTCGAAGTGGGGGTCATCGAGGCCAAGCCGAGCACGGTACCGATGCCGGTATCGCTGAACGCACGCACGGTCGCCTACGAGACCTCCGAAGTGCGCCCGCAGGTAACCGGCGTCATCAAGAAGATCTACTTCACGCAAGGCTCCACCGTCCGGGCCGGGCAACCTCTCTACCAGATCGACCCCAGCCTCTACCGCGCGGCCGTCCATGAAGCGGAAGCCAACCTCGCCAGCGCGAAGGCCACCGCCGAATCCGCCAAGGCCCGCGCCGCGCGCCTCAAGCCGCTTGCCGAGATGGAAGCTGTCGCCCGGCAGGACTACACCGACGCCAAGGCCGATGCAGGCGTGGCACAGGCCGCCATCGCGCAGGCCAGCGCCGCGCTGGAGACCGCGCGCGTCAACTTGCGCTTCTCCACCGTCCCTGCCCCGATCTCGGGCACCATCGGACGCAACCTCGTCACCGTCGGCGCACTCGTCAGCGACAGCCAGGCCGATCCCATGGCGGTGATCCAGCGCACCGACCCGATGTACGTCGACATGCAGCAGTCGGCCTCCGAGCTTATCGCGCTACGCCGTCAGCTGAGCCAGGGCGGCGCGGAGCCCGGCAGCACCGAAGTGCGCCTCCAGCTCGACGACGGCACCGACTACGGGTTGCCCGGCCGGGTCCAGTTCTCCGAAGTGACCGTCAACCAGGACACCGGCACGGTCACCTTGCGCGCGCAGTTCCCCAATCCCGAAGGACTGCTGCTGCCCGGCATGTTCGCAACCGCCATCTTCGACCAGGCCCGCAACCCGGGTGCCTTCCTCGTTCCCCAGGGCGCCGTCCAGCGCGACTTCGACGGGACTGGATACGTCATGCTGGCGGGGCCGGACGGCAAGGCGGTGCGCCGCAACCTCGATGCCGGGCGCACCTACAAGGAGTTCTTCGTCGTCACCAAGGGCCTGAAGAAGGGCGACAGGATCATCGTGCAGGGCCTCAACGGCCTCAGGCAGGGCATGCCGGTCAAGGCCGTGGCCGCTTCGCAGCCGCAGCCGGTCGAACGCCCCAAGCCTGCCGGGCAGGGGCGCTAAGCCCCCATGTCACGGATCTTCATCGACCGCCCCATCTTCGCATGGGTGCTTGCCATCGTGGTCATGCTCGCCGGGCTCGGCGCGCTCATGTTCCTGCCCAACGAACAGTACCCTGACATCGCGCCGACCCAGGTCAACATCAGCGCGACCTACACCGGCGCCTCGGCCGAAACGATCGAGAACAGCGTCACCCAGGTCATCGAGCAGAACCTGACCGGCATCGACGGACTTCTCTATTTCAGCTCGCAGTCGAGCAACCGAGGCCGCGCCTCGATCAGCGCGATCTTCGCCAAGGGCACCGATCCCGACATCGCGCAGGTCCAGGTCCAGAACAAGGTCCAGTCCGCGCTCTCGCGCCTGCCCCAGGCCGTACAGGCGCAGGGCGTGCGCGTTACCAAGTCGAACCCGGACCAGCTGATGGTCGTCTCGGTCTACGATTCGACCGGCAACCGCTCCAACCAGGACGTCTCCGACTACCTCACCTCCAACATCCAGGACCCGCTCTCACGCGTCGAGGGTGTGGGCGAGGTCAACGTCTTTGGCGCGCCCCACGCGATGCGCATCTGGCTCGATCCGCGCAAGCTTTCGGCCGTCTCGCTGATCCCGGCCGACGTCGTCTCGGCGATTCAGGCCCAGAACACCGAAGTGGCCGCAGGCAGCGTGGGCGATCTGCCCGCACCGGACGATCAGGCCCTCACCGCCACGGTCACCGCCGGCTCGCGCCTGCAGACCGCCGAACAGTTCCGGGCCATCGTGGTGAAGAGCAACCCCGACGGTTCGACCGTCACGGTGGGGGATCTTGGCCGTGTCGAGATGGGCGCGGAAAGCTACTCGGTCGTCACCAACTACAACGGTTTCCCGGGCGCAGGCCTGTCCGTCTCACTCTCGCCGGGCGCCGACGCCCTTGCCACCGCGCAACGGGTCAAGGCCAAGGTCGAGGAACTCGCGCAGAACATGCCCGAGGGCATCGAGTTCGAATACGGCCGCGACAGCACCAAGTTCATCCAGCTTTCGGTCGACGAGGTCGAAAAGGCCCTGTTCGAGGCGATCATCCTCGTCGTGATCGTCATGTTCGTGTTCCTGCAGAGCTGGCGCGCGACGCTGATCCCGGCGATTGCCGTTCCGGTCGTGCTGCTGGGCACCTTTGCCATCTTCTACCTCATGGGCTTCTCGCTCAACACATTGACGCTGTTCGGCCTTGTCCTGGCCATCGGCCTCCTCGTCGATGACGCCATCGTCGTGGTCGAGAACGTCGAGCGTCTGCTCGAGGAAAATCCGGGCATGAGCGCGCGCGATGCGACCTTGGAATCCATGAAGGAAATCCAGGTCGCACTGATCGCGATTGGCCTCGTGCTTTCGGCCGTGTTCTTGCCGATGGCCTTCTTCGGGGGCTCCACCGGCGTCATCTACCGCCAGTTCTCGCTCACCATCGTAGCGGCCATGGTCCTCTCGGTGCTTGTTGCCCTCGTGCTCAGCCCGGCGCTGTGCGCGCAGCTTCTCAAGGGCAAGAACCGGGCCCCTGACCGCAAGAAGACCTGGACCGAACGTCATCTGCCCTGGCTCGCGCGCGCCTGGGAGAAGTTCCACACCTGGTTCAACCGCTCGTTTGACAGGATGAGCGATGCCTACGCGCGTCAGGTCGAGACCGTGGTCGCCCACAAGTGGCGCTGGCTCACACTTTTCGCCCTCATCTGTGCAGGCACCTTCTTCCTGTTCCAGCGCCTGCCTACCGGCTTCCTCCCGAACGAGGACCAGGGCGACATCATGGTCCAGTGGCGCCTGCCCTCGGGCACGCCGCTCTCGGAAACCCAGGACATCCAGCATATCGTCGAGCAGTACTTCCTCAAGGAAGAAGCCGAAAACATCACCGGCCTGTTCGCCATCTCGGGCGGCGGTCCGGGCGGATCGGGCCAGAACGCCGGCTCCAGCTTCATCCGCCTGCGCGACTGGTCCGAGCGCACGCGCCCCGACCAGGCCGCGACCGCGATTGTCGCGCGCGCCAACCAGGCCTTTGCCAAGTTGCGCAATGCCCAGGTCTTCGTCCTCGTGCCGGGTGCGATCCGCGGCCTCGGTCAGTCCTCGGGCTTCACCATGGAGCTGCAGAACCAGTCGGGCCTGACTCGCGAGAAGTTCCAGGAAGTCCGCGACCAGCTGCTCGCTGCCGCCCAGGCCGACGAGCGTCTCTCCAGCGTGCGCCTCTCCGACCTTCCCGAGGTGTCCACGCTCAAGGTCGACAACAACATTGCCGCGCTCACGGCCTATGGCCTGACGCCCGCCAACGTGAACTCGACGCTGCAGACCGCCTGGGGTGGTACTTACGTCAACGACTTCATCGACAAGGGTCGCGTGAAGCGCGTCTACGTGCAGGGCGAGGCGGATTCGCGCTCGCGCCCGGAAGACCTCTACAAGTGGTTCGTGCGTGGCTCGGACAACCAGATGGTGCCCTTCTCCGCCTTTGCGAAAACCAGCTGGTCGACCGCGCCCAGTTCCACCTCACGCTTCAACGGCCTGATGGCCTACGAATTCTCGGGCACGCCCGCCGACGGGGTCAGCTCGGGTACGGCGATGGACGTGATGGAGGAGCTCTCGCACCAGTTCCAGGGCATTTCGGTCGCCTGGGCGGGCTCCTCCTATCAGGAGCGCCTCTCCTCGGGGCAAGCGCCGCTGCTCTATGCGCTCTCGCTGCTGGTCGTGTTCCTGTGCCTTGCCGCGCTCTATGAAAGCTGGTCGATCCCGATTGCGGTGATCCTGATCATTCCGCTGGGCCTTCTGGGCGCGATCCTTGCGGTTACGCTGCGCGGGCTCGAGAACGACGTCTACCTGCAGATCGGCCTGCTCACCACGATGGGCCTCGCCGCGAAGAACGCCATCCTGATGATCGAATTTGCCGAACACGCCGAGCGTCAGGGCATGCGCGTGATCGAGGCCGCGGTCGAGGCCGCGCGCATCCGCCTGCGCCCGATCCTGATGACGAGCTTCGCCTTCATCTTCGGCGTGATTCCACTCGCGACCGCCTCGGGTGCGGGCGCCAACAGCCGCATCGCCATCGGCACCTCGGTCGTAGGCGGCATGTTGACCGCGACGATTCTTGCGATCTTCTTCATCCCGCTATTCTTCGTGATCGTGCGCCGCAGCGTACGCGACGGCCTCGCCGCCGCCCGCGCCCGCCTCGAAACGCGTCGCGAGAAAAAGGCCTCCAACGCAGGAGACGCGGCATGAGGCCATCGACGCGCATCGTCCGCACGCATCTGAGGCGCACGAGCGCCCTTCTTAGCGCCGCCCTGCTGGGCGCCTGTTCGATGGCCCCCAAGTACGTCCAGCCCGACAGCCCGGTGCCTCAGACATGGCCCGACGGCGAAGCCTACCGTGACACGGTGAGCGCCGAGCCCCGCCCGCTCACCTATGCCGAGGTCTTCGAGGACCCCGCGCTGCAGGAGTTGATCGCACAGGCGCTCGAGAACAACCGCAACCTCAGGGTCGCGGCGGCCAATATCGCAGCGGCCCGAGCCCAAGTGAAGGTAACGCGGGCCAACCAGTTCCCGGCGCTTGCCACCACCGCATCCGCCACCCACCAGGAGACCGGCGGCGGCTTCGGCCTCAACGGCTGGTCCTACGCCCTTCGCGGCGGCGTCTCGAATTTCGAACTCGACCTGTTCGGCCGGCTCAAGAACGCCACCGCCGCGCAGGTCAACACCGCGCTTTCGACCGAAGCGGCCGCGCGCACCGTACAGCTGGGCCTCGTTGCCGACATCGCGCAAGGCTGGGCCACCTACGCCGCGGACCGCGAACTGCTGCGCATTGCCGAGGACACGGCACGGATCGCTGGGGAAAGCGTACGCCTGACCCAGGCACGGCTTGAAGGCGGGATCGCGGCCCGCAGCGAACTGCGCCAGGCGCAGCAGGTGCTCGAAACCGCGCGCAGCGACCTCGCTGCCCAGAAGACCGCGCTCGCCCAGGACGTCAACGCACTTCGCCTGCTCGTCGGCGCGGACTTTGACGAAAGCACGCTTCCGAGCAGCATCACCCGCGTCAACGCCGCGCTTGCCGAAGTCCCGGCCAGCGCAGATACCACCATCCTGCTCAGCCGCCCCGACGTGCTGGAGGCCGAATATTCGTTGCGTGCGGCCAACGCCAACATCGGTGTGGCACGCGCGCAGCTCTTCCCCACCATCTCGCTCTCGGCTCTGACCGGCTTTGCCGCGCAGTCGCTCTCCGGTCTCTTCGACGAGGCGTCGCGCTCCACCAGCTATGGCGGCAACGGCGAATGGTCGATCTTCAACGCGGGCGGCCGCAGCGCCAATGTCGGCGTTGCCAAGGCCCAGCGCGACGCCGCGCTGGCGACCTACGAAGGTGCGATCCAGACCGCCTTTCGCGAGACCGCCGACGCGCTCGCCGACCAGGGGACCATCGCCGAGCGGCTGGATGCGGCCACCAACTTCACCGAAGTCTCCGCCGACAACGCGCGCCTCGTCGAGGCGACCTACCGGCAGGGCATGGCCAGTTCGCTGGAGAACCTCGATGCCCAGCGCAGCCTCTATGCCGCGCGGCAGGCCGAAGTGGGCATGCGACTTGCCCGCGCGGTCAACCGCATCACGCTCTACCGCGTACTCGGCGGCGAGTGGGTGAGCCAGCCTCGCCCCGACGAGGCCGCAAACTAGGCACCCGCCCATGCAATCGGCGCAGCGCGCGTCCACTTGACCCCGCGTGCGCGACACGCGATGGGCGGCGATGCACCATGCGTGCCGCCTTTCACCACGGGGCACGTCCCCTGTGACCTGCGCGGGCGATGCGCGACTACGAGGAACGAGACGTGAGCACGAATGCGCCGGATGCCAGCACCGGCAAGACCATGAAATCGCTGTTTACAGAGACAGATTCGCTGCAGCGGCAGGTCGGCATCCGCCTTTCCGTCCTCGCCCGGTTGCTGCGCAATTCCTTCGACCGGAAGGCCGCTTCACTCCAGGCCACCCGCTCGCAATGGACGATGATCGCGATTGTCGCACGCTACCCCGGCTCGACCCAACGCTGCATCTCCGAATATCTCGACATGTCCGAAGCCTCCGCCGGACGGCTGATCGACAAGCTGTGCCAGGAAGGCCTGCTGGAGCGCCGCGCCAAGGAGGACGATCGGCGCGCGCGTGTCGTCTACGTGACCGAGGCAGCCGCCCCGGTACTCGCCGCTCTGGGCGAGGCCGCGACCGAGAACGAGGCCCAGCTCTTCAAGGGTTTCAGCGACGGCGAACTGGAACAGATGTGCGCATTCATGGACCGCATCCACGCCAACGCCAGCGAGAGCTGATCCCGGCAGGACAGAGCCGCAGAGCCGCGCCCCATCCGAATCGTGAAAGGCCCGCCCCGGCATCCCGGGACGGGCCTTTCACGTTTTCGTGGACATGGGTGTCAGAGGAAGGCCTTGACCTTCTCCAGCACCATCTCGGCATGCTCCTTCCGGCAGATCAGCAGGTCGGGCATGTAGACGTCTTCCTGGTTGTAGACGAGCGGGCTGCCATCGATGCGCGAGGCATGAAGGCCCCAGCCCAGTGCGACCGCTGCGGGCGCGCAGCTATCCCACTCGTACTGGCCGCCCGAGTGCAGGTAGATGTCTGCTTCGCCGCGCAGGATCGCCATGGCCTTGGCGCCCGCCGAGCCCATCGGGACGAGCTCGCCGCCGATGGCCTCGCACACGCCGGTCGCTTCCTTGGCTGGACGCGTGCGGCTGACCACCATGCGCAGCTTCTCGGGCGCAGCCGGGATTTCACCCGGCTGATCCGAACGCAGCACCATGTCGGCCCCTGGCAGCGCGACCGCGCCCAGGGTCGGCACGCCGTTCACCGCCATGCCGACATGGACCGCCCAGTCGGCGCGCGCTTCGCCATATTCGCGTGTCCCGTCGACCGGGTCGACGATCCACACGCGCTCCTTGGCGAGACGCTCGGCATTGTCCTTCTCTTCTTCGGAGAGAAGGCCGTCCTCGGCGCGCTGCTCGCGCAGCGCGTGAACGAGGAACTGGTTGGCCGTCTGGTCGCCGGCCTTGCCGAGGGACTTGCCCTCGAACATGCCGGATTCGCGCACCTCGATGAGGATCTTGCCCGCAACGTTGGCGAGATGCGCCGCAAGGTCGCCGTCGGTCATCGTCATCAGACGTCTCCCAGCAGCGTGTCGACGATCAGGTCCGCCGCCTCTTCAGGCGAAAGCTTGGTCGTGTCGATGCGGATTTCAGGATTGCGCGGAGCTTCATAGGGGCTGTCGATGCCCGTGAAGTTCTTGAGCTCACCGGCACGCGCCTTCTTGTAGAGGCCCTTCACGTCGCGCGCTTCGGCAACCTTGAGCGGCGTGTCGATGAAGACCTCGAGGAACTCGCCCTCGGGCAGCATCGCGCGCACCAGCTCACGGTCGGCCTGGAACGGCGAGATGAACGCGGTGATCACGATCAGGCCGGCATCGGTCATCAGCTTGGAGACCTCGCCCACGCGGCGGATGTTCTCGATGCGGTCGCTCTCGGTGAAGCCCAGGTCCTTGTTGAGACCGTGGCGCACGTTGTCGCCATCGAGCAGGAAGGTGTGCCGGTTCATCCGGTGCAGCTTCTTCTCGACCATGTTGGCAATCGTCGACTTGCCCGAACCCGAGAGCCCCGTGAACCACAGCACGGCCGGCTTCTGGTTCTTGAGCGCGGCGTGCTGCGTGCGGCTGATGTCGACCGCCTGCCAGTGGACGTTCTGCGAACGGCGCAAGCTGAAGTTGATCATGCCCGCCGCGACCGTCGCGTTGGTCATCTTGTCGATCAGGATGAAGCCGCCAAGCTGGCGGTTCTCGGTGTAGGGCTCGAAGACGATCTGCTTGTCGGTCGTCATCTCGGCCACGCCGATGGAGTTAAGCTCAAGCGTCTTGGCCGCCAGCTCTTCCATCGTGTTGACGTTGATCTCGTACTTGGGTTCGGCAACCGAGGCCGACACCATCTGCGTGCCGATCTTCATCCAGTAGGCACGGCCCGGCACCATCGCCTCGTCCGCCATCCACACGAAGGTCGATTCGAACTGGTCGGCGGTCTGCGGCGGCGCATCGGCGACCGAGATCACCGAACCGCGCGAGCAGTCGATCTCGTCCTCGAAGCAGATCGTCACCGACTGACCGGCCCCGGCCTCTTCCAGTTCGCCATCGAAGGTGACGATCTTGGAGACGGTGCTGGTCTTGCCCGAAGGCAGGACGCGGATCTTGTCCTTGGGCTTGACCACGCCGGTCGCAATCTGACCCGAGAAGCCGCGGAAGTCGAGGTTGGGACGGTTCACCCACTGCACCGGCATGCGGAACGGCTTGTCCGCATCGTCCGAGGTCAGGACTTCGACGGTCTCCAAGTGCTCGATAAGCGGAACACCGGCGTATTCCGGGGCCTTGTACCAGGGCGTGTTCTCGGAAAGCGTGGTGATGTTGTCACCCTTGTAGCCCGAGATCGGCATCGCCGTGAAGTTCTCGATGCCGATCGATTCGGCGAACTCGCGGTAGTCGGCGAGGATCTTGTCGAAGACCTCCTGGCTGTAGTCGACGAGGTCCATCTTGTTGACGGCCAGGACGATGTTCTTCACGCCCAGAAGCTTGCAGAGGTAGCTATGACGGCGCGTCTGGACGAGCACGCCCTTGCGCGCGTCAATCAGGATGACGGCGAGGTCCGAGGTCGAGGCGCCGGTCACCATGTTGCGCGTGTACTGCTCGTGGCCCGGGCAGTCGGCGACGATGAACTTGCGCTTCTCGGTGTTGAAGAAGCGGTAGGCGACGTCGATGGTGATGCCCTGCTCACGTTCGGCGGCGAGGCCGTCGACGAGGAGCGCGAAGTCGATCTCCTGCCCCTGCGTGCCGACCTTCTTGGAGTCGTTGGCGAGCGCGTCGAGCTGGTCCTCGAAGATCATCTTCGAATCGTAGAGCAGGCGCCCGATCAGGGTCGACTTGCCGTCGTCCACGCTGCCGCAGGTAATGAAGCGCAGCATGGTCTTGTGTTCGTGCTGGTCGAGATAGCTGTCGATGTCCTCGGCGATCAGCTTGTCGACGACGTATGCGGACTCTTTGGTCTCGATATCGGCCATCAGAAGTACCCCTGCTGCTTCTTGACTTCCATACCGGCACCGCCGGCATCCTTGTCGATCACGCGGCCCTGCCGCTCACTGGTGGTGGTCAGGAGCGTCTCCTGGATGACCTCGGTCAGCGTCGAGGCTTCGCTCTCGACCGCGCCGGTCAGCGGGAAGCAGCCGAGCGTGCGGAAGCGGATCGACTTCTCGGTGATCTCGGGCATGTAGCCCAGGACCTTTTCCAGGCGCTCGGGATCATCGGCCATGAACAGGCCACCTTCCCACTCGAAGGTCGGGCGCTTCTCAGCGAAGTAGAGCGGCACGATGGGGATGTTCTCGAGGCGGATGTACTGCCACACGTCGAGCTCGGTCCAGTTCGAGATCGGGAAGACACGGATCGATTCGCCGCGCGCCTTCTTCGCGTTGTAGAGGTTCCACAGCTCGGGGCGCTGGTTCTTCGGGTCCCAGCCGTGCGAGGACGTGCGGAACGAGAAGATGCGCTCCTTGGCGCGGCTCTTTTCCTCGTCGCGGCGGGCCCCGCCGAAAGCGGCATCGAAACCGTACTTGTCGAGCGCCTGCTTCAGCCCTTCGGTCTTCCACATGTCGGTGTGAAGCGAGCCATGGTCGAAGGGGTTGATGCCCTTTTCCTTGGCTTCGGGGTTGTTGTAGACGAGCAGTTCCATGCCCGACATCTCGGCCATCTTGTCGCGCAGGTCGTACATGGCCTTGAACTTCCAGGTCGTGTCGACGTGGAGTAGCGGGAACGGCGGCGGCGAGGGATAGAAGGCCTTGCGCGCAAGGTGGAGCATCACCGCGCTGTCCTTGCCCACCGAATAGAGCATGACCGGCTTGTCGGCCTCGGCGGCGACCTCGCGGATGATCTGGATGCTTTCCGCTTCCAGCCTTTCAAGATGCGTCAGTTTCTTCATCGAACTCCCTCTTCGAGCCGTGCGCGTCCCCCGGGCGACAGCGCCTGGGGACGGGAATAGCCTGAACCTACAGGGATGACAGCGGCGCGAACCTCCCATATGGGAGGGTATGGCCCTGACAAGCTCCGACGAGACAGATCTGCTGCTCCCGCTGCTGGGGGCCATGCGCGAAACGCCGCGCTTTTCCACGTTCCTGGAGCGCCTGCGGCGGCGCACCGGCGCGCGCTATATTGCCCTTCTCACGCGCCAGGGCGACCTCGGCAAAGCTCCGATCACCGAGTTTCACGCGGGAGATCCTCTTCCGACCGGAAGCCCAGTCACAGGCAGTTCGGCGCTGTTCGACCTCGACCGCGCCCACTACGACAGCCTGCGTCCCGGCCGCGTCTACGCCCTGGGCGAACTGGTCGATCACGACCCGGTGCTCAGGGCTCAGCGCTGGCGCGAACTGCGCGACCTTGGCCTGGCCGACGAGCGGATCGTGCGTATCCTCGCCGATCCCGGTCTCGATGCCTGGCTGGTGCTTGCCCGCACGAGCCCCTGCAGCGCGAGCGACAGCGCCCTGCTGTCAAATCTTGCGCCCTACGTTGCCGAAGCGCTGCGCTCGGGACGGGATCTCGACGCCGCGCGTGACAGTGCCCGGATCAACGCGGCCGGCATGGCGCGCTCGGGAAATGGCTGGATGACCTTCGATGCCGACGGCCGCCTCGTCGACCTCAGTGCGCAAACACAGACATGGTGGAGCGCGGCTTACGGCCAGCCTCCACGCAGAGGGGAGCGCCTCCTTGGCCTAGCGCGTCCAGCCGAACGCGGACTGCTCAGCGCAATCGACGAGCTCGCGCGGGATAAGGCAGCCGCGCCGCGGCCTGTGCTCCTGAGCGATTCCCCGCGGGTCGAAGCCCTCGTGCAACGCATCGCGCTGGACGATGACCCGCCCCCAGCGACCACGGCGCGCTTTCTCGCCGTCTTCGCCCTCCCCCACGCGCCGTCAGACGACGCCCAGGCCCGCCTCACCGCCCTGCACGCCCTGCCCCCGCGCGAGGCCGAACTGGCGCTGAAACTATCGGAAGGGCTCAGCATTGCCGAAGCCGCACAGGCCATGGGCCTGACCGTCGAGACGGCGCGCAACTACTCCAAGCGCATCTACGCCAAGCTGGGCGTGCGCGGAAAAGCCGAACTGGTGCGGCGGATCCTGGAGGGCACAGCGCACATGACCTGATCGGCCTTGCACGCCGGGATAGCCGATCAGGCCGGGGCCATGCCCTCGGCAATGGCCTTGGTGAACGCGGCCACAGCCTCAGCCTCATCCCCGTTCCAGACTGCGCCCGAAACCGCGATGAAGTCGGCGCCCTTGCGGACCAGATCCACGCAGTTTTCCGGCGTGATGCCGCCGATGGCGACGCACGGAATCTCGAAGATGACTTGCCACCATTCGAGCAGGTCCGTGCCCGCGACGTGCTTGGTTTCCTTCGTGGTCGTCGGGAAATAAGCTCCGAAGGCAACGTAATCCGCGCCTGCATCGCCCGCTTCCATGGCGAGGTGACGGCTGTCGTGGCAGGTCACCCCGATCTGCGCATCCGTGCCCAGGGCCTTGCGCGCTTCCTCGACGGTGTCGTCGTCCTGCCCCAGATGCACGCCATCGGCCTTGAGGCGCTTGGCGAGGCTGATCGAATCGTTGACGATAAAAGCCACGCCCCGCGCGGCACAGATCGCCTGCAAAGGCTCAGCCAGACGCACCGCCTCATGCTGGTCGATATCCTTCACGCGAAACTGGAAAGCCGCGACCTCTCCAGCGTCGAGCGCACGCTCCAGGCGCTGGGGGAAGTCGCCTCCCACCTCCAGCGGCGAAATCAGGTAAAGCTGCGTAGGTTCGCGTTCGATATCGGTGTCGTCGGTCATGACCTGTCCCTTAGGAAAATCCGCTCTCCAAGGGAAGCGCCTCGCGACATGGGCCAAACCGAAACGAAACGGGGCGCCTTCCCAGAGGAAAGCGCCCCGCCTATTCCGTCATGGCGCGGCCAGCACGCCGCGGCGGAGATCAGGCTGCGGCAGCCGCCGCGACCTTCTGGGTCGAGCCCTTGTAGATCGCATCGATCGCCTCGCCGAGCGCGGCGTCGAATTCGTCGTCGCTCATCTGCGCGCGCAGTTCGGACAGAAGCGCGCGGCTGAAACTGGCGATGATGCCCTTGTTCCTGGCCAGTTCAACACAGGCCTCGTCGCGCGAGAAACCGCCCGAAAGCGCCACCACGCGCAGAACCTTGGGGTGATCGACGAGCGCGTCGAACGTGCCCGGCACGACCGGCAGCGAGAGCTTGAGCATGACCTTCTGCCCCTCGGGCAGCGCGTCGAGGTTCTTGAGAATTTCCGTGCAGAGGATCGTATCGCAATCCGCGCGCGTCTCGCTCTTGATGTTCACCTCGGGCTCGATGATGGGCATCATGCCGTGCGAGATGACCTGCGCGCCGATTTCGAACTGCTGCTTGACCACGGCGGCGATACCTTCGGCGTTGGCCGAGTGGATCACCGAACGCTCCTTGGTGCCGAAGACGCCGAGCGCGCTGGAACGCTCGAGCAGCGCATCGAGCGTGGGCATTGGCTTCATCAGCTGCACGCCGTTGGCCTCGTCCTCAAGACCCTTGTCGATCTTGATGAAGGGCACGATGCCCTTGGCGATCAGCGCGGCCGGAGTCGGCACGCCGCCCACGGTGCCGTCCATCGTGCGCTCGAACAGGATCGCACCGATGACCTTCTCGCCCGTGAAGACCGGCGAGGAGATGATGCGGCTGCGCATCTCGTGGATGAGGCCGAACATCTCTTCTTCCGAGGCCCAGGCATCGTCCTCGATGCCATAGCCCTTGAGCGCCTTGGGGGTCGACCCGCCGCTCTGGTCCAGCGCGGCGATAAAACCGTCACCGTCGGCCATTTTGGCCGTCATTTCCGAAACCTGCATAAAACTCCTCCTCAAGTCATGCGTCGTGTGGATGGCAGGCTAGAGCCCGCCTGAGAAATTCGCAACTGCGGCAAAGGTGCAACCATGTATCGCGAGGATACAATACCTCCGCACCGGGGTGGGTGGGGGCCAGGTTACGGCGAATAGCCAATATGCCGAGAGCCGAGCGACCGGATCACGCCTCCTCGTGGATCCGGCTTCCTTGCCCTCCACCCTCGCTGCAGCGCAGAATGATGGGCCGCGATGTTCCTCGCGGCCCGGACCTGTCAGGCCGAGAGCGCCGCGACGCCAGGCAGTTCCTTGCCTTCCATCCATTCCAGGAAAGCACCGCCCGCGGTCGAGATGTACGAGAAGTCCTCAGCCACTCCAGCGTGGTTCAGAGCCGAGACCGTGTCTCCGCCGCCCGCGACCGACGTCAGCGTGCCCTCGATGGTGAGCGCAGCGGCCGTGCGGGCCAGCGAGACGGTCGCGGCATCGAAGGGCTCCATCTCGAAGGCGCCAAGCGGGCCGTTCCAGACCAGCGTGCGGCAGGTCTTGAGCGCGTCGGCCAGAGCCTCGACCGCGAGCGGCCCGGCATCGAGGATCATCTCGTCAGAGGCGACTTCGTGCACGTTGCAGGTGCGCAGCGATTCCGGGTTGGCCGCGAATTCCTTGGAGACCACCACCTCGTAGGGCAGATGCACGGTGCACCCGCTCGCCTCGGCGTTGGCGAGGATGTCCGTGGCGGTGTCCAGTAGATCGTGCTCACACAGCGACTTGCCCACGTCCACGCCCTTCGCGGCAAGGAAGGTGTTGGCCATGCCGCCACCGATCATCAGGTGATCGACCTGTGTGACAAGGTGCTTGAGCACGTCGAGCTTGGACGAGACCTTCGCGCCGCCCACGACCGCCGCCACCGGCTTCTCCGGCGCGCCCAGCGCCTTGTCGAGCGCTTCGAGTTCGGCCTGCATCGAACGGCCCGCATATGCGGGAAGCACGTGGGCGAGACCTTCGGTGGTGGCGTGCGCACGGTGCGCGGCCGAGAAGGCGTCGTTCACGTAGAAATCGGCGTTGGCCGCAATTGCCTTGGCCAGTTCGGGATCGTTCTTTTCCTCGCCCTTCCAGAAGCGGGTGTTCTCGAGAATGGCGACATCGCCGCCCTTGAGGATACCCACCGTCTGCGCGACGACATCACCGGCGATCTCGGGCACGAACATCACTTCCTTGCCCAGCACCTTCTCGACCGCGCCCACGACCATCGAGAGCGACATCTGCGAGTGGCGCTCGCCCTTGGGGCGGCCGAAGTGTGCGAGCAACAGGACCTTCGCGCCCTTGGCGCAAAGGTCGTTGATGGTGGGCACCGCGGCGCGGATGCGGGTCGCGTCGGTCACGAGCCCGTCCTGCATCGGCAGGTTCAGGTCCACGCGCACCAGCGCAACCTTGCCAGCCACATCGCCAAGGTCATCCAGAGTCTTGAAAGCGCTCATCTAAGTATCCTCACCTCGTCACCGACGGAGACGGGTCCGTCGCGTATGACCCGGCCCAGCACGCCGCCACGCCAGTCCGGCGTCAGCGCGGCCATGAGCCCGGGCGCTATCTCGTCCATGCGGCTGCATGGATCGCATTCCAGGGTTGTCTCGATCCGGCAGGTCGGCCCGATCGCGAGCACGCGGCCCGCTTCGCGCGGGAGACGCAGGCCCGCCACGCACAGGTTCGCCCGGCGCGCGTACCAGGGCAGTTCCATGCCCGGCATGAGCCCGAGTTCGTCCATCGCCGCCTGCCAACTTTCGGCCTCGATCAGCGCCACCTGGCGGCGCGGAACCTTGCCCTCACGTGCAACGCCGCGGGAATCCCCCTGGATTCCCGCGGCGATTGTCACTTCGGCCTGCGGCACGGTCTCCATGGGCGCACGCGAACGCGTTCGCCGCGCAATGCCCTGGAGCGTGCCGTGAGCCGACATCTCGTTCAGAGGAACTTCGCCATCGCTCCTGCGGTGTCGAGCATGCGGTTCGAGAAGCCCCACTCGTTGTCGTACCACGACACGACGCGCACGAACTTGCCTTCCATGACCGCCGTTTCCAGGCTGTCGACGGTCGACGAGGCCGGGTAGTGGTTGAAGTCCGAGGAGACCAGCGGCTGGTCGGTGTAGGCGAGAACGCCCTTCATCGGACCTTCGGCAGCCGCCTTGAGCGCCGCGTTGATCTCTTCGACCGTCGTGTCCTTCTGGGGCACGAAGCACAGGTCGACGAGGCTAACATTGGGGGTCGGGACACGCACCGACGAACCGTCGAGCTTGCCCTTGAGTTCCGGCAGCACGAGACCGACCGCACGGGCAGCGCCGGTGGTGGTCGGGATCATGTTGGCGGCCCCTGCACGGGCGCGACGCAGATCCTTGTGCATCTGGTCGAGCATGCGCTGGTCGTTGGTGTACGAGTGGATCGTGGTCATGAAGCCACGCTCGATACCGACGGTGTCGTTCAGCACCTTGGCAACGGGCGCCAGGCAGTTGGTGGTGCACGAGGCGTTCGACACGACGATGTGGTCGGCCGTCAGCGTCTCGTGGTTCACACCGAAGACGACGGTGTTGTCGACGCCCGTGGCCGGAGCCGAGATCAGAACGCGCTTGGCACCGGCGTCGAGGTGGGGCTGCGAGGCCTCCTTCGACTGGAAGATACCGGTGCACTCGAGCACGATGTCGATGCCCTGCGCGGCGTGCGGCAGGTCACCCGGGTTGCGCTCGGCGGTCACGGCGATTTCCTTGCCGTTGACGATGATCTTGCCTTCACCGGCCTCGACCGTACCCGGGAAGCGCCCGTGCGTGGTATCAAAGCCAAAGAGGAGAGCGTTCGACTTGGTGTCGGCCAGGTCGTTGATCGAGACCAGTTCCAGACCGCAGTCGGGACGTTCGAGAATAGCGCGGGCCACAAGACGCCCGATACGTCCGAAACCGTTGATCGCAACCTTGGTCGCCATATTCAAATCTCCTCCTTAGACGCTAAGCTTTTCGAGGACCTTGGGAACGATCGAAGCGGCCGAGAAGCCGAAGCGAGCGAACAGGTCCTGGGCCGGGGCCGACGCGCCGAAACGGTCCAGACCGATATTGAGGCCGCCATTGCGGCTTGTCGCGGTGTAGCGCTCCCAACCCATCGTCGTGCCGGCCTCGATGGAGACCTTGAGGATCGAGGGATCGTGGGGCAGCACTTCGTGCTTGTAGGCCTCTTCCTGCGCGTCGAAGAGTTCCATGCACGGCATCGAGACGACGTCCGCGCCGATGCCCTGGGCCTGGAGTTCGTCACGCACGGTGCAGGCCAGCTCGACTTCCGAACCGCTGGCGATGAGGATGACCTTGCGGTCCCCTTCCGCCGCGCGCAGCGTGTAGGCGCCGCGCGCCGAGAGCATCTCGCCCGACGTGCGCAGCTGCGGCAGGTTCTGGCGGGTCAGCGCGAGGACCGAGGGCGTTTCCTGGGTCTGCAGCGCGATGTTCCAGCACTCCGCCGTCTCGATCACGTCGGCCGGGCGGAAGACGTTGAGGTTCGGGATCAGGCGCAGCGACATGACCTGTTCCACCGGCTGGTGGGTGGGACCATCTTCGCCAAGACCGATGCTGTCATGGGTCAGCACATAGATCGCGCGGACCTGCTGCAGCGCCGAAAGGCGGATCGCGTTGCGGCAGTAGTCCGAGAAGATCAGGAACGTGCCGCCGTAGGGGATCACGCCGCCGTGCAGCGCCATGCCGTTCATCGCCGCGGCCATGCCGAATTCGCGGATGCCGTAATAGACGTAGCGACCGGCGTAGTTCTCGGCCGTGAACGGCTCCTGGCACTTGGCCTTGGTGTTGTTCGAGCCGGTAAGGTCGGCCGAACCGCCGATCATCTCGGGCAGCGCCGGAGCGAGCACGTTGAGGCAGTTTTCCGAAGCCTTGCGGGTGGCGACATTGGCATCGCCCTCCAGCCAGCCCGCGAAGGTCCTGGCGACTTCCTCGGTGTCCGGTAGTTCGCCGGCCATGCGGCGGCTGAACTCGGCCGCCTCGGGGTTCGCGACCTTGCGCGCTTCCCAGGCTTCGCGCGCCTCGGCACCCTTGGCACCGAGCGAACGCCAGTCGGCAAGGATGTCCTCGGGGATCACGAAGGGTTCCGCGCTCCAGCCCAGGACTTCGCGCGCTGCCGCGATCTCGTCCGCCCCGAGCGGCGAGCCGTGGACGCCCGAGCCGCCCTGCTTGTTGGGCGCGCCCTTGCCGATGACGGTCTTGCAGGCGACCAGCGAAGGCTTGTCCGAAGCCGCGGCCTCGGCCAGCGCACGCTCGATGTCGGCGAAGTCGTGGCCGTCGCACGCGAAGACGTCCCAACCCGAAGCGCGGTAGCGCGCGGGGATGTCTTCCGAGGTCGACAGGCCGGTCTTGCCGTCGATGGTGATGTCGTTGTCGTCCCACAGGACCTTGAGCTTGCCCAGGCCCAGCGTGCCGGCGAGGCCGATCGCCTCGTGGTTGATGCCTTCCATGAGGCAGCCGTCGCCCGCGATGACCCAGGTGTTGTGGTCAACGAGGTCATCGCCGAAGGTTGCGTTAAGCTGACGCTCGGCCATCGCCATGCCGACCGCCATCGCCAGGCCCTGGCCGAGCGGACCGGTCGTGCACTCCACGCCTTCGAGCAGGAAGTTCTCGGGGTGGCCCGCGCAAGGGCTGCCCATCTGGCGGAAGTTGCGGATGTCCTCGATCGTCGGGCTCTCGTACCCGGTGAGGTACAGCAACGAATACATCAGCATCGAGCCGTGGCCCGCCGACAGCACGAAGCGGTCGCGATCGGCCCACTGCGGGTTCTTCGGATCGAACTTGAGGTGCTTGGCGTAGAGAACGGTGGCAACGTCGGCCATGCCCATCGGCATGCCGGGGTGGCCAGAGTTCGCCGCCTGGACCGCGTCCATGGAAAGCGCGCGAATGGCATTGGCCATCGGCGCGAGGCGGGCGGGGGCAAGGGTCATCAGACTGGCTCCGGAAAACGGATTATTACACTATGATTCGGACTTGCCGACCCCCTTTAGGGCAGGCCGCACCGTCGTCAAGTTCAGCACCCCGGAAATGCGCCGTCCAGCCCAATCCTGGACATGCGCACAATTGCCCTGCGATACAGGCTGGCTTGTGAACAAACGCGCCGAGACGATTGCGTTCTGCGACAAGTGCGATAGCGAGACACCATGGAAGAGACAGAAACTGTCCTGCCCGCGCCGTCCGCCGAGACGGGCGAGGCCCCCGACGCCTCCCCCCTTGCCCGGATCGAAGCCGCCCTTGCCCGCATCGAGAGCGCCTGTGCGCACCGCCTGCGCGCGGAGGACGCTCTCCTCCAGCGCCACGGCGCGCTTCGCGCCCGCGTCGAGGAGACGCTGGGTGAGCTCGATACGCTGATCGAAGGAAGCGCACCATGAACAACGTCGAACTGGTCATCGGCGGACGCGACTTCCTCGTCGGCTGTGGCCCGGGGGAGGAAGAGCATGTCCGCGCGCTCGGCAAGGTCATCGCCGACAAGGTCGATGCCGCCAATGCGCGCGGGCTATCGGAAGCGCGGATGCTTCTGTTCGCCGCCCTCCTTCTCGCAGACGAGAACGACGAATTGAAGCGCAGCGCAGGCACCGCGACACCCGCTCCCGCGGACACCGAGCCCCCTGCCCCGGATCCGGAAGAGACAGCGCGCCTCACGCGGATTGCCGAAAAGATGGAAAAACTTGCCGACCTGCTCGAGACGCCACTTGAGGATGCGGCAAAGGATCTCTAATTAGGCGCGCGACGGGATCTGCCCGGCACGAGCCGTTCGAACATCCCTGAGGCTATAAGCAATCCTAGGGGGCTGTCCCTGCCCGGACCGTGGTCCGACGTACATGGCCCCCACCTGACGTTGAGGCGTCAGAGGAGTTCTAGGAAAACGACCCATGGTGGACCCGTCACCGTTTTCAACGATTTAGGCAGATCATTCCAACATTTCGAATGTTGGAATTCCAACATTCAGTTCCACACCGACAATCTCATTGCTACTTCGGCCACGCTTGGACCGTTGCACGATGGCGTGCCGCGCAGTCGCCATAGGCCGCAATCAAACCATTTTCCCACACGCCCCGCTCAGGGTCTATCAACGGCGCTGGTGGCGGCTGCAGGGCTTGGCACGGTTGCCGCAGATTGGCCTGCAGCCCGGGCGTTCGCCTCACGGACGGCGTCCCCGAGCACGCTTCGAGCAACATCAGGAACGGCACAGTCCACAGAAACCGGACGATCCTTGTAGATTTCACGGATCGTACTTTCTCGCACCGTTGATCGAACATCTGCATCGGCTCGCTCCTTTTCATAGGTTGCAGCGGCCACATCGATTCGGTCGGTCTGCTTTTTGACTTGCGCTGCCGCATCCTCGATGCTCGCCAGAACTTCCGCATCGCGCTTCCAATCGCGAACGGTCCACCCAGCACCGAATGTTACAACCGTGATAGTTCCAGCCATGACAAGCCTCACCCAGGTCGGGATCAGAATGCTCACGGCCTGGGCCCTTCATGTTTCTGGCGAAAGTGGATCCAGCCCGCGGCACCGGCGAAGATAGCCGCGCAACCCGTACCGGTCTGGACAGGATCGAATTCGCCCTTGGTGGCCAGCAGCCAGAAGACGCCTCCCCAGAAGGCTACCACCGACAGCAGTGACGAAAGCCGCGATATGTCGAGTGATGCGTTGTCCCTGGTGTACAGCAGGTCCTTGAGCAGCTTCACCGCACGTACTCGCCAAAGACCCACTGCCCCGGCGCGATCGAGATCCACTCGCGCCGGCGCTCCAAGATCGGTACACTCTGCCCGCGCGAGAGCCCGGAGACGACCGGATATGTCGTGCCTGGTCCACTGCGCACGTTGAGGCTCGAGGCTGTTACCGTGCCACGCTCCGGCGCTGCATTGCCGCGAACCTGGCCCAGAACGGCCTTCCGAAAGGCAGTCATGTCGAAAGCCGGGCCAGGGTCAAGCTTGCGCGCCGGGGCGATATCGTCGTGCCCCACGATCTCGTCGATGGGATGATAGGCCGCGATGGCGCGGGCCACCGCCTCGGCCGCGACGATCTGCGCTGGCGGATAGACCTCCCACTTGCGTACCCGGCCGCCGTTCTTGTGCGCAGCTTCGATGTAGTCGACCGCCTTGCCCGCAGCCGTGGTGCCGTCGTCACGCAGCGGCCCCCAGTTCGCCAGCTCAATCCCGATTGAGTAGCTGTTGAGATTGGTGAGCTCACCCCACTGCGACTTCCCCGCATGCCATGCGCGCCGGTCAACGCTCACGCACTGGATCACCGTTCCTTCCCGGCATATCACGAAGTGCGCCGAGGCCCCTGCGTTCGGATTGGCCAACCATGCCGCAGAGCCGTATCCCGAGCCGCCCGCGGTGTAGTGCATCACCAACTTGGTCGGATTGACGCGGTAGGCGCCCGAATGGTTCGGGCTCGGCACCTGACGCCCCAACGCGCCTTCCTTGTAAAGCATCCCCTTGCTGATCGAATAAGTCATTTTGACTCCTTCATGTGCTCCATCCTTTCGGCGGAAACGATAAGCTGCGCATGTTCGCGTGAGGCGGCCTGCCCCTGCAGGATTGCCTGGAGCTTCAGGACTTCGGCTTCACTGCTTGCGTGCTTCTTTTGGCAATCTGCCAAGTCCTGCTCAACTTTGCCCAGGCGGTTTGAAATCCCGTTCGACCGTTCGGTAAGCTGGTCGATTTGCGACTTCAGCTGCTCGACCACGAACCGCATGTCGGCGTCCAACCTATCCGCACGCTTATCCATTCTCCCGCCGGCAAATTCGATCAGCCACCGCATACCCCAAACCGCGGCGCCGATCCCGCCGCCCGTGCTCAATCCGGCGACCCCCCATTGAGCGAGATTGGTAGGTTCAACACCAAAGATCATGAACCGCTTCTCCTGCATGGCGCGTTCACGCGGCACCGATTGCGGCAAGTGCCGCCTGTCCGTGGTACGCGCGATAAATCTTACGCGTCTCCAGCGCATGTCCCTGCGGGCGAAAATACCCGTTCCCGGCCATGCCCGTGAGGGAGTAGAGCTTTCGCAGGCCATCAGCACGGCGGACGTACAAGCCATATTCGCCCAGTTGCGCAGCCGGATCCAACGCCGCCAGGCTCGAGAGAACCTCATCCCGATTGAGCCAGTGACCAACAACAGCGTACTCGTCGTTGCAGAAAACACTCGTGGGACTGGACGGGGCGATAGGGATTCCTACACCATCAGGAACCCCGCTTGCGATTTTGCCGTAACCATCCACCAGCATGGTCTGAAATGCACCGCCGACGTCGCGCGACAATTCATAGTCACCAAATGCCGTACCCGGGTCCGAAGTGGGGCCCATCATCATCATGGCGTTGTTTCGGTAGTCGAAGATACCCTCTGCCGCGAGCACGGTATCAACCACCCCACAGTAATAGCCGGCCGCCGTGAAGATCATGCTCCAATCCAGGCGGCCGACAGGGTTCGCCTTGATGTATGCGTCCCGTTCGGCCGCGTCGGCGGGCAGATCAACGCCGGGCAGAACGGCGGCATAGAAGATACTGAACGCCACTTCCACGCGCTCCTGCGCCGTCCACTGGAATGGCGCAGTCGCCCCCGCATAGTCGACCTCATCCCCGTCGACCTTCACCACCAGGTCTACCGGATTGCTATCGTACTCATGCGCCCCGGTGACGTAGTAGTGATCGGGCTGAAGTGCGAATTCAGCCTCGGACACGCTGGCTGCGCGCACCTGCTTGGCGAATTCGATATTGCCGCCACCTCCAAACAGGATCGAGTTTCCGGCAGACGCGTACCCGGAATAGGTCGTCGACATCCCGCGATAATAGAAGCCATCGACATCCACATCTCCCGGCGTCTGTGCGTCATACCCGGAAGCCCCGAAATCATAGATACGGTGGTCGTTGCCATTCGTGGTCTTGCCGACCTTTACACGCAGATAGTAGTCGCCGCGCGCAAGGCCGCTAGCGACGATCGCACTTCCCAGGGCTGCAGGACCCGAGCAATCCCGGCTCGAACTCGCATAGTCGGAAATCTCGATGCCGGCAGAATCGTACACCTTGAAGAGGGCGACCCCGGCGGACGGATCTTGTACGAAGTTCCAGATGATCTCCGTGACGTCCGAAAAGGCATAAACAACCGCAACGCCGGCGAAGGTCATCTTCTGGCTGGTTACACCACCCAGTATCTGATCGGTGGAAATGCCATGGCGCCCCACCGCATCGAAAGCGATATCGTCATAGAGCCGCAAGCCCCCGTCGTAGGTCCGACCACCTGCCGGGTTCGACGCATCGACCTCGATCTCAACCGTATAGGTGCTGGTGCTGTTCAGGCCGGATGCCACGGGCACATAGATCGGGCCGGTATTGAAGATGTAGTTGCGGACCAGATGATCGCTCGGGAGGTCATAGAGAGCCTCCGCAATCTCGACTCCTGCTTCCTTCACGGTGACCCGGGACACTCCGGAATTGGACCCTTGATGATATGCCCTCCAGACAATGCGCTCTGCCCCCGAAACTGTGTAGGTCGCCTTGTCCCCGGACACGCTGGAATATCGGACATCGACCATGCCATTCACGGTCGAGGAAGCTGTCCAGGTCCCGGCATGGCTATCCGCGTCGCCGGTCGCCTTCGTAGCAATCGGCGCCTGCCCCTCCGAAATGGGCTCCGCCCCCCAATTGGATGCCGCGACCACATCGACCTTTTCATCCAGGAGATCCACGCGGCTCATCCACAACAGCCCCGGCGCACCAGTCGTGGTTCCACCCACATTGCGCCGGTTGAAGTACCAGCGGCTACGCTGCAGCCCATCGGGGGTCATCGCATTGGTCGCGGCCCATTCGTCGTAGTCATCACGCAGCTTGTGGAACGTGATCTCAGGCGGCAACGAATTCGCTGGCACCACTCCATCCAGCAGGGACTTGAACCCGCTCAAGATCGGGCGCTGGCGTCGAACGATTTCCAACTGCTCCAGGGTCGATCGAAGTTCCACCTCCTGACGGATCACCGGATCGGCCACGGGGCCAAGGTGGCGGTATCCATCGGGCACGGCCGTACTGTCGGTGATGATGGCCCGCAGATAACGCTGCGTGTTCAACTCTCCAGTCAACACACCCACAGAACTGCGCAACTTCACCGCGGGGTCAATGGTTGTCCAGGTGTCCCCATCGTTGGGCTGAGCCGCCAGACCTTCCGCAATCGTGTCATAGAATTTTCCGACTGCCGCAGCCGATGCGGCACTGCCCTGGGCCTCCAGCGCCGCATCCGCTGCGGCGGCAGCGGCGGCCGCCGCAGGTGCAGCAAAATCGTCGGGACTGATGAAGCTGTTGTCGCCGTTCTCGTCGAAGAACCACCCTTTTCCTGCGCGATCCTGCGCGTTGGGGAGGGGAACGCCGGGCTCCCCTTCTCCGGCCAGGATGCCGCGAAAGAAGATGTCGTCAACCAACATCCGCGTATCTTGCGCGATGAGCGTAAGTCGATCGAGAGCCAGTTCATGGCTCTCAGCCTCAAAGCGGCCGCCGTCTACATAATCCGTCTGCTGCCTGATCGGAGTGGCGCGCCGGATGCGAAGTGTCTGCCCCGCCACGCTCGAGGCCAGCGTGATCGTTCCACCATCAGCGCTGTTACCATCACTTGCCGTCCACTGTGTCTCGAAGTTCAGAACGGTTTTCACACCGTCCTCGATCCGCGCCACTTCCAGATCGACAGGATCCAGATAACGGAACTGGCTGGGAAAGCTCAGCGTCACGCCATCTTCAATGTACTGCGCCTCGGGAACCTTGACTGCCGCCGTCATCGGCCATCTCCTGCGATGTTGGAAAATTCAGGCGCGCGCTCGGGCAGCGCATCGCCCGGGGCCCACCAGTAATCGGTGCCCTGCTCATCGGCCCACTGGTCCATTCGCCGCCAGGCCTGGCGATAGTTGGGATCGATCTCTTCCTGGATCTGATCCGCCACCGCCCGATCGAACGCAGTGCGCAGGTACCAGAGTGTTCCGCCCGGGATCTGTCCGCGTACGAACTTGAGCGCATCTCGCTCACTACGAATATTGATCAACTTCGAAAAATCGCCGATCACCGGCCCTGAGATAGTTTCCGGCAAACTCCCTGCACGGCCATCGGCCGACTTCAGAAAATCACCGAAGATGCCAAATCCGCCCCCTTGAAGGAGCGCCTGCCCCCAGAAACCCGGATTTCGCTCAAGTTCACCCGTTCGGTCGTTCAGGAAGGGAATATCATATGCGTTGCGAGGGTCTCGGCCCTTGGCAATATCACCGAGCCAAATCGAGACCGCCCCCATCACCGTAGAACCGATCAGTAATCCTCCGGCATACTTGAGGCGCTGACTGCCAGCGCGAACCATCGCTCGGTGAGCATGCTGGACAATCACGGAGATACCGAACATCTTGAAAAGCGCTGCGCTCTTGATGATTTCGCCATGCAAGGTCCCGCGCGGCGCCACCGAATTGATCTTCGCACGCGTCGCCACATCCGGTGTCGGCACGGCAAAGTCCGCCTCACGCGCCGCCATTTCCATCAGCCGATCACCCAGCGCCTGGTCCGCCACGTTCTTCGGGAAGATCCACTCCACTCCGCGATCAATCTCCACGGGCGTCTTGCGGATCGCATCCCAGGCATCGCCATCGATACCGTACCGCTCCAACATGCCCGCAAATCCCTTGTCGAGGTCACTGAAGCGTTTGGTGCGGGCATCGGTGATTGCCCCCATCAACTGCATCCCGTGCGCCCAGCGCCCCGCCTGCGTCCATCTGGCAAGGCCAGAGACGCGCATCACCCCCTCGGCAAGACGGCGCGAGGTCTCGCCCGTCAGCTCCTCACCCAGGTAACGCCCCTGCGCCGCCGTGCGGCTGCTCCACTCGTCCGCGATGAGGCCAAGGCGTACAGCCAGCTTCTGGTCCTCGATCGAACCGGGCTTAAACAGCTTCAGGTAGTCACCCAGCATGTGGCTTACCGGCAATCCATTTATGGCCCGTGTCGTCGCCCCGAACGCGAGGTCGGTGACGGCCGAGAGCATTGCGCTGCCAAGCTTGGCCGAGGTTTGTATAGATCGATATGAGGAGAACCAGAGAGCCAGCTCCCGGTTTTCCGGCCGCTGGCTGGCACCGGTAATCTCATTGATCAGCCGATCCATCTGCTTGTGCGCAGCCTCGGCGCGATTCACCGCCTTGCTGTCGGGCGCCGCATCGGTCTGCGCGGACTTCTTGATCACGTCCTTCAGCCAGCCAAGTGTGGCGTTGGGATTGGGGCCCAGGATCTCCAGCATCGCGATATCGCGCGCCATGCCGTCGATGTGTCCCATCATCGCGTCAAACGCGGTCGCAGCGCCAAATTGCGACTGGTATTCCATCCAGTCATCCGCCCCCTTGAACACAAGAAAGCGGCTTTCCCCGCGCCGGTTCGCCAGGATGGATTGCCCTTGCACGCCCGGATCGCGATTGCTCCACCCGTCTGACCGGATCCGCTCGAACGTCTCGCGCAGCGCATCCTCGAATTCGGCATCATCCAGCGGCCGTCCGGTCTCCACGTCCAGGATCCGCGATCGGTCAAGCCGGTCCTTGATGGCCGCGCGCCAAGCGTCGTATCCTGCCTGCCGCACCAGGCGCGGATCGTGGTACTGGGGCAGCCCCCAGTCTTCCAGCTTGCCGATATCCCCACCGGCGGCGTTGAAGCGCTGGCGCAGCATCTCGGCCGTCTGACGCCAGGCGTCGGCCAACTCGCGGGCCGAAAGGCTGCCCGAAGATCCCGCCTGGAACAGCTCGCGCACGATCTCGGCCAACTCGGCCGGCTTGCGCACCTTGCCCAGCAAATTGGTCGAATGCCGCGCCAGGATCTCGTTCATCATCCCGTGCGCCCGGGCACGCACCGCCCGCATCCGCCCATCGACATTCGAATAACTCGCACGGTCGCTCGCCGCCAGAAAGGCTGGCCCTGCCCTCGGATCGATCGGGCCTTCCGCCCTGCCTCCGTCGAACCCGGCCATGTCGGCCAGGATGCGCGCACGCGATTGCACGGCCAGGCCGGCCAGATACTTCTTGCGGCTGAGCTGCGCCTTCAGCCCCGCAATCGTACGATCGCTCGCCAGCGAAGCGGCCGCCATCATCGGCATGTCCCGGCTCAGGCCCGCCAGATGCCGCGCATAAAGCCGGTCGGCCTCGGCCGCCTGCCCTTGCGGGATCCTGCCTTCCGCGATCAACCCCGCCACGCATACCGAAATACTCATGCCCCGCCTCCCATCGGCCCTGGCGTCAGGCAGCTCTCGATTGTTGCAATGGCTTCCTCGTCCGCCCGCAACTCCGCCTCGATGTCGGCCAGCGTGCGCTCACCCTTTCCGTCGCCCAGGTCGAAGCTCATCTGGTAGGCTTCGCCCCCCAGCGCCTCGCCGATCTCGCGATTGATCTGGTCGACCAGCTCCGGATCGACAGCCGCCAGCGCCGCCTCGGCCTCATCGATCGCCGCTCCACTCTCGCGCGCCATATCCTGCGCGGCCTGTATATCGTGCCAGGCCGTGTCCGCTGCACGGGCAACGCCCTCGCCACGCGGATCGTCAAACGCCGCGCCCGCCTCGCGATCGGTAACAACCGGCCCGGCCAGGCCTTCGGCCTCAAGCTCATCGCGCATGGCAGGACTGTCGATGTCCGTCCGCGAAGGCACAGCCGGATAGGCGGTATCGATATCACCCAGAAGGCCACCTTCGGTCACCTCGCGCCCTTCGCGCGTTGCTGCCTTCGTCAGCTTTTCGATAGCCCGGGTCTGCGCTGGCGTCGGCTGCGCCGCCCGCCGCAAGGCGATTTCCTTGCCATATGTCGTCAGGGCAGCAAACCCGGCCGCTTCCTCCGCGCTGGCCGCACGCCCGAAATCAACGTGCTCGAAACCTTCATTCAGCTGGAATATCCGCCCTTGCGGATCGATCAGGAAGCCACGCTGCACGCGCGAGGCATCCTTGGCCAGGTCCCCCACGCGCACCGGGCTGGTGTTCTCATCCAGGATCTGCCGGGTAACGGCCTTGTCCATCTGGTCGACCGGATCTATATTGCGATCCGCCCCGAGCGCAGGGGAGCGGTCCTGCGCGCCACCGCTGGCACCTCGGTAGTCCGCTTGCGGCGGGGCCTTTCCTCTAACCTGATAGGCAGAAAGCAACCAGTTCTGCGCCTCTCCATCGTAATCGAGGCGGATGACCGCCCGGTGGTCCAGGCTCTGCAGGATCACGCGATTTTCCGAACGGCTCTTCAGCCCCATGCTTTCCAGCAGCCGAGGGAGATCCTCGAGCACTTCCCCGTGTCTGGCCGCGATCTTGGCCAGTCCGGTGTCGGCATTGCCCCACTTCAGGTCGATCGAACCAACCTCGGGATGCCAAAGCACGCCCTGCACTTCGCCTTCCTGGGCATCCAACAGCCGGTCGCGCGCCTCTATCCAGCGCGCCTGCCGCAGTTCCCCAGCGTCGATGCCCAGTGCCTGCGCATCCAGTTCATCCTGGGCCCTGCGCCACTCCGCCTCACTGGCAAACAGCCCTCGATCAAGTTCGGGCATCTCGACCAGCGGGCGCTGCGCATCCAGCGCCTCGGGCCGGGCGATCACGCCATCCGGATCCATCATGCCCCCGGCATCGCCTGCCCGCACCTCGCCGGCGGCGCCGCCCATATGCCGCTCGGTGTAGTCAATCATCGCCTGGGCGGTCTTGCCCTTCAGGAACGGGTTCTGGTCCTCGACCGCCTGGCCCAGCAGCGTCGCAACGCGCACTCCCGGATTGGTCAGAACTTTGCGGGCACCCGCCTGCCCGGCGAAATGCACCAGGTACAGATTGGCCTGGGTCACCGGGAAACCATGGCCACGCAGATACGCGGCATCGTCCGCGACCTTGAAGCGCATCACCCGGTCCTGCACCTCGCCGTTCGTGCGCAGCGCCAGGATCTGCTCGCGCGACAGGCCCCGCCCACCGATCGCCCGCTTGTAATAGCTTACCCAGGTGTCCGGCATGAACTGGTAGCGCCCCACCGCCTTGCCGTTGAACGGGTTTACCGCCGCGTCATCGCCCCCGCTCTCCGGGCCGCGCACCTTGCGCATGTAGGTTTCGATCGCAGGCGCGCCCCCGCTTCCCATTTGCCCCGGCGCGCCCGCGCGCGCCGGTTCGGGCACGCGGCCCAGTTCGGCAATCGTCTCGTCGATTTTCCGCCCATGCGCCTCAAGCGCGTCGTGCCTGCGCACGAACGGGCTCGTCGCGTCCACCTCCGCATCGCGCAGCGTCACGTGGATCGCCGCCATCTGGTCCGGGGTCAGCTGCCGCCCGGTTCCGGAAAAACGCAAGGCCAGCGCAGCCTTCGCATCCCAAGGCACCTTCGCCCAGGCCTTGCGCGCGGCAACGGCGCCGCCCTCGCCAGCCCCTCGAAAAGCCATGCCGCCAAGGCCGCCCATCCCCACGAACCACGCAGCCTCTCGCCCGGTCAGCTCTCGCCCCTGACTGTCCCGCTCAAGGGCCAGCAAGGGCAATTCAGCCGTTTGGATTCCCGCCTGCACCAGCCCCTCGGTGATGATCCGCTGCGCGGCCGACTTGCCGAAGCCGCCCAAGGGCAGCGTCGCCAGGTTGATCGGATCGGTGAAGGCGCCAGCCATCCCTCCGGCCAGATTACCCAGGAACCCGTTGTGCTTCATGCGCTCGGCCCGATCGGCGTCCCCTTCGGCGAACGCCATTTTGCGCCTGGCATCGTAATCGGCTCGATCGCGCGCGAAGTCGCTCAGGGCGTCGGGCTGCGTCTTGCGCAGTTCGGCCAGGTCGGACCAGAAGGCCGCCTCATTGGCGATCGGCATTTCCCCCGGCGCGCCATAGGGGATTACCATGTACCGGTTGCTCGATCGCCCGTTCAGCTGCGCCAGCGCCGATGCCGCCGCCATGATCTCGGCGCTGCGCGTTTCACGGTTGCGCCCGGGCACATCCCAATAGGCCTGCTCGGCCGAGGCCTTGGTCCCCTCCCAGTTGAAATCGTACCAGGCGGGCGGCGGCCGCGTATCGGCCGCACCCTGCGGGTTCGCCCGATCGGGATCAAATTCAAGGGTATCAGCAACGCTCACGGCTTCACCGTCAGCACGAAAGGCTTGTTGCCGCTGGCCATGACCAGACGCTGCCCGACATAGAACTGGTACTTGCCGCCCCCGATCGCCACCGGCGCGGCATTGCGCAAGGTCGCGGGCGATCCATCGGGATTGACCGGCGTGGCCCCACCCGAAAGCGCCTTGGTCACCGCGCGCTCGAAACCACTCTTGGTCACCCCATCGGGCACAAGATACATATGGCCACCCCAGAAGCCGATCCCGCCCGTTTTAGCGGCACCCTCTCCGCGGGATCCCAATGCACTGTCCAGAGTGCGCAGCATCATCGCGCGCGTCATCTGGTCGCTCAACAGGCCATGCTTGGCCAAGGCATCGGCTGAAATTGCTTCGGCCACGTCGATGATCCCCTCGCGCTGCCCGGCCGGCAGCGTGCGCATCATCTGATGGAAGCCAGCTTTCAGGCCCGCGATCGCCTCGCCTTCCTTGTCGTCCAGCGGCTTCAGGATCCCGGGATTGGCCTTGCGCAGATCGCGCCCGTCCAGCGCCTGACGCTGTAGTGCTGGATGAAGCGCCACGGCCGTCGACGCGAAATTGTCCCCAGGCAATACCTGCCGCACCGCCCGCATGGCGGTCCGACCCGAAAACCCCTCGCCAAGACTCGCCAGGACCTTTCGGTAGCCCTGATCGTTCGCGGTTGCCCGTTCTTGCAATGCGCTAACTTCAGCCCTGCTCAGCGGGCGCATACTACCGTAAGCCCCGGATGCCTTACGCATCCACGCTTCGCGCGCCTGCAACTCGGCCGGTGTCCAGTCCACGATCGCGGGGGGCGCATAACCATCGGGCGCTGTCGCGGCCGCGAAGCCCACGGGATCGGCATCGAACTGGCTGTCCAGCGAGCTCTTCTTATCGGTCAGCCATTTGAGCTCGGCCTGCTCGTCTTCGCTCCGCTCACCCGCCGGCTTGCCCTTCAGCGCCAGCAACCGCTGCTCACGCGTCAACGGCGAAGCGCTACCCCAAGTCCGGGCGAACACATTGTCGCGCGCCAGGCCCTGCAGCTCGGCAACGGTTGAGGTATCGTCCATCGCCTGTGCCGCCGCGATCGCGCCAGGCAGGTCGGCCGAAACATCGATCCCCTGACTGGCCTTTTCCTTGAGCGTCGCGATGCTCTCGCGCGCAGCCGCCTTCTGCAGGTTCGCCTCATGTGCCGCGGCGGCCTCAAGGCGCCGCATTTCCACTTGTGAACCGCTGCGCAGCTGATCGATCTGCGCAGCCGAGAGGAAACTGTCAAACACCCCCTTATCCAGCTGCGCCAAGGCGCTGGCCGGATCGGTATCGTTGAGATGGTTGACGAACGAGACGGTGTAAGCCTGCTCGCCCTCCCGGATAAAGGCCTGCTTTTGCGCAGGAGTTATGCCCTGGAGCCCCTCAACGTAACCGTGCCAGTCCTCGATCTCGCCCGTCCAGGTACTGAAATTATCGGCGTGCCGAACCCGGTTCGCGCCCAGATCCATGACCGCCTGCGCATCCAGCCTCGTCTTGGCCGCGCGCTGCCCGGCCGCGAACTCGCCTTCCTGCCCCACCAGGCGCACGCGGTAATCATCCAGCTGCTGTTCGGCCCGCATGCGCACGCTGGTTTCGGTGATGCCATCCAGCATTGCCGCGCGCGCGGCCTGGTCGGCCTCCTCCACCTGCGCCACATGCTCGCCATAGTCCGCCCGCGTGGGGTTCGTGCGCAGCTGCTGCACGAACCCATCCATGTTCTGGCGATGCAGGGCATAGGCATGCGCAAAGCTGCTCGCCTCCTGATCGGCCGTCTGCTGGCGTTCCAGCTGGTAGCGCCGCACCTCGCGCCGATGCGCTTCGTCGCCCGCTTGTCCCAGTTGCGCGCCAAACCCCGCACCAAAGCTCTGCGCGTCGGGCGCCGGCGCAACCGTCGCAGCCTGCGGCATGATGCGGCTTTCATATCCCGCCATCAGTACCCCCCTGTGGCCGTGGTGCCCCGCCGCACCGCCGCCCAGTCATCGCGCATGCCCGCAACCGCACTGCCCGCGCCGAACATCCCCTCAAGAAGCGACCACTGGCCCTGCGTCTGCGTCTGTCCACCCTGCGCACGCAGCGCCAGCGCCTTGCTCGAAGCTTCACGCCGCAGCGTCATCGCGTCGAGCTCGGCGTTGATCTGACTCTCCATCAGCGCATCCAGCGCCGATCCCGAACCGCCCTGCAGACCGTTGCCGAAATTGGCGGCAATCTGCCTGCCCATTGCCTTTCGCGCTTCGCGCCGCACGCGCAGTTCCTGCGCCGCTGCCGCACTTTCCACCTCGCGCGCCTGGGCATCCGCCTGACGCTTTGCCGCATTGCCGGCACGAAGCCCACCGATGCCCTGGATCAACCGGCCGGAAATTGCCATTTCAGGAGACTGCATCGCCGACCTCCCAGGGAAGCGGCGGAAGGATCCGCTCCATCATCATGTAGGTTTCATCGCCCGCGCCATAACGGCGCAGCACGTGCGCTGGCCGGAACCCCAGCATGGCGGCCCAGCGACATTCCGCCGTCGGGCTCAGCATCGCCAACGCCACCAGGTGCCCGCTGTCCAGCTGCGGCGATCGCGCCAGCAGGTGCTCCACGTCCACACAGCGCACGAAGGTCTCAATCCGGTTGAGCTGGCAGGCCGCCAGTTTCGCGCGCACGAAGCGGGTCAGGCGCAGATGATCCGCGCCAAGCCCGCTGCCCAGCATCGCCCACGCCACCCCGTGCTGCCCGGGGAACAGCTCGCTCACACCGAAACACGCGATGGGCACCGATCCACGATGCACACACCAGGCCTGCGGCATCGCTGCCAGCCCTTCCGCCTCCGCGGCCGAAATCGTTCCATCCGTACCCAGGAACAGCCGCTGCGAAGGCTGGCGCTCCAACTGAAGGAGATCCTGCGGAACAAGCCGGGAAAGGGTCACCGCCTCACGCATCGCGGCTGTCCATTTCCACGCGCATCACGGTCGCACTCACAATCGCTGGCAGGGGGTCTGCCGAAATCAACGTCAGGCGGCCGTCCCGCCCGAAGGCACCTTCCACATTTTCCCCAAAGTCACCCGATTGCAGCGCAGCGGCCGATCCCATCGGCGTATCTCCGGGTCTGCGGATCAGCGTCTCCAGCGGCCGGCCAAGCTCCCCCCCCTTCAGGCCGAACGCCTCAAGCACACGCGCCATGACCTTCTTGATCTGATATTTCAGGCCCAGGCTTGGCCCGGCATCCGATGTTACGTTCGGCCGCAGCATCGTCGCCGTCGCGGTATAGGGCAGCCCAATCACCAGCGTATACGGCGTGCTCGGAACTGCACTTTCCGGCAGCGTGAAGCTGCCATCATCCGCGACCAGAATGTTCCGGATCACAGCGCCGTTCGCCAGCGCAACGATCGTCTGACCGGCCAGGTGCACGGCGCCGGTAAACTCGGTCTGCCCGGCAGTCGCCTCAGCGCGGGTACCGCAGTCGACATAGAACCCCTCGGCCGCGTCGTCCCCCAGCTCGCGCCAGGGCATCTGGCGCCAGATTTCCTTGCGCGTCGATCCATCGCCACCCGTGCGCTCGACCAGCGCCCACAGCTCGTCGGTCTTTCCGTCTTCGCCCAAAACAGAAACGATCGATTTGGCCTGCCCGCCACCGCCCAACACCGTTCGCGAAAAGCCTTTCACTTCGCCGCGCGTGTCAGGATGCGTCACCAGCTGACCATCGCCCCGCAGGGCATAGGCCAGGCCATGCGGGATGCGCTGGTAGGCCATCTGAAGGATCCCGCCCTTGGTCACGCTGCGCGATGCTGCGGTCAGGTCACCCGGGACATAACGATCGGTCGCCAGATCGTATCCGGCCGCACGCAGCCGGCGTCCGCCGCGTTCCACGAAGATCGTGCTGATCCCGATCTGCAACGGCGTAACCTGTTCCGAACCATAGAAGCTCTGGACTTCGCTCTGGATATTCTCGCCGGTGATCGCTTCCTGCGTGTTGAGCTGACCCACCATCAGCTCGCGGCTTGCCGTTCCGATCAACAGCTTGCGGTCAGCCGTCGCCCACAGCACGGGATCTTCGGTCGCCAGGGTGCGCCGAAAGCCCAGGTCCGCCTGGGGGATGCCACTGCTATCCAACGTCTGGAAGTTGACCCGTCCCTCACCGAAGTCGCCCGCGACACTCGAATAGATATCGAAATCCTTGAGGTGGATCTGGCGGCTGTTCCAATGCAGCACAATCGAAGGATATCCGCGTCGGGGCGAAAATGCGCCAAAAGCCCAATAATCGCTTGGCACGCTGGTCAGGCTATCAGGCAAGCGCCGCTTTACCGTGCCGGTCACTTGCCCGGCGTTGGTAAAGCCCGTGATTTCAACGATGCCGTACCTGTCGTAGCGATATGCCCAACGTACACCGAACACCGCGCTGGATCCATCCGCCGCTTTTGCATGACGGCTTCCGTCCCATTCACTCCCGACATCGTGCGTCGGCGTGACCGTGCCTGTCGTCCCGGTGCTCTGGGCCGTATAGGCTTTTCCGTCCGACCGCAGGATTTCCCCCACCTCGATATCGCTGACGTTGGTTTCCCACGATTTGATGTCGCTGAAATCCTTCGCCTCGATCCGGAACAAGCCGCCGACGTCTCCGGCTTCAAAGATATCCTCGCTCGCATTGATCGTCACGACACCGCCCACGGTCAGCGTCCCGGCCACCGTGACAGTGATGTCCTCGTTCGTATTCTCATCCAGGAACGGACCGTTCCTCAGGATGCTCGTCTCGTGCGCGAACGTGGTGGCGTCACTGCGCACCAGCGATCCAGGCTCGTAGTCGGGATGATCGATGTACAGCCGGTCATAGCTTTGCTGCGTCCACAGGCTCGATGCCACCTCAGCCGGATAAGGCGTCACGATCTCGTAGGGATCGCCGGTTCCTTCTTCGATGATCTGCGCCCCGTTGGTGTAGAAGCGCGCCTTCTCCTCACCCCACTCGATCACGTATTCCTGTGTGATCGAAAACCGGAAGGCCCCCAGCCAGGTCGTCGTTTCATCGGCATCCCCGATGTACTCGAAGCCTGGACGCTTGATCAGCGGCCCCTCGTTGACCGGCACGAAATTCTCGCAAGTCTCCAGGCCATAGCGATAGCTTTCGGTGTCGACACGCGCCCCCAGCAGCGGGTCGAGCTCGCCGGCCAGGAACGCCAGCTGGACGATGCGATACCCCGTCATCAGCTCATTTCCCAACCGGGCCGCATGGAACCTTCACACCCGAACCGCGCCTCGATCCAGCTGCTCTCTTCCTGCTCGATCGGCGGGTTCTCGCGCACGTCGTGGCGCTTGGCCTTGCTCAGCGCGTCCCTGTAATTCTGAAAGGCGCTTTCCTCGCTGAACGCGGACCCGGCAATCCGCCGTCCACAGATCCAGGCAAGCCGCCAGGAGAAGGCATCGCCGAAGCTTTCATCCCAATCAGCCGCCTCGGTCACATCGATCGCATACCGCACGAAAAGCGGCCCCGCCTGGTTGGCGAGGACCGACTTGCCTTCCACCTGATAGGTACTGCCCACCCCAGGGCTCAGCACCTCGATCAGCCGCAGCGATGCGCCCGGCAGGGGATAGCGATAGGCCCAGGGATAGATCTCGCCCGGATCCACGTTTGCTTCGGCAGGCAGCCCGATGCGGCGCGAAGCGAAATTCCAATCGCCGTCCCGGATGGTCGAACGGCGCTGCAGCTGCCACACCTCGCGCAGAACACGCGCCACGTGCGCGTCGTCCTGCAAGCTCAGGATGCGGCTTTCCGATCCGATGTGCACCAGTGCGTTGTTGGCAATGACCGTCTCGATCGACACGGGACCAGGCTCCCGTCTATCAGGCGTTCACCGGCCAGTCGGCCGCACTGATCGCGTGGCCCAGCTTTTCGACCAGCAGCAGCGCCTCGCCCTTGCTCATCTTGGTCGCATCGATGTTCAGCGTCATCTGGTCGGTCGCCGCCTCGGCCGCGCCGGCGCCGATTGTCACATCGCCCTTGTCGCCGGCGCCCAGCTTGATCTCGAAAGATGCGGTAAAGGCCATCGCCTGGTACTCCTGGAAGAAGGAAGATCGGGGGCGCTATCGGTGTCGATGCGGCAGCGCCCCCGGGCGGCCGGCTTGCGCGCCCGGCCGCAAGATCGTCACGAAGCGCTCAGGCCCCGCAAAGCTCGATCTCGAAGGTCAGAACGGTGGCCGCGGCAATCGCCGCCACACCGATCGTCGCCCAGATTTCCTCATCGGCGGCCGCGCCGCCATCGTCGAGGGTGGACGCCTTGGGGCCGATCGCGGTCGGCACGTCGGTCGCGGCAAGGGTCGCGCCATCCACGTACTTGTCGGCCGTGGTGCCATTGCCCACATCGACGGTGGAGGTGCCCAGCGAGGTCCCGGTGCACAGCCGGATCCCCACGATCGTCTCACCCACGCGCTTCTTGCCCAGATACACCCGATCGCCCGAAGCCCAGGCGGTGCCGGGGACCTTGCTCGCCAGGATAGTGCGCCTGTGGGCCCCCACCTGGCGCGCATCGGCGCGCTGGGCGGGAAATTCGGTACCATCGGCCACGCCAACCTGCTGTGCCACATAATGGTCTGCCATGTGTTGTTACTCCCGAAAATTCGAACACCGAAGATCAGGCGGCAGGGCTAACCCCGCCGCGCTGAAATCAGCCCTTCACGTTGCGGATGATGCCCGTCATGCCTTCCTGCGTGCGCGAAGCCGCGCAGGTCGTGCCGGCAAGGACACCGGGCATGAAGCGGCGTTCGGGCAGCTTGCCGACCTCGGCACGCAGTGCCTGCCAGAAGTTCAGCACCAGCCCGGGCTTCACCCAGAACGGGTTGAGGCGGTAGCCATTGCCATCGGTTGCCAGATCCGGGACCGTCTTGAGCAGCGGATTGTCGAGCTCGAGGTGGATGAAATTCCAGCCCAGCATGGACATGATCTTGCCCTTGTTGAACACGCCCTGGTACGCCGCCGTGAAGTCGGCGCTCGTCGCGGGCACCTCGGTCAGCAGTGCGTCGTTGTCGTCGGCCGTCAGTACCATGTAGCGCTCGGCCTCGTCGGGCACGTAGTTCTGCGTCAGGAACTTGTTTGCGCCGCGCAGCTTGGCCGTGTTCATCTTCGCAGCTGCGGCCGCGCCGGTGTCCACGTCGATGTAGCTGCCCGCCGGAAAGGCATTGACCGTGGTGCCTTCCTTGCCGCTGATCCGGTTCCCGTAGAAACCTTCCAGGATGCGGCGGGTCTTGGCGCGGTTGACGACACCGCTGCCGTTCTTCGTCGCCGCGCCCTGCAGGCCGATCGCGGTCTGCAGCTGATCGGCGTTCTCGATGATCTCGGCGTAGTAAAGCTCGTTCGGCTTGGGGATCCAGACGCCGTCGAACGTCGTGCGCTGCCACTTGGTCGTGCCTTCACGCTCGTCGTCTTCCTGCGGTTCGCCATTGCCGACCAGATCCTTGATCTTGATCTTGCTGGCACTTGCATCGCTCTGGACCGTGACGGCCGCTTCGAGCGGAGAGGTCTGCAGCTGCAGCTCCATCTCGAGGTTGTTCTGGTACTTCAGCTGCTGTGTATTTTCGACAGACATACGCCATGCCCTTCGTTCGAAACAAAACCATCGGAGTTGCTGCGAAGGGCTTGGGGGCGAAACGCCCGGCCTCTCTGCCGTTTAACGCCACGGGATCGGCGGTGCATCCACACAGGGCCCGGGGCGTATCGAGGCTTGGCCAGGTCTTGGAGCGAAGCCCCGGGAGGAAATCCCCCCGGGGCCTTGCGAGCCTGAAAAATGATCCACGCGACTCGCGGTGTCAAGCCAAATTCAGGCGTGATTGTGGATGATCAGGCCGCCTGCTCCTGCCGCTCCTGCCACTTGGCGGCCTGGTCCTGCAGCCGGTTCCAACGCGCGTTCTCCGGGGTGCCCTCAGTGCGCACTGCATTGCCGAACGCCGGATCGGACTTCGCCTTCGCCTTCATCTTGTCCAGCTCGCCCTGCGCCTCGCGCCCGGTCACGCCAAAGCGCCCCTGACCGCCGGTGATCAACGTATCCTCGGCCATGCCCTGGCCAAGCCGCGTGAACGTATCCAGCATCTTGGCAACGCCCGTCTCAGCCCCGCTCACCTGCGCCATCGCGTTGCGCATCGCGATCAACTCCTGCGAAGACAGGCCCAGCGCACGCGCCGCGCTGTCGATCGCGGCCAGCTTTGCATGGCCGTCGGCCCCCTGCTTGGCCACCCAGGCCGCCGCAGCATCCGTCGTGCCCTTGTCGAACGCGGCCTGGTCATCCAGCTGGGCCTGCACGAAGTCGTTGATCAGCCCGTTCATCGCCTCGGCCGGCACACCATGCTCCAGCGCGCGGGGAAGCATCTTGCCCAGCAGCGTATCGTCCAGTGGCACCGCGTTGCCGTCCGCATCCTGCAACTGGGGCAGCGTGTAACCTTCCACCGTCTCAGGGACACCGATCGCTGTACGATAGCTGGCCACTTCCTCGGCCGTCGCACCTTCTCCGGGCACCTTGATGCGCCCTCCATCGCGAAGCGCACGCTCGGCCTCGCGATAACTCTTGATCGCGTCGTCGGGCGTCCTCCAACCCTTGGATTTCACATAGTCGCGGTTCGCTGCGCTCTCGCCCTCAGCCTGGTCAGACAGACCGCCCCACCATTCCGGATCTGCACCGCCGCCTTCGCCAAGACCTGCACCAGCCTCGGCCCCGCCGCCCTCACCTTGTCCAGCAGCCGCCGCCGCGCCAGCCCCGGCGCCGCCCAGCAGATCGGCCGAACTGCCGAACCCGCCTGCGCCTTCACCGCCCTCAGCGCCTGCACCCTCACCGCCTTCATTCGCCATCGTCTAGCTCCATCAGCTGCTGGACCTTGTGTTCGTCCAGGTTGAGAAAATTCTGGATCCGCACGAACACTTCGCGCCGGCCTTCGCGGCGCGCCATGATCAGCGGATCAGTATCGAAAATCGTGGGCTCGTTCGCGTGGCAAAAGTCCCGCAGATCGGCGAGCACCAGCTCGCCCACACCGTTCACTCCGCCTTCGCGTTCCACGAACAGCCAGCGATACAGCCATGCAAGCGGCAGCGCTGCCGCCAGTCTGGCCTTGAACAGGTCCTTGTAGACCCGCGAAAGCGCGACCGCGCGCGCCCGCAAAAGGTTGACCTGACTGCGCATTTACGCGGCCTCGGTAATCTGGTTGGCCTTCGCCAGGTTCAGCGTGGCGCCGGACGCCTCGCTCAGCTGCTGCAGCTGCATCGCACCTGCCTGCTGTTCCTGCTCGGCCGCCAGCAGCTTCGCCACGTCCTCATCGCTGCGCAGATAGCTGGGTTTCACGCCCATCTCATCGGCCATGCCCACCGCGATCGCGTCCGCATCCACGCGGTGCCGCACACGCGGATCGAATTCGGCCAGTACCGGCAAGGCCTGGACGTAGCGCAGCGTCGAAGCCGTGCTTTCCGCACGCGCCATCTTCGCCAGCATGTTCTCGTATTCCACGATCGGCCAGGCACCTGCCTCCAGCACCTCGGGCGGGAACGGCTCCAGCTGGCCGTGCCGGATCGCCAGATCCAGCTCGCGCTGCGAAACGGGAAACTGTTTTTCGGTCTGGTACTGGCTGGCGAATGGACGCACCAGGATCCCCTGCTTGCTCATCACCTCCAGCACTTCGGTCGTGGTCATGCGCGAATTGGGATCGGTCAGGATCTTGTAGAATTCCTCCAGGAACTCGGTTCGGATCACCTCCCTCTCTTGCTCGATCAATTCCATGGCGTAAGGGATGCCGTTCTCGCCACCCGGCACGCGCTGCACCATCGCGCGCCCCATGTCGTCGACCATGCCCGGATTCATGCCCCCAGCTCTGGAAATCAGACGGTTGATGCCGTTGTCGTTGTTGAACAGCAGCGCGGGATCCACCGCCTTGTGCCCCGCGCGCAACGTCGTGCGCTTCATCGCGTTCACGCCCTTGATCGTGGGCATGACGTCAATCGCGGGCGAAGTGCCGTAGATATCCTCGGCCTCGGTCAGATGGCGTGAAACCGCGATCGGCATGGAATGAAAACCGCTGCGCCTGAGGTAGATCTTCTCGTCCGCCACCAGGTAGCGAGATGCGATCGGCATGCGCCGCCAGTCGAGTTTCTCGGTGTCCCATTCGGTATTGGGCGCAACGATGTGCAGGATCTCGAATTCGGTATGTTCGTTACCGGGCGTCTCCAGCGCCTTGCGCATCTTGGGCGTCAGGGCATCGCGCCCGAATTCCTCGGCGATCTGGGCAACGGTCCGCTTGTAGCAGCGATGCACCCGGTTCACGATCCCGGCATAGTCGACGTCGATATAGACCTGCGCCAGGTGCAGCGTGCGATAACTGAAACCACGCCCAGGCTTTCCATCCACGAACACGGGAGAGGTCCCGTAACGGCCCAGCTGCTTCCAGTCCTCGTTTGCCGAAGTGCCAAAGCCGGTCCTCGCGGCATGGCGCATCCCGTACATGCGCCGGCTCGCACGTTCGCACCAGACCTTCACGCCCCGCTGCGCCATCAGGTCATCATCCACGAAGCGAATCCGGATATAATCCTTCTCCTCGGGCGTCGTGATCGCAACGCCGGCAGCGGCAAAACGCTTGTTCGCCGTAATATGCGTCGGATCGTAATTGCGCTCATTGCGCAGCGATCCGGGCGAACCATGGGAAAACCCACCCGCAGCCCCGCTCGGAAAGCGATCATCCACCTCGCGCCAGACGCTCTCCCAGGGCGCGCGCAGGGATTTGAGGCGCTCATGGTCGCGCAGGTCCGCCTTGACCAGGTCCTCGTCCTGAATTCGATCGTCCATCGTCTTTTCACTCCGCCCAGGGGAAAGGTGTTCCCCGGCACCACGCCCGGCGCCGGGGATGATGCGCGTCAGAGCAGCACGTCATGCGCCAGGTTGAACGATTGGCCCGCCCCGATCTGCAGCTGCCCGGCCGATCGCTTGCGGTAGAGGACCAGCTCGTCGTCGGCGTAAAGCGCCCAGCCATCCAGGCGCGCCAGCCCGGTGACCAGCCAGCTGTCGATCGCCAGCAGCAGCCCCGAACCGATCACCTTGAAACCGGACATGCCCTTACGCAGTGCCAGCGCCGGAACGTCGCCCGCTTCCACGTCGCCCAGGAAGGCCACCAGTTCGAGGTCCTCGGCATCCCCGATCACCTTGCGCAGCTCATCCTGCCTTTTCCTGTCGAAGACAGGCGGATCGCTAGGAAGCTTGCGCAGCTTTGCCTCGGGATCACGCGCGATCGCAGCGGCCAGCGCCTCCTGCGTTTCCGCCGCCTCGTTGCGCGCCCTGGTCACCTGGCCCTTCTGCGCCGCCAGCTGGCGCTTCACGCCGGCCAGTTGCTCCTCAACCTGCGCCGAAACCGTCACCAGCTGATCAAGCACCACGCACGCAGCGTCCCCGATCGCCGCGCCTTCGGGCACCGCATATCCCAGCTCCTCGAGCTTGACGGCTACCTTCGCCATATCTTCGCAGTTCGAAAGCGCTGCATTGACCTTGCCCAGGACGTCGTCGCCTTCGCCCAGCTTGAAAGGCGTTTCCGCCAGCAGGAGCGTGATCAACTCCAGCGTTTGCGCGGCATCTACCTCTTTGGCCTGTTCGGCCTGTGCCGAATTACCGGACATATCTCCTACCTCCTTCAGTTCCCGAGGACGAACTTGCCAAGGCTGGACGCGGCCGCCTCGGCCCCGCGAACGCCTGTCACGATATCGGCGGCAGATCCCCTTCGGCCGCGCAGCTCGCGCGCGCGGCGGGCTGCGATCTCAGCCTCGTCGCGTGTCGCGAGCCCGGGGCTTGCGTAACCATCGTTGTTCGCCAGGAGCATGCTCGCACCCGTGGTTGCCGCCGTGGTCGCGGCCGCCGTTCCGGCAGTCTTCAGCATCGAAGTCTTTCCGGGGGCAGCATTCCCACCGGCGGACGGCCCCGGCGCCGACCCTCCACCCGCAGCCAATTCTGCACCGGCCGCCCCGGCCGCTCCGGCCGCTCCGCCCGCGGCAGCGCCTGTCGCAGCACCAGCGCCAGCGCCTGCCGTTCCGGTCACCACGATCGGAGCACCAGCTGCCGCAGCCGTCCCCGCGGCGGCACCACCTGCAGCGGCCGCCGTACCAGCAGCAGCGGTCCCTGCAGCTGCAGTTCCTGCCGCTGCCGTACCGGCCGCCGCTGCGCCCGCGGCACCTGCCGCCCCAGCACCGGCAGCCCCCGCCGCGCCGGCAGCGCCAGCTGCCGCACCGCCACTCCCAGCCATGGCACCACTGGCAGCCAGTCCCAACGGCCCGGCCGCCAGCACGCCCAGCCCGATACCCAGCGCTGGCAGCGCAAATTTCTTCAATCCACTCATCTCAAGGAACTCCTCTCAAACGCCCGCAAATTCATCGAAATCACCATCATTCTGGATCATCATCGCAGGGTTGATCCTCGGCCTCCCGCGAATGTCGGAAATCACATGCTCACCCTCGACGGCTGCGTACTGCTCGCCGTCGCAAACGTGCGTGAAAATGGTATCGGCAACCTCAAGGTGCCCGCGCGTCTCACCAGCCCCCATATCGGCCTCCCGGTATCGGTATCCGCCCAGATGCCCGCGAATGAGGTGCTTGCAGCTGGGATCGACCGCGTACCCATCGTGCTGCGCCTGAACGCTCCAGATCGCCTCATGGCGCAGCGCCTGTCGGTTCGTCTTCGCCTTGTGCGCACGGTGCCCCAGCGCCTTCTCGAACGCCCGGATCCAGTCGCGCTCATCATCCTCGTTGTCCTTGGCGCGCCAAGCCGCCGGATCACCCACGAAGCGCACCCGATCGGGATCCACATCGGGAAAATGCTCAGCCATCATCGCGCGAACCATCTGCCCAAAGGCGGTCGGCCCGATCTTGCGCAGGGTCTTGCCCTGCTCGAGGAAGCTCACCGCCTCACGCAAGGACCGGAAGTGCCCCTCGATTGTCCGCTGGGTCGCTACTGCCGAAGCGAAAAGCCCCTGGTCGAACCCCACCACCAGCATGCGGTTCGGATCGAATGTAATCGGGCGCACATGGCGTGCATAATCGAACTGGGGATTGACCGGCTGACCGTGCTGCATTGGCACGAACTTGTTGTCGATCATGCGCGCAACGTAGTCGGGCCGATGCTTGTTCAGCGCGGCCTGAATTGCATAATAACCCTTGGGAAGGTTGTGCAGGTTTTCGGCGCCAGGCGATCGGCCGCCGGGTTGGATGAACACCTCCATCAGCGGGCGATCACCCAGCGCCTCGACCAGCGCCGGATCCATGAACTCGCCCAGGTTCTTCTCGATAGCCAGGCCGTAGATCCAGTTATCCATGTAAGGGGCGTTGAGCGACAGGATGATCTGCTGGTCGACCACCAGCGCCGGATCAAGATCGGACGCACGGCCGACACGGCCGGACAGGAACGCCAGCAGATCGGGCGACTGAAGGTCCGCCTCATCGATCATCACCGCCACAACTTCCCAGCCACGGCACGCTTCCTCGACCGACCGGTCACCGATCGCGCGAAATTCGATCTCGAAATCGCACACGTCGATCGCGCGACCATGTTCATCCTGCGCCAGGATCAACGTCAGCTTGTGCGTGAACGGTGCCTTCCAGGTGAAATGCCCATCGGTTTCGGGATGGATCCGGAACCACGATGGCAGCGTATTCTTCTCGATATTCGGGTAGGTTTCGCGGATCACGCCCACGCGCGCTTTGCGCCGCAGCACCCCATTCGCATCGTACCGCCCGCCCTGCCGCGTTCCGACCCGCCGCAACGCCCGAAGCGCCGTCATCGTCTTGGCCGACCCTACAGGCCCGATGATGATTTTCAGAAACGCCCGCGAAAGCAGGAAATCGTCCGAAATCGGCCCGGGCGAATTGAGGCGCCGGACCTCAAGGTTGGCCGCGCTCATTCATCGCCTCCCGTCGGATCCTTGGGGATCACGCCAAGAACCTCGCCATCGATTACGGCACCTGTCGAACGCCGGATTTCACCGATTTCCTCGTGCACCACCACTCCGCGGATCGTCGCATCCACCGCCACCGGTTTCTTGGAATGGATGAACGACATGAGCCCCTCGGCACACCGCACACGCAGCGCCTGGGCCTCGGCGTAGGTCATTCGTTCAGTGACGATATTCGGCGTCCCGTCCTTGCGGAAGCTGTGTACCTTGGACTGTTCCGATGCCTGGATCAGCACCTCGGGATCCGTAGACTGGATCTGCATCAGCGTGATCGCCGGATCCTGCCCGAACTGGCTGATGTAGCGCGCAAAATCATCCGTCCGCCTGTTCTTGGCCCCCTTGGGCCGCCCTCGGCCGCGTTCCTCGCGTGCAGCGCGCAACACGGCAAGCCGCCCTGCACTCGGCCCCAGCTTCTCACGCGCCTCGGCCATCTCCTCGGGCGTCAGGGGATCCAGCAGCTCCAACTGCTCTTCCTCCGCCTGCGCTTGGTCGAACAAGGCCTTGGCCTCGGCCACCATGCCCTCGGCTTCCAGTTTTCCACCGGGCTCAGTTGACACAAGCACCTCCCCGTCTAACCTGCGCCTCGTCGATGCGGTTCTCCCGAACCACCATCTCACCAGCTCCCCGCCCCGCCTCGCGCGCCCGGGTTTGAGCTCGGCACCCCAACCCCGACCCGTTCGTCAGACCACCCGTTTCGTGCCCCTCCACAGGTCGCCCAGTCGATCCGGGACAGGGATTTTCATTTCCGATCGAAATCCGGCCACGCTCGTGCGCCTGGGTGCTCGGACGCGGCACCGCCGCGAAGGGGGCAAGGGGGGGCCGGCCGGAGGCCGAGGAGCCCCCCCAGGCGCTGCCCAGGGCGCGCCGATCGAGGTGCCCAGCCACCCCGCGCGTAAGCCTGACAGGCCAACGACGATGGCCCGAAATACACGCATTCCTGCGCCTTTCTGCCACCCCTTCCAACATCACCTTTCCAACATGCCCGATCACATCGCCCGAAAACGGCAGATTTCCGCCATTCCGGTTGGACCAGGTCGAAAGCCCGGATCCGCACGCCTGGACCGCCTCGAGCCCGCCCCGGCAAAGCACCATCGCCACCGGCCGAGCCTCACCAGGCGCACCCAGATCGCCAGCCCGCGTTCCAGCCCCGAAAGTTTTCGCCACCCTCCCCCGAATTACGGTGCTGACAGGGGCCAGGCGATCACCAGGAGCCGAGGCGGCCGAATATCCGCCCCCTAGTTTATTCGTTTCCCGCAGAAATCCGCCGTTTCCATCCATGCTGACAAGGGTGGTTCCAGACTGGAACCAACTTGGAACCGACATGGAACCTCTAAACATCTGATTTACATTGATAATGAAGGCTGGTTCCAAAGTTCCAGTAATCCCCTCGCGTATGTGCGCGCGCGTGCTCGCGCATACGCGCACGCGCGCATCACGCGTGAGAGTTGACCGGAACCAGCGGAACCGGACAGAAAACGCAATGATTGCAATGTGTTGATAGTTCCAGCGCGGTTCCGGCTTGGTTCCGATTGGAACCACCTCCCCTGCCCCGTTTGGGCCCCGCGACTGGACAACCAATGTCTTGGACTGCCAGCGGGCCGGGGTCAAGTGAGACGAGAGGACGAGGCAAGAGCGCAGCGCCAGGCAGTCCATTTCCAGAGCCCCTGCGGGCCGGGGGAACGCAAAGAGAGAACGGCCGCGCACCGCGTCGCCTTCGGCGCCGCTGCGGCCGTACGTCGGCGCAATCTCGAAAGCGGTTATCCAGCATTCAAACCCACGCAAAACCGCCAGTTCACGCCCCGCCGAATGTCCGCGAGGCGCGGACGCAAACCTAAGCGCGCGCGCGAAGATGAAATTCTCTATTGACACAAATTTCTGTGCCGCTTTATAGGTACAGCAACGACGGCGGCACAGGGCCGCGTCGATGGTCAGAAAGGACCTGTCACCATGAAGCACATGCTCCTCGATATGGGCTGTCACAGCCTCGAAGTTGAAGTCGCCGACGACGTCGACCTGGACGAACGTTTCCGCGCCAAGGACCTGCACACCGGCGAGACGATCCTCGTCAACGGTTGGCTCATCGACAACGCCGAGGAGATCTGAACCATGGCCAAGATCGACACATACCAGCAGGTCACCGACCGGATCGTTGCCGCCCTCGAGGAGGGCACGCGCCCCTGGCAAAAGCAGTGGGTCAACGGCGGCGCCATCATGGATCCGCGCCGCTCCAACGGCGAACGCTATCGCGGGATCAACGTCCTCCTGCTCTGGATGAGCGCAGCCGAACGCGGCTTTTCCGGCCGCAGCTGGTTTACATTCAAGCAGGCGCTCGACCTTGGCGCCAACGTCCGCAAGGGCGAAAAGGGCACGCAGATCGTCTTCTTCAAGAAGCTCGACATCAAGGAACAGAACGATGCCGGCGAGGACGTCTCGCGCTTGGTCCCCATGCTCAAGACCTATACCGTCTTCAACGCCGACCAGATCGAGAACCTGCCCGATCAGTTCCGCACTGCCCCTGTCCAGATCGTTGGCGGCAAGGACCGAGACGAGGCGTGTGAGGCCGCCCTGCGCAGCTCCGGCGCCGACATTCGCGAAACCGACCACGCCCAGGCCTATTACGCCCCTGGCGCCGATTTCGTGAACATGCCCCGCTTCGAACTGTTCACCTCGACCAGCGGCTTCCTCGCCACCCTGGCACATGAGCTTTGCCACTGGACGGGCCACACAAACCGCCTCGATCGCGCCCAGCTCAATGAGTTCGGCTCGAAGGACTACGCGTTCGAGGAACTGGTCGCCGAAATCGGCGCGGCCATGGTCGGCGCGCGCCTGGGCATCTTTGGCGAACACATCGACAACCACGCCGCCTACGTGGAAAGCTGGCTCAAGGCCCTTCGCAACGACAAGCGCATGATCTTCAAGGCGGCCACCATGGCCCAGGCCGCGGCTGATATGGTCCTGGCCAACGCGGGCGAGCTCGAGGCATTCGAGCTCGAGGAGGAACCCGAAACGATCGAACAGCCGGAGCAGCTGGTCCTCTTCGCCTGAACGCGCACACCACGCACCACGAAGGGCCGGGGCAGCGATGCTCCGGCCCTTCCGTATGTCGGGAGCGCGCGCGCTCATCACCCCACCTCGCGCTTCTGCTCGGCCACCCAGGAGGTCACCGCCTCGGCCGCGCAGGCCTTCGGCAGGTCCGCCTCGTCGAACACCTCGCACAGGGGCACCAGGACCGCGCGGGACTTCACGTGGCCAAACTTCATGTCCACGCCCGTCTCGGCCCCCGGCACGCGCGCCAGGGACTGTTTCCAGCCCGCACTGCGCCAGTTGCTGTCCTCGAAAACCTTGTCCAGGCCGCGATGCGAATTCGCCACCGCCAGCCACCCGGGCACACTTTGATCGAACGGGCCCACGCCCCAACGGGCCGGGGATTTACCCGCCGGGGGCTTGCGCTCAGCACGCACGATCTTGAGGCCGATCTGCGAAAGCCGCTCGTTCGCCCGCCGCGCCTGGTCGTTTTCGGTTTCCCCGGGCATCAGCGTCTCGCACGAATGCTCCACCGCGCGCCAGATCCACGTGCCGATCTGCTCGCGCTCATCGCCTCCGCGCGCCTGCTGCAGGCTGGTCAGCATGTACTTGATGCAGGCGACGTGGTCCGGATCGCTTTCGGCAATCTCGGCCATGCGCTGTGGCCGGCACTCGGCCACCCAATGGGCAATATCCTCGTCGCTCGGCACCGCGTGCACGTCGTCGCTTATCAGCACGTCGGCACAGGCCAGCAGCGTCCCGAACTGGTCGCAGGCGCGGCTCACGTGCCCCAGCTCGGCCAGCTGCGCGTGAAACTTCGCCTTGGTCGCCACCAGGCGCGGCCAGCCATCGATCATGCGGCGCAGCAGCTGCCGCCCCATCACGCCGAAATCCGTTGTTCGCAGCGCCTCCGGCTCCTTCGCCCCCTGTGGGATCGGGCCCAGCTCCAGGATGGCCAGGCGCGATCGGTCCTGAGGCTCCATCGGCGGGATAATGATGGAGGAGAACCAGAACGAACTTTGCAGCGTGAATTCCACCGCGCCGTGATCGCTGCTCCCGCGTGAAGCCGTATCCCCGCTCGAGGCGATGCGCGCCAGGCCCACGATGGCATCGGTGTGCCGGCTGTCCTTGGCCGCCTCGAGCTCGTCGATCATCACCGGGACGGTGGAATTCTTCAGGCTCGATCGGATCCCGGCTGCTGTCGTGTCGCTGGTCCGGAACACGCCGTTGCCGAACAAGCGGTGCACCAGCCCATCTTTGCCGTTCAGCGTCGATTTGCCGGTGCCAGCACCGCCCGTGATCCACACGTGCGGGCGCCAGGGCAGCGCGCCGCCGATCATCCCCGCGCCGATCGCGCCCAGGCACAGGATCGGGTCGAGCAACGGGCGCTTCCAGTTCCAGGTCTGCAGCAGGGCCAGCAACTTTTCGGCCGGCCGCGCGTCGATTTCCTCGTGCCAGGGGCGCGGGATCGGTTCGGCCGACTGATAGACGTAGCGTTCGTGCAGGCCCGTGTCGGCCCAGCGCCAGCCCTTCAGCGTGCCGTCCACCCTGGGCACGCTCGCCAGGATCTTGTCCCCGCAATGCAGCACCAGGCCGCCCGCGCCCTTTTCGGGCCGATGCGCCCCGCGCCCACGCAGGCGCCCGGCCGGATCGAACACCCCCTTGCGCACGCACTCCACGATCAGCGCCTGGGCGGACTTCGCCTGGTCGAACCCGATCAGGCGCGAAGGCTCCACTTCCACCCAGCCCTTCCCGGCAATCTGCTCGCGCACCGGCTTGGAATACTGGCCAAAGTTCGCCTCCAGCCACCCCAGCTTCGGGCCGAACAGCGCGATCAGCCCGTTCTTGCCATGCCGGTTTCCCGCCTCCAGGCCGACGAGCTGCCCGTTGTAGTTCAGATAGAAACAGGTCTGCTTACCGGTCAGATCCTGCATGTTGCCCAGCGGCGTGATCGGGCATCCCGGCGGAAAGCGATCGTAATCGTCCTCGCCACTACGCCCGGTTTCCGGCCCGATGTCGCCGGGCTGGGCAAAGTCGGGCGCGGGCTGCGGATTGGCCAGCGCTTCCTCGATGGGGTTGGAGCTCACGCCGCCACCCCGCGCAGCGGACATGCCGCCTCTATGCAGTCGCCGCCGAACCACGAAGGCACAAAACCCTCGGGATGGCACTTGCAGGCCACCATGCCATCGCCGCGCTCGCGCAGGGCTTGCGCGGCCACCGTCTCGGCATTCTGCGCCCAGCGCGCATCCATGGCGCTCGGCGCCGACGCCAGGTCAAGGGTGCGCACCGCAGCGGGCCGGGGGATCGGGGGGACAGGCTCCACCCGCTGCGGTGCTGTCACGGGGGCGGGGGGATTTGCGCCCGTGATCTCACAAACTTGTGCGCGCGCTGATCGGGATTTCGCAGGGGCATTCATGATCCGCCCAGGAGTTGCCCTCTCCTGAGCGACGGCTACCGCCCCCCCGCTCGATCCTTCCGGATCCCGAACTTCGCAGCCGAGGCTCTCGCCCCGCGCGCTTGCGGCTGTCAGGTCCTCGGCGGCAGCCGCAACCTGCAGAATACGTCGCACCAGCGGCACCGGGCGCACGAATGCGCGGGCCTTCTGGTCAAATCCCCATCGTGTCAGACGGCTCATAGCTCGAGCCTCACTTTCATAGCGCCGACGATGGGCACCATTTCGTGGGGAACAACCCACCACACACCTTCCGGCCACGTGCCCGTTTCAGTGCCGTAACCGTTGTGACGAGCCAGCTCGAACAAGCGGCGATTGCGCACGAGTTCGCGATATTCGCGCGGCCCCGCCATACCGAAATGCTCACTGGGCTTCATGCCACCCCCCTCGTGTCCCCGGACTGGCGGGCGCGTTCGCCCTGGGCCTTCAGCGCCAGCCACCAGTCGTTGATGTCCTTGATCGGCACGCCGCCCCATTCGTCGGGCGGCATCACCAGCTGCACGTCCAACCCGCGCGCCTGCTGCTGCGCGATGGAACGTTCCAGCTGCTCCTGTGCCTTTGCGTTGCTGTCGCGGTCGCACACGATCACCAGGCGCCGCGCGGCCGCCGGCAGGACGATCGCGCCCACGTTGCCCAGCGAATAGGCCGCCACGATCCGCGCCCCCGGCATCATCATGCGCACCACCAGCGCGTCCTCGATCCCTTCGGTCACGTAGACGGGCTCACCCTCGGGCATGTCGCGCATGGACTTGCCGCTCGATCCCTTGGAAATCGGGATGAAGCCGCCCCAAACGCTGCCCAGCACACGCTTGGGCCGGTCCACCCGCGCCTTCACGATGCGCCCGCCCTCGTTCGCCAGAAACGTGCGGTGCGTGCCGATCTGCACCCCATCCGCGCGATAGACCGCCGCCAGCATTGCCGGCACCTTGCAGCCCTCCTCACGCAGATAGACTTCGGAATGAAACCGCAGCACGCCCGGCCACTTCGCCCCGGCCTCGATGCCGCGCCCCATCAGGTACCGCTCGGCCCAGCTCCCGACGATCGGGTCGCCGCGAAGGTACAGGGCCTTGGCCCCCCGCGCCTTCGCCGCGCGTTCCTTCTCCGCTTCGGCTTCGCGCGCCTCGGCGCGGGCGCGGGCCTCGTCGGCCCGGCGCTGCAGCTCTTCGGGTGGCAGCTTCGCCGGCTTGCCCGGCTTCCAGTCGTCCACCAGGCCCAGGCGCTGTTTCGCTTCCTCGATCGCCGCGCGCTTGTCCGCCAGCCCCAGCTTCAGCTGCAGCAGGTCCAGGATATCGCCCTTGTCCTCGCCGGGCGCCGCGTTGCCCATGTCGAACCACTTGCCGATCTTGGCGCCGCTCAGATGCACCCAGGCGCTTTCGCTCTTGCCAGTGTCCGGGATCCCGGAGAACATCCATTTGGTGCGGCACGGCGAAAAGCGGCCGTTGGGCAGCAGGTCCGGCGCGATCTCCCGCGCCTGCGCGTTGATCTTCTCGGCGATCTCGCCAACGGAATAGACCGCCATCAACCGGCCTCCCCGCAATCCGGGGCATAGCTTTCCGCCAGCGTGATCGCGCCCACCGCCTGGGCAATGTCGATCGCCAGCGCCATGGCGTCCTCGGCCGAAAGCTCGGCCACCAGCTCACCACCCTGGAACAGCGAAACGCCCCACCCGGAAGTACCGTGGCGCCCGAACGCAAGAAGCGGCAGCGAAGAACGCCCACCGCCGCGCCGTGTGGCTTCGAATACGCCCGGCCGCTGGTCGAAGTGGGGCCCACCTGTTCCACTCATCGGTAAATTCCTTCACCGGAGTTCTTAACCTTGGCGAAAATTTTGTGCCGCACCAATGCCTTGGCGGCATCGATCCCCCCGATAGCGATGCCCGGGAGACAAAGGCATTTATGAACGGACACAGGCATTCAGGCGGCCGCCCCAAAGCTGGGGAAAAAATCGTCAGCAGAGACTTCCCCACCCGTCAGTTCACGCACCTTGGGCATGAAATTGTTGTTCGGCCGACGCCGCCCACGCTCCCAGTCTGACCAGACATGGCGGGAAGTGCCGACCGCGTTCGCGCACTGCTCAAGGGTCCAGCCCTTGGCTTTCCGCCACTTCCTCAGAGGATGGAGTTTCGGAGACTGTGTCATCCCGAAACCAGTAAGCGATACGCTAACCTCTTGACAAGAGCTTGTTAGGGAATGACGATCTAGCCGTGTCAGCGCAAATCTTACATTTCGTGCCCATGGACGAGGCACCCAACCGTATCCGCGAACTTCGCATGCAGGCAGCCCCCAAGCTTTCCCAAGAAGCACTCGGAAACCTCATCGGCGTAAGCAAGGTCACCATCAGCGACCTTGAACGCGGGAACATGATGCTAACCGTCGACTACATGCGTCGCATTGCCCGAGCACTGGGAGTACTTCCGGCCGATCTGCTGAACCAAGCGGATAATCCAGGCGGTCTTTCTGTAGACGAGCGGAGTTTCATCGAAAGGCTACGCTCTGCCACGCCTGAACAACGCGACCAACTTTTACGTGTCGCAGACGTTATCGCGCCCAACGAAGCCAAGTCTCCCGAAGAGCGCAAGCGCGCATGATGGAATCGCTCGCCACGTTCGGCGCGCAGATCCTTATTGCAGCTGCATATTTCGCAATCTTCGCAGCAAGCACTTGGATTGGCTGGAAGCTATCCGAAATCGCACTTCCAGGACATAAGCACTCGGAAGAGCGCGGCTGCATTGCCATGGCAATTTTTTCTGCAATTTGCTTCATGGCGCTCGGCGCCATCTTTTTCCCCGCGATCCACGCCATTGAGAGCTTTTCTTGCCGCAACGCGAAGGACTACGCACTTTGCATGGACGAGTAGCCAATATCGCCATGTAAGCGATGCGCTTACATTTTCGATTGACAAAGTAAGCGATTAGCGAACATAAGGTCCCCGTTCCCACGAACGGAGGCCGCTTTGTCCTACCTTTCCCCCATATTCTCCGATGCCGCCACGATCGGCATCATCCCGATCGCCCAGCGCCTCGGCCGGGGCGATTACAAGTCCCGCCGCCTTGTCCGGTACATGACTGCGCTGGTGCACGAAGCCGGCTTTCCGCCGCCGCTTCCCTGCCTCGTCGGCCAGCACCTGGAACATGGCGTGACCATGAAAAGCCAGTGGCAGCGCGACGCTGTCGACGCCTGGCTCGACAATTTCCTGCCGCCCGACAACGCCCTGGCCTGCGACCAGGCCGCAAAGACCGCCGCCGCCGCCGAAATGGACCAGGCCGCAGCGGGCCTGCGCCTCGTCGTCGGAGGCCGCCCATGATCCCGGTGTCGCAGTTCAAATTGGCGCCCGGATGCGTCACGCGAAGCCCCGACGATGCGGGCGTGGTGGCGAATGCCCCTGCCTTCAAGGAACGCGGCATCACCTACCTGCCTACCGGCTCCTGCTCGATCGCCGATACCACCAGCGTACGGGAGGACGGTCTCGAGCTGACCTACATCACACTCATGCTCGACCTTGGCCCAATGGGCCTGCATCATCCGATCAATCCGGACGAAGCTCGCATACTGGCCGCAGGCTTGATCCGCGCCGCGGAAGCCGTGGAAGGCAAGATCGCTAGCAAAGCCAACGCCGCGATCAACAAGGCCTTCAAGTCCGGCGGCGCGCAGTGAACCGCCCCCGCATCCTGTGGCTGGCCCGGCTCGAGGCCGGTGACCGCCGCGCCCGCGCGCAGGCCGGCCGTCTCGATGCGCTTTCGGGCGGGCTCGCCGGCGCCGCAGTCGGCGCGGCCCTTGCCATGATCATTGCACCGGCGATTGCCACGCTCTTCGCGCACCTGGGCGCAGGCTGGCAATGACGCGGGCCCTGTTCGCCTTCTTCCTTGCCCTCTATGGCAGCGCGGCCCTGGGCGCCATCGTCGCCCTGGTCCAGCTCTCGCTCCAGGCGAAGGGCTGACACATGAATTCGCACACGCCCCCTGCATCTGCGGCACATCGCTCATCGGAAGAGCCACGTGAGAGGCAGGGCGCGGCAGATCCCCACGGCGGCGCCGCAGCGCCGTGCGGGTCGCCCCCCATCGATCCCCCCTCGGGTCGCACACTGCCAAAGAGCAGTGCCGAGGCTGGCGCGTCCTCCCCGTCCACTCCTCCCAATCCCCGGGACGGGTTGCAGGACGCGCCACGCACTTTCGCCGGGATCCCGGTACGCGCCATGGAAGATGTCATGGCCGCCCGGGCCGACCAGGTCCTTCGCTTCGGCCACACGGCCGAGGCTGACCGCGCCACCCCACTGTGGTGCGAACGCCCCTTCACGCCGGACGGCGAACGCTCCTTCCTCTGGCTGATCGCCCACCACCTGCGCGGCGCGACCGACCACGCCGCCTTCGGGCGCGGCCAGCTGGAAGTCGTGCGCCGCAAACTCGTGAAAACCGCCGCCCTCATCCTCGCCGCGATAGATCGGATCGATGCCGAACTGGCCGAGGATGAGCGCGACCAATCCTGAAAGGAAACCTCGATGTACGATCCCCTCGCCACCTGCCCCGTCACGCCGCTTGGCGTCACCCACGATCTGGGGCACTGCAATTTCCGTTTGGCCGACGGCCGCCTGGTCTCCATCCCCACCAACGGCTTCCACAAGCTGCGCATCATCGCTCTGTTCGCCGGGAACACCACCTGGCTCGAACAGAACTTCCCCCAGATCAGCCACGAGCGCGCGCTGGACCGCACGGCACGCGCGCCCAGCGCGGCCTATTCGGTCCAGGTCTATTTCGCCGCAGGGTTCGACCAGGCCGAAGCCGCCGAATGGCTGGTCGCGCAGTGCGCCGCCCGCGCCACGGTCAGCGCCGTGCCTGAACTGCGGGCCGCCGGCTGATGGGCGGCGCGGGCCATAACAGCGGCGCCGGCAACGGCAATGCCGACGATCGCCTGCGCCTCCTCATCGAACGCATTGAGCGGCTCGAGGAGGAAAAGAAGGGCATCGCCGACGATATCCGCGACGTCTACAACGAAGCAAAGGCGGTCGGCTACGATGTCAGGATGATGCGCGAGATCGTGCGCCTTCGCAAAATGAAGCCCGACGATCGCCGCGAACGCGACATGGTCCTGGAAACCTACCGCAGCGCCCTGGGGCTCGATTGATGGCTGCCCCCTGGCACGCCACCAACTGGGGGCTGTGGTGCCCGGGATGCGGTGAACTGATCGCCAGCGCCGATGCCCTCGAACGGGATCTTCCCGAACCGGACACCTGCAGCGCCTGCGGCTTCCCCGAAGACACGGATATCCCGGTCCGCATCCGCCGCGAAACCCGCCTCATGCCGATCGAAGAAAGCGAGGTACCGTTCTGATGTCCCCGCACCACGCCTTTCCCGACGTCAGCTGGTCGGACCTGCGCACAGAGCTGCTCCGCGAAAGCGCCAACCGCAAGACCACGCTGCCCGCCCTTGTCGCCAAGGGCCGCATCACGCGCGAAGAAGCGGCCTACGAACAAGACGTGATCGCCGCGATCCTCGAGGACGCCGAACGCTTCCGCAAGGCACTTGCCCCGGTCGACCAGGGCAAGCCCATGCACAACCCGCGCACGATCGAACGCACCCCGGGCTCCAGCCAGAACGACTACACCTGGCACCAGCGCCGCGCCGCGCTCACGCGTGAGCTCGCCTACCGCCAACGCCTCTTCCCCGAAATGGTCCGCAAGGGCCGCCTCACGCAGGACCAGGCCGATCTCTACACCCGCCGCCTCACCGCGATGCGCGGCCTCTACGAATACGGGTACGATTACGCCCCCAGCTTCCCTGACGACCGCGCCCCGGGCGGCACCTGGCGCGAATGGCTGGCGATCCTGGAAGATATCGATGCCCGCGACGGCACCCCCCTCGCAGGGCCTCGGCCGTCATGACCTTGCCCACACCGGATCCCGATTGCGGGATCTGCCAGGGCACCGGCACGGCCGACCACTCCCACCTGGCGATGGATCCATGCCCTCGCTGCGCACCGGACGCCTTCCGGCAATTCGAAACTGAGATGGATATGAGCAAAGACTTCAGGACCCACGGCCTTCCACCCAAGATGCCCGTCTGGGCTAAGCTCCTTGGCGCGCGATACTGGCATGGCGATGGTACTACGCACACCAAGATTGGCGAGATCAGCACCCGGAACCATGTCATCGCGCTGAAAGCTGTCTTTTACGGAGACATGACCGACAGCGATCGACCCTCCTTGATGATCGGCGTATGGCTCTTCACCTGGTTTGCGCCGCTCCCCAAGTGGACTCGTTGGTTCTTCCGGCATGGGCCTTCGGAGCTGTGCTCACTCGACAAGCCCCAGTTCGGATTCTCCTCGTCCGAAGAAGGCCTGCACCTATATTGGGGAAGGCGTTCGACCCTGATGTGGTGGCCCTGGGGACGAGAACATATTCGCACCGAATATCTCGGAACTGATTTCGAATGGCATGATGATCGCGCCCATCCGGAAAAAATCTGGGCGCGCAACCATCCCAACCCCGCCCATCGATACACCGGCCCGGTCGGGCCCGCGCCGTGGAGCGAAACGCATCCCTACCGCTACCTCCTCAGGAACGGACAAGTGCAGATCGTCGACGCAACGATCACCCGCCGCCGGGCCTTCTATGGCAAGCGCTGGATCGGCCCCCTTCGGATGCAGATCGCCATTCGCAATGCCCTGCCGAAGGAGATGTTCGACAATATCGATATTCAGTTCAGCGACGAAGTCGGCGAGCGTGCGGGTAGCTGGAAAGGCGGCTGCGTTGGATGCAGCTTCGATATCCGGCCTGACGAAAGCCCAAAGGCAGCCCTCAAGAGGATGGAAGCAGAGCGCGTTTTCCGATGACCATTTTTATCCGTGCCGCTTCAGCCGACTAGGTAGTGAACGAAAGCAACGACACCGAATATCACTGCATGCTGTATCAGCGTTCCCACTAGCAGCCGAGTATTGGCGCTCGTCATACTCCCCGCAAGGGCCGAAGACGACATGCCGTTGCGCCGGGCCACCGCCTTCATCCGCGCCATCACCCGCATGATGTGAATACCGATGACGACTACCGGAACAGATAACCAGGGCCAGAAAAGAAACCACCCCGCAACGGCGGAACCAAGCCACAGCATCAGCACCAACAGAGCCAAATCACACCCCCATTTGCAATCGAGTCACGCCCATGTATAACCAAGCCCGTGCGGTATGTCCCGCACAAGGGATTGGAACCCCTCCAACTAGAGGCGCAGCCCGCGCCTAAGCCTCGTCTTTTGGCGCGGCTTTTTATGGTCGGGCGCGTTGCGACAGCCTTCGGGCTGGCCGTTTGCCTTTAGGCGGTAGTTCCAATCGCAGCGCGTCCGGCCACCAGAATTGGAACTCTGACCCGGACGATATCTAAAGGATGATCGTCTATGTCTGCACTTCTCGCCTATCAGTTCGACGAAGAGCCCGTCCGCATCATTGTGCGCGACGGTGAACCTTGGTTCGTCGCCAGCGATATTGCCCAAGCACTGGGCTATCGCGATGCCCCAACGATGGCACGCAATCTCGATGAAGATGAAAAGGGTACACACAATGTGTGTACCCTTGGTGGCGAACAGCAAATGCTCATCGTTTCCGAAAGCGGCATGTATGCCGCTGTTCTCAAGTCCCGACGCGACGAGGCCCGCCGCTTCCGCAAATGGGTGACGGCCGAGGTCCTACCCGCCCTGCGCCGCACCGGCCGCTATCAGCTCACCGAGCTCGAGCCCGCACCGCCCCAGGCGACAGACCTCGATCCCCCGCGCATGCTCGCGGGTGTGTCCGTGGTGCGCGAGGCGCGCCGCCTCTATGGCCCTGCCGCCGCCCGCTCGCTCTGGGCGCAGGTCGGCCTGCCGCCCGTGATCGCGGACAGCGAAGCGGTCTTCGATACCGACCCTTTGGCCGCTCCCCTGCAGGCCGCCCTGCAGGGGAAGATGCAGATCACCATCGCCGAAGCGGCAGACGCCATGGGCATCCGCGATCTGGACTGGACAACCCGCCACCGCATCGGACGCCTGCTTCACCTCTGGGGCTGGAGCGCGAAGAACGAAAAGGTGGCAAAGCACCGCACCGCCCGCGTCTTCCGTCGCCCGGAAAGCCGGGAGGGCCTGGCATGAAGACCACCAAGCGCACCGGCGGCGGCCCCGGCAACATGTGGGACGATATGCGCCCCAGTCGCGATCAGCTCATCCTCGCCGCCAAACGCATCGCCTGGGCCAAGGGCCTGCCGGTGGACGTCATGGAAGGCATTGCCGCGAACATGGTCCGCCACGCGCAGCTCTCCGTCTGCCGCGGCTACCTTGGCGAACCCGCCAACGATGCCACCTGAATTGACAATCCGCGGGGGCGGGAGCAACCTTCCGCCCCACATACCCGCGTCGGCATCCGGCCGCGCGGCAGGTCACACGAAAGGACCGCAGGCCATGCCCGCCCAAGATCCCTCCACCCAACTCGATTTCTGGAACCAGGCCGTGCAGCTGCTCGGCGGCCAGCGCCCCACGGCGCGCCTCTTGGAATGCAGCGAACGCACCATCCGCGCCCTCTGCTCGGGCGAACGCCAGATCCACGATGGCTGGCTGAAGGACATCTCGGCCGCCCTCCTCCAGCACGCCAGCGCCTGCCGCGCGATGGAACGCAAACTCTCCCCCGACTTCTCCGGAAACCTCACCGCCCAGCAGGCCAGGGGCAAAGACCACAACTGGCGCCGCGACTACGCGCCCGAGGGGGAGGATTGATCCATGGCCCAGATCAAGATCCCCGGCCTGGTCGGCAAAACCAACAAGGGCGGCTTCACCAGCTGGTATTGGCAACCCAGCAAGACCCTGAAGGACGCAGGCTGGCGCCCCATCGCCTTCGGCCAGGACCTGCAGCGCGCCATGATCGGCGCACAGCAGCGCAACGCCGAAGTCCAGGAATGGAAACTGGGAGGTAAGCGCCCCTCGGGCATCCGCCGCAAGGACCCGGCCGGCACCTTCGGGGCGCTGATCCAGCGCTACCGGCGCGAAGTTCTGGAAGGCACGAACCCTGACGGCAGCCCCCGCCTCGCGCCCGCCACGGTCAAGAGCTACAACTCGGCCCTCACACGGCTCGAGGAATGGGCAGGCAAGCATCCCGTTGCCTTCATCACCCCGGCACGCGTGAAGGCGCTCAAGGATGCCGTGGCCCGCCCCGTGGCAAAAGGCGGCCTGGGCCACGCGCCAGCCCACGCCCTGCTAAAGACCTTGCGGATCGTCATGGGCTTCGCGGAACGCTGCGATATCATTCCCCGCGGCTCCAACCCGGCCACCGCGTTTGATCTGGGCGCGCCGCCGTCACGCAAGGCGGTCTGGTCAACTGAGGATGACAAGGCTTTCGACATGGCCGCCTACGAACTTGGCCTCCCCTCGATGGCCCTGGCGCGCGAACTCGCGCTCTACACCGCCCAGCGCGCGGGCGACCTGATCCGCTTCACCGAAGGGCAACTGGTGGAAATGGAGATCCACGAGCTCGTCCTGCGTCAGCGTCTCGCCGATGCGCAGGACAAGGTCTGGGGCTGGGTGTTCAGCCAGCGCAAAACCAGCACCACGGATTTCGACGTGATGATGGAGATCCCGCTAGAGCCCACCCTCCTCGCGCGCGTCCAGGACGTGATCCGAACCAACCGCGCCCGCGATCGCGCCGCAGGTCGCATGGGGCATGTGCACGTCCTGGTCAGTGATGAAGACGGCCTACCTTTCGCCGAACGTCGCTTCATCCGCACCTGGAAGCGCATCCTCAAGAAGGCGTCCGAAATGACAGGCCGCCCCCAGATGCTCGATCTGCACTGGCATGACCTGCGCCGCACCCGCGTCGTCCGCCTGCGCCGCCGCGGCATGCCGAAGGAAATGATCGCCGCGATCACCGGCCACAGCCTCGCCAGCATCAACATGATGCTGAAAGTCTACGGCCCGATCGACCCCACCATCACCGCCGCCGCAATCGCCAGCAGCCTGGACGAGCCTCTGCAAGGCTCACCTACCAAAGAACTCAGTGAAAAGCGGGCATGATCACGGCGAGCCGCCTAATACTTCAATCTTTCAGCGGCTCCCATGGAGCTTTTGACCTTTTGCGCAGGCCATCGATGAGCTCCGAGATTTGCTTTGATTTCTTTTCAGTGCCTCCACGCTCCTCAAGCATCAGCTTTTCGACAGCATCCAGATCAATTTCTTGAGACGAAACTAACACCCCAAGCAGGGCTTCAGCGACAAGGCTCCGCTCAAACAAAGCTTGGATAAGCTGATTGGATATATCAATTCGCTGCTTTGTCCCTGCAAGATCGCCAACTAGCCGATCGACAGTTCTACTGAGCTCTTCGAGGGAAATCGGGTGCATCTGAGAACCTTTCTCTGCCTGAATCAATTCAGAGAAGAATAGGCGAGCGTTGGGAAAATCAAACTTAGAGCACGACCGCTCCTCCAGATTGTTCACAGTTCTTTCCAACAAGGGGGGAAAAAACAGCACTTGTTGGAATGATGTGACATCGCAAACCCGCAGAAAATCGTTGCCATGCGGTAGTTCTAGGAAAACGACCCATGGTGGACCCGTCACCGTTTTCCCCCGACCCAATCTGGTCCTTCGCCTGAGGGCACGGCCGCGACCGTGCGCGGCAACATCCCAGGAACCGAAGGCACACCCTCCCTCGCCGCCTCGGCGTTGGGTTGCGCTGCGCTGTCTATCCGCAGCCCGGGACGGAATAAAAAGTGATTAACGGAAAAAAATCTCCGCGCCCTCCTGGACACAAGGCCAACTGAGCACATCGGTGGGAAATTTCACGCGATGGCAGCACCCACAGCCTCTACAAACCCTAACAGGTCGTAAACTTTTCGAGCAATGCACCTCGAAGTTTAGTTAAGCACCTTAGAAAGTCCTTCACAGGGACATAATACCCCTAGTTAATATTAGGTTACTTCGATTGACGGAGCCCGGAACATGAGGTGCAATCGATTACCCCAACGCATATCGAGACATAAAATCAGTTGGGTTCGTCGCTAAACCTAAAACCGGAGACTACTTGATGAAAAGAGCCACTACGGCCATGCTTGTCGCAGCATGTTCAATCGGTGTCGCAACCCCCGCCCTGGCCGGCACCCACGCCGGTGACGCCAAGTTCACGCCTTCGTCAATGAAGAGCGCGGCCCTGGATTGGGCCGCCAACCAGGCACAGGGCGGCCCAGGAAATGGCAAGGGCAAGGGCCACACGAAGGGCAAAGGCAAGGGCCATGGCAATGGTCGCGGCAAGGGCCACATTCACGACAATGGATCCAACGGCTGCTAAGTCACACTAATCCAATCCGGAAATCCGGATGAGTTCTGAGTGAGAGGAAAGCCTGGAAGGCACCCTGGAGACGGTCGCACAAGACCGCCGGGCGCGGACCGCACGCTCGCCAGGAGCATCGTGCACGCACGAGCACCCTGCCCTGACACACCACCATTGTTGCAAGGCCCAGCCTGCGCTAGTCCCCCTGGACACCCTCGCCTCCCGCGAGCGGCGCGCAGGAAGACGTTTGATGGTACCCCCTCCCAGCCTGACCGATGCGAAGGCCCTCCTGCGCAGGAAATTCCGAGCAGCGCGCGCCGAACACGTGGCCAGCCTGCCCGAGAACCTGCGCGCACTGATTCTCAATCGCCCCCCGGCTCCGGTCAGCGACATGATCCCGGAAGGGGCGAGCGTCGGCCTCTATTACCCACTTGGCCCCGAAGCGCCTTCGCTGGGGTGGGCGCGCTGGTTTGCCGAGAATGATCGCCGGGTCGCACTTCCCCGCTTTGCCGCGCGCAGCGCCGCCATGGAATTTCGCGAATGGGCCAACCCCTTCGACGACGACGCACTGGAAGAAGGGCCCTACCGCATGCACCAGCCGACCGGCACGGCTGCTTTTGCCGCCCCGGACATTGTCGTCGTGCCGCTGATCGCCTTCACCCAGGACGGACACCGCCTGGGCCAGGGGGGCGGACACTACGACCGCTGGCTCGCCGCCAATCCCGGGACAAAAGCCATTGGCCTTGCCTGGGACTGCCAGCTGGCTGACGAGCTGCCGGTTGAAGCGCACGACCAGCCGCTCAGCGCCGTGGTTACCCCGACGCGCATCTACCACGGGGTGGGCTGAGAACATGCGCGAGACCCCGACCTGGCGCATTCCCGTGGGCGTACTGGCGCTGTGCGCCGCCCTCCTTGTCTATGCGATCCTGATCGCGCGCTACGTGCACCCGGTGATCGCGGATTGGCACGCGCTGCTCCAGCTGCCGGTCTATATCGCGCTCGGCATTGTCTGGATCTTTCCGCTGAAGCGCTACCTCGCCTGGATGGAGACCGGCCGCTGGGGCTGAAACGCCCGCGCGCTCAGACCTCGTCGCGCGCCGCCCACTGCGCAAGGTCGCCCGACTGCCCAATCATCGCGAGGCCATGCGCAATCGAGGTCAACTCGTCCCCGCTTGCCAGCCGCGCCTCGCCGAAGCGCTGCGCGAACAGGCGGCGCACAGCCGGGATCAACGAGGACCCGCCTGTCAGGAAGACATGGTCAATCTGCTCGGGCGCCAGGTCGGCGCGGACCAGTGCCTCGTCGACCGTCTCGCCAATACGGGCAAGGTCGGGCGCGATCCAGCTCTCGAATTCGGCGCGCGTCACTTCGGCGTGGATACGCAGGTCGTCGCTCTCGAAGTCGAGCGCGGCGTGCTCTTCTCCGGACAGGGCGCGCTTCAGAGCGCCCACCGCTTCGTAGAGGCCGAAGCCAAGTTCGTTCTCGATCACCGCGATCATACGGGCAATCGAGGCCGGATCGGTGGCGCTCTGCTGCAGCTTGCCCAGCTGCTCGAGCGTACGCTTGTTGCGCATCATCGCCAGACGCGACCAGTCGGCAAAGTCGGTGAAGTGCCCCGGCGGGATCTCCAGAACCTTGTCGAAGGAGCGGTACGTCCCGCCCTTGCCCAGCTGCGGCAGGACAAGGTTGTCCATGATGCGATAGTCGAAGCGGTCCCCGGCCAGGCCGATACCCGCCGCAGCAAGCGGCGTGCAACGCTGCGCCGCCCCTGGCGCCTCGACCCGCACGATGGAAAAGTCGCTCGTACCGCCGCCGAAGTCGGCCACCATGAGCGTTGCAGGTTCGCTCAGGCGCGAGGCAAAGCTGAAGGCCGCCCCCACGGGCTCGTAGACATAGTGCACCTCGCGCCCGATGCTTGCGAACATCGCGTCATAACGCGTGCGGGCCAGCTGCGCATCGGCGCGCGCGCCGACATAGCGCACCGGACGCCCGACCACGACGCGCTCGGGCAGATCCCGCAGAGCATCGCCCGCGTGCGCCAGGAGGTGATCGAGAAAGACCTTGCCCATGTCCTCGAAGCGGTAGCGCTTCTCGAAGATGCCCGCAGTCTCGAACGCAGGGTTGGCCGCGACCGACTTGAAAGACTGGATGAAGCGCGAACCTTGCGGAAACTCGAGGAATTCTTCGATCGCCCAGGGGCCTGCCTCATGGGCGAGGCCACCGCGCACACCCTCTTCCTGCCAAAAGCACAGCGCCGAGCGGAAGACCGAGCTTGCGCCCGACGGCGCGGCAAAGCGGATCATCTCCCCGTCGGTCTCGCTGCTAGCCAGCGCCATGACCGAATTGGTCGTCCCGAAGTCGATGCCCAAGGTCGGGCGCGCGGTGTCCACCATCGCGAGGAAGGTCCTGTGCCGAAAGAGTATGCCGAAAAGGAAAAAGGCCGGGTGTTACCCCGGCCTCTTGCGCGCTGTATGGCCACTTTCGGTAAGGAAAGTGGCGCGAGTGACGGGACTCGAACCCGCGACCTTCGGCGTGACAGGCCGACACTCTAACCAACTGAGCTACACCCGCGCAGCGATGGAACAAACGGTTACCCGTACATTCCTATGTTTTCCTCCGGTTTCCCGGAAAGACCCCGTCCAGCCGAGGCTGGAACGAAGCAACTCCCAAGTGGCGCGAGTGACGGGACTCGAACCCGCGACCTTCGGCGTGACAGGCCGACACTCTAACCAACTGAGCTACACCCGCATACTTGGGCGGTGCGTCCGCTTGGGAGCCGCGCATCTATGACGGGGAGGCGCCCCTGTCAACGGAATTACACCAGCCGGTGCATTTTTTTGTGCCCTGTCCCGGCCACCCTCCGCGAGGCCCGCAGAAATGCGTGGTTGGGGACGTAAAAGGCTGCGCGAAAAAATGACGAAGCCGGTTTCATCGCGCCCTCCATCCCGCATCGAAGAGGATGGAGGACGCCTTGGGAAATTCATCCAAACTTCTGTTTTCAAACCCAAATGACGCGATAAACCGCAGATTTCCGTGACCTTCATGGCGCTGCAAAATTTTTCACGAACACGAATCACATACTCCGCGTGATTCGTGTTCGCGCCCTCACCCGGCGAGGATGAGTGCGGGAGCCTCGATCAGGGTTTTGAGGTCCTGCGCAAAGCTGGCTGCATCCCAACCATCGACGACACGGTGGTCGCAGGACATCGAAATGTTCATCGTCTTGCGCTTTTCGATGCGCTCCGTCCCGCTGGCATCGGTCACGAACATCGGACGCTCGACAATGCGGTTGGGCCCGATGATGCAGACTTCGGGGCGGTTGATGACCGGCGTCGTCGCGACGCCGCCCTTGGGGCCAAGTGAGGTAATGGTGATCGTCGAGCCGGTCAGTTCGCCCGAAGTTGCCTTGCCCTCGCGCGCGGCCTCCGCCAGCCGCGATATCTCGGCGGCCAGTTGCCACAGGTTGCGGCCTTGCGCATCACGGATGACCGGCACCATCAGGCCGGAGGCGGTCTGTGCCGCCATGCCCAGGTGTACCGCCCCATAGCGCGTCACCACGCCCGCCTCGTCGTCATAGTGCGCGTTCAGCATCGGGTACCTGGGGATCAGCTTGCAGATCGCCGCGACAAGGAACGGCAGCATGGTCAGCTTGGGGCGCTCGCCGCGCCCTGCGTTCAATTGCGCGCGCGTCTCCTCCAGCGCCGTGACGTCGTATTCCTCGACATAGGCAAAGTGGGGGATGTGGCGCTTGGAGGCGGCCATGTTCTCGGCGATGCGGCGGCGCAGGCCAATGACGCGCACCTGCTCATCCTCGCCCGTGCGCCCGGCGGGCTGGAAGCCTCCGCTCGCATTGTAGGAGAGAAAGGCATCGAGATCGCCATGGCGCACGCGCCCATCCTCGGCCGGGCGGACCTCGCCCAGATCGATGCCAAGATCGGTGGCACGCTTGCGCACCGCCGGACTTGCCAGGATGCGCGCGCCATCACCCTGCACGGCCGCTTTGGGTTTGGCGGGTGCCGAGGTGGCTGGCGGGCTTGCAGCGGGCTTCGGAGCGGCAGCCGTCTGCTCCGGCTCTGGAGAGGGCGCAGGTGCAGGCTCTGACACCGTATCCTGCTCCGGCTCTTCGACTGGCGCCTGCACCTTCTCGGATTTCGCCGGAGCCTCCTCGCGCGCGTTGCCCGCGCCTTCAACCTCCAGCACGACGAGCGGCGATCCGATGGCCACCATCTCCCCCGCCTCGCCCGCGATCTCGACGACGGTGCCCGTGACCGGGCTCTCCATCTCGACCGTGGCCTTGTCGGTCATCATGTCGGCAAGCCGCGCGTCCTCCTCGACATGATCGCCCACGGCGACGTGCCAGGTGACGATCTCGGCTTCGGCAATCCCTTCCCCGATGTCGGGAAGACGGAACGTGTAACGACCCATGGGATCACTCCTTCATCAGGCGGTCGACCGCATCGCCGATGCGGACCGGGCCGGGGAAATAGGCCCACTCCAGGCTGTGCGGGTACGGGGTGTCGAAGCCGGTCACGCGCTCGATCGGGACTTCGAGATGGTAGAAGCAGCGCTCCTGGACGAGGCTGACGAGCTCGGCGCCAAAGCCCGAGGTGCGCGTGGCCTCATGGATGACGAGACATTTCCCCGTCTTCTGAACAGACTTTTCCACAGCCTCTATGTCGAGCGGCCAGAGCGTGCGCAGATCGAGGATCTCGGCATCGACGCCCTTCTCGGCCAGCACGGCTTCGGCAACGTGGACCATGGTGCCATAGACCAGCACGGTCATCGCCGAGCCCTCGCGCACGGTGCGCGCCTTGCCCAGCGGAATGGAATAGTAGCCTTCAGGCACCTGCCCGCCCGGGTAGTTCTTCCAGGTCTTGCTCGGGTGGTCATAGTAGCCGTCGAACGGGCCGTTGTAGATGCGCTTGGGCTCGAAGAAGATGACGGGATCGTTGTCCTCGATCGCCGCGATCAGAAGCCCCTTGGCATCGTGCGGGGTGGACGGGATCACCGTCTTCAGGCCCGAGACGTGGGTGAAGAGCGCTTCCGGGCTCTGGCTGTGCGTCTGCCCGCCAAAGATACCCCCGCCAAAGGGCGAGCGCACGGTGATCGGCGCGGTGAACTCTCCGGCCGAGCGATAGCGCAGCCGCGCCGCCTCGGAGATCAGCTGGTCGAGGCCGGGGTATATGTAGTCGGCAAACTGGATCTCGGGCACGGGGCGCAGACCATAGGCCGCCATGCCGACCGCCGCGCCGATGATGCCACATTCGTTGATGGGGGTGTCGAAAACGCGCATCTTGCCGAACTTGGCCTGGAGTCCCGCCGTTGCGCGGAACACCCCGCCGAAATAGCCCACATCCTCGCCGAAGACGACGACGTCGGGATCGTGGCCCATCATGACGTGCAGCGCATCGTTGATGGCCTCGATCATGTTCATCGGCCGCGCCTCACCCTCCTGCAGGCTGACGGCGGTTTCCTCGATCATGCGCCCTCTCCTTCCTCGCCCGTGCCCGGACTCCTGGCATCGGGCCACTTGGCCTCGCGCTCGCGGATCGCCTGCTCGGCCTGCTCGCGCAGGTTCCACGGCAGGTCCTCAAAGACGTCCTCGAACATCGTATGGAACGGATGGTGGAAGCCGTGGCCCAGCACGCCGTTCTTCTCGGCCGCCTTGGCCGCCGCCTTCACCTCTTCGGCCACCTCCCGGTCCATGGCTGCGTGGCGCTCGTCATCCCATTCGCCAAGGGCAATGAGATGGCGCGCAAGACGCATGACCGGATCGCCCAGCGGCCATTCCTCGCGCTCGTGCGCAGAGCGATAGGCGCTGGGATCGTCCGAGGTGGAATGGCCTTCGGCGCGGTAGGTGAAGTGCTCAATTAGCGTCGGCCCCTTGTTGGCCCGCGCGCGGTTGGCCGCCCACTGCGTCGCCGCGTAGACAGCGAGCGCGTCGTTGCCGTCCACCCGAAGCCCTGCAATGCCATAGCCTACCGCGCGCGCCGCGAAGGTCGAACGCTCCGCCCCGGCGAAGCCGGAGAAGCTGGAAATCGCCCACTGGTTGTTGACCACGTTCAGGATCACCGGCGCGTTGTAGACCGCCGCGAAGGTCATCGCGGCGTGAAAGTCGCCTTCCGCGCTCGAACCTTCGCCCACGAAGCTGGTCGCAATGCGCGTGTCCCCCTTGATCGCGCTTGCCATGGCCCAGCCGACGGCTTGCGGGAACTGCGTCGCCAGGTTGCCCGAGATGGTGAAGAAGCCGTAATCGCGCGCCGAATACATGATGGGGAGCTGACGCCCCTTCAGCCGGTCGGCCCGGTTCGAGTAGATCTGGTTCACCATCTCGACGAGGGGATAATCGCGCGCGATCAGAATGCCCTGCTGGCGGTAGCTGGGAAAGACCATGTCATCGCCCGCCAGGGCATAGGCATGGGCGACCGAGACCGCCTCCTCGCCGGTGCACTTCATGTAGAAGCTGGTCTTGCCCTGCCGCTGCCCGCGGTACATCCGGTCATCGAAAGCGCGGGTCAGCGCCATGGTGCGCAGGATGCGGCGCAGCGTCTCGGGATCGAGGCGCGGGTCCCAGGGGCCGACCGCGCGGTGCTTGCCGTCGAGCACCCGCACCATGCCCAGCGTCGCAGGCATCGTCTCGCGCGCCTCGCAGGCCTCGTCGAAGCGGGGAAGCTCCCCGGCACCAGGAATATCGAGCCAGGAATAGTCGACCGGATCGCCCGGCCGAAAGCGCGGCTCGGGCACATGCAGCTCAAGCGGCGGCAGGTTGCCCCGCGGCATGCCGATTCGTCCCGTCTGGTCGACCATCACGTTCTCTCCCGTCGTTTACGGACCGTGAGAACAGGCGCCTGCGGTTATCTTTTGCAGTGCATCAAAATTCCACGGTTAAGTCAGAATATTTCAAACCGTGGCAATGTCAATCAATCGCTCCGGAAACCCGATCTAGACCGCGACGGGCGCGGCGATATGGGCCTGGGGCGCGTAGCCGGTCACCTCGAAATCCTCGATCGCATAGTCGAAGATCGAAGCCGGGCGCCGTGCGAAGGTCAGCGTTGCATCCCCGGCAGGTTCACGCGCAAGCTGCTCTTCCACCAGCGCCCCGTGGTTGAGGTAGAGATGGACATCACCTCCTGTCCAAACGGCATGACCCGGCTCGAGGTTGCATTGCTGGGCCATCATTCGCGTCAGCGCGGCGAGCGACCACATGTTGAAGGCAAAACCCAGGCCCAGATCGCAGCTGCGCTGGTAGAGCAGGCACGAGAGCTTCCCGTCCGCAACATGGAACTGGTAGGTCTTGTGGCACGGGGGCAGCGCCATCGAATCGAGTTCGGCGACGTTCCACCCCTCGATGATGTGACGGCGGCTGCCAGGATTGCTTTTCAGGCTTTCGACGACCTGCGCGACCTGGTTGATGCCTACCCCTTTCCGGAACAGGCCCTCACCCACCGGCTCGTAGGTGGGCCAGTCAACCCACTGCTTGCCATAGACCGGGCCGAGATCGCCCCACAGCCACGCGAATGTCGCATCCTCGACGATGCGCTGCGAGAACGCTTCGCGGGTAATGGCATCACCGGTCTCGCGGCGGTAGCGCTCAAGCGGCCAGTCGGTCCAGATCTGCACGTTCTGGGCGCACAGCTTGCGAATATTGGTGTCGCCGGTCAGGAACCAGAGCAGTTCGCGCGTGGCGGTCTTCCAATAGACCCGCTTGGTGGTGAGGAGCGGCATTGCGCCCCCCGCCAGGTCGAAGCGGATCGTCGCCCCGAAGACCGAACGCGTGCCCACGCCTGTGCGGTCTACGCGTTCATCCCCATGCTCCCAGATGTGGCGCATGAGATCGAGATACTGCCACTCCCAGTGGCGCGGACGGGCCTCGCCCTGAAGGGAGGCGGGAGCGGTCGGCTTGGCAGGGGACAGAGTCTCGGTCATCCGCTTGGCTCTATAGCAACATTCCAGCCCCGCCAATTGCCGAAAGTGACCTGCTTAAACCTTCCGCATCTCTACGTAAGCAAGCCTTTGCGCGACCGAAAAGCGCCTGGGTGCATGAAACGCACATGCACGTCCGCCTGCCCGTTTCCCCGCACAAAGCCCTGCCCAGCCCCATGGCCGTGCAGGCTCTTCTTGCACTGGGCGTCCTGCTCATCGCGCTGTCCCCGGCCTCGCGTGGGACAGCGCTCTACCTACCCCTGACCGCCACGAGCCCGGCGCGCACCGTTGCCTGGTCGCGCACGCACGGCGCCGCGCTCGTTGCGCCCGGACCCTATCGCGGTTCCTTCTTCGTCCGGGTGCCTGCAGACAACCTCACGGGTGAGGCTCTGCAAAGCGGCGCGCTGCTCTTCGCCGTCCCGGAATTTCTCTGCGGCAGCCCTGCCCAAACCAAACTGGCTCTAGAACCATGAATGAACTCAACGAACTGCGCCGCAAGGGCGCGCTGTCCCTGGTCGCCTTGGGCTGGGTCTACGTCCTGATCACGATCGGGTGCGCCTTTTTTGCGGAGACCGGCTTCCTTCCCCCGGTGCTTGCCATTGTGGTTTCCATCGTTCCCACCATGCTCGCCCTGCAACACCCCGAAGGGCAGCAGATGCGCATGATCCTGGGCTTCACCTCGCCGATCTATCCCGCGATCCTGCTGTGGCAGTGGACCGGCAGCCACTGGATGATCGACCTGCACATGACGATCTTCGCCTCGCTCGCAACGCTCATGCTGATTGCCGACTGGCGCCCCGTCCTGCTCGGCGCGGGCGTTGCAGCGGCCCACCACCTGCTTGCCAACTTCCTGGCCCCCTCGCTCGTCTTCCCAGACGGCCCGGATTTCGCGCGCGTCCTGCTTCACGCCGTCATCGTCGTCGCGGAAACGGCGGTTCTCGTGATCATCGCCCGCGACTTTGAACGCTTGGTCGTCGAGCAGGCCTCGGCTGAAAGCGCGCGCATCCGCGCCGAGGAAATCGCCGAAGAGGAACGCGCCCGCGCCGCCCGCGAGCAGCAACAGGTGATTGACGAGATCGGCGAGGGCCTGCGCGCCTTTGCCGGCGGCGACCTGTCGCGCCGGATCGCCAACGCCTTTCCCAAGAGTTACGAGGCCCTGCGCAACGACTTCAATGGGGCGGCGAGCGATCTCGACCGCATCGTGCGCGACGTCACCCGCTCGGCCGGACAGATCGAGACCGGCTCGCTCGAGATTCGTTCGGCAACCGACGATCTGGCCCTGCGCACCGAACAGCAGGCCTCGACGCTGGAGGACATCGCCAACACGCTGCGCCAGCTCAACACCACCGTCTCGGAGAACGCCACCTCTGCGCACAATCTCCAGGCAAATGTCAGCAAGGCTCGCGACGACGCACTGAGGGGCAGCGAAGTGGTTGAAAATGCGGTCTTCGCCATGAGCGAGATCGAGCGCTCAGCCGACGAGATCGGCAAGATCATCGCGCTCATCGACGGCATCGCCTTCCAGACCAACCTCCTCGCGCTCAACGCAGGCGTCGAGGCCGCCCGCGCGGGCGAGGCGGGCAAGGGATTCGCGGTCGTCGCCACGGAAGTTCGCGCGCTTGCCCAGCGCTCGGCCGATGCGGCCAACGACATCAAGGCGCTGATCGACACCTCGGGCGAACAGGTCGCGCGCGGGGTCAAGCTCGTTGGCCAGTCGGGCGAATCGCTGATGACGATCGTCTCCGGGATCGCCGAGATCAACGAGGCCATTGAACGTATCGCGTCGGTCTCGCAGGACCAGGCAGGCGAAATCGGCCGCATCAACGAGCGTGTCGGCCGCCTCGACTCCGCCACACAGCAGAATGCCGCCATGGTCGAGGAAGGTACGGCCGCGGCCCGCCACCTCTCCAGCGAAGCCGAAGCCATGGCGCGACTGGTTCAGCATTTTCAGGTTTCCGCAGAAGGACATGGCGGAAATCTGGGCGGAATGCGCCAAGCCGCGTAAAAAGCGGAACGAAAATTGAATTTTTCCCTTGCCAGCCCCAAACACCCCCTATATAGGCGCCCACCTGCCCGGGGCGCTTCGGCGCTCCAGACATCGGTCGGGGAGTAGCTCAGCCTGGTAGAGCACTGTCTTCGGGAGGCAGGGGCCGGAGGTTCGAATCCTCTCTCCCCGACCACTAAAAAAGCCCAGCGGAAACGTTGGGCTTTTTTAGTGTCTGGCATACGCGCAGGCGCCCTTTGGGTCCGATCACAAGCGCACCTACAGGACGCAGAGCGCTCCCCTCTCCTTCAGCCTCCCCCTTTCTTGAGGCTTGGCAGATCGATGCCGTGCTTGGCGACCTTGTAATAGAAAGTCTTGCGCGGCAGGCCGAGTGCGCGGATGGCAGCCCCGATCTCGCCGCCTGTGGCGCGCACCGCCTGGACGATCTCGCCCCGCTCGAAGGCATCGACCCGTTCAGCAAGGCTTGCCTGTTCACCGCCCGGCGCACGACCATCGCCCCCGGCATCTTCTCCCGACGGGTCTCCGACGAGGTCCATGACGAAAAGCTCGGCAAAATTGCGCAGTTCGCGCACGTTACCGGGCCAGTCGTGCGTGGCGAGGCGCGTGCGCACGGCGTCGGACAAGGGCGGCACGTTGCGCCCGAGACGCTGCGCGCAAGCCGCGGCAAAGCGCGCGAACAGGAGCGAGACATCCTCACGCCGCTCGCGCAGCGGTGGCAGCACCAGTCGCATCGCGGCCAAGCGATAGAACAGGGCCGGCTGCACCGGCATCACCTCGCCCTCCTCGAGCGGAAGGCTTGTCGCGATGATCCGGAAGTCGAGCGGAACCTCGTTGGGCCCCGATTCCACACTGCGCTTCTCGACGAAGGAGATCAGGCGATCCTGGAGCCGCGACGGCGCACGGTCGACATCGTCGAGATAGAGCGTGCCCCGGTCCACCGCGAGAATCGCCGGATCACTGGCCGGACCGAAGGTTCGCGTCACCAGCGCCTCGTCCATTCCGGCACAGGGCAGCGGCAGGAACCGCCGCCGCGCACGCTTGCCCGAGCGGTGAATGAGCCGCGCAAGCAGATCCTTGCCCGTGCCAGTCTCCCCTTCGATGAGAATGTCGATGTCCGCATTGGCGAGCATCGGTATCATTTCGCGCAGACGCCGGATGGAGGGGCTCTGCCCCAGCAAGACCGGGGCCGCCTCGTCGCCGGCAAGCGCGCGCAGCTGCCGATTCTCCAGTGCCAGTTCGCGCGCCCGTATCGCGCGCGCGCAGACCGTCACCAGCCCATCGGGATCGAAAGGCTTGGTGAGGAAATCCCAAGCCCCGGACTTGAGCATATCGACCGCCATGTCGACATCCCCGTGTCCGGTGATGAGCACGACCGGAAGCTCGGCATCGCGTTCGCGAACGGTGCGAAACAGGTCGATCCCGGATATTCCGGGCATGCGCACATCGGTCACGACCACGCCCGGCCAATCGGCATCGAGCACGTCGAGTGCGGATTGCGCGCGGTCGAACAGCGTCACCTCGAAGCCGGCAAGCTTCAGGAGTTGAGCTGTCGAACGGGCGAGGTCCTCATCGTCCTCAACCAGGGCGATGCGATTGATGGGGGCAGCTTCGCTCATCGGGCAATCCTCAAGATCAATTCAAAGGCCGCGCCGCCCTGCCCTTGCGCCGAGGGCAAGGCGCCGCGCGCCATCAGGCAGCGCAGCGAGCCACCGAATTCGGCGGCGATGTCCTGCGCGATGACAAGTCCGAGCCCCAGCCCCTCCTCGCGGCTCGTCGCGAACGGCGTAAAGAGCTTCTCGGCCACCTCGTCCGAAATCCCCGGCCCGTTGTCACGGACAACCACAGCAACCTGCCCGCGCGGACGATCCACCGCGACCTCGATGACGATCCTCGGATCGGCCCTCGGAGCCGAATGACCGCCAAGAGCATCGAGCGCGTTTTGCAGGAGGTTCACGAGAATCTGCTCGACCCGAACCTTGTCCCCCACCACCAGCAGGTCTGCGGACAGATCGGGGATCACCGCATCGACGCCGACAAGCCGGTCACGCAGGAGCAGTTCGACCCCCTCCAGCACTTCACCAAGAGCACACTGCGTGCCTCCGACAGTCTTCTTGCGGGCAAATCCGCGCAGCTGCGCGGTCACGACGCCGATACGCTCGGCCAATCGGTCAATCGCCCCCAGGTTCTCGGCCACCTGCTCGCTGTCCCCGCGCTCCAGAAAGACCTTCGCGTTCGCGGCGTAATTGCGGATCGCCGAAACCGGCTGCGCGGTCTCGTGCGCGACGCTGGCGCTGACCTGGCCGAGCGTGGCCAGCCGATTGGCGAGCCGGAGTTCCTCGCGCAGCTGGGCGGCCCGGCTCTCGACCTGGGTGCGCTGCTCCATCTCCTCGCGCAACTGGGCCGTGCGCGCGACAACCGCGCTTTCCAGTTCGAGCGTGCGGGCGCGCCGGCGCCGGCTGCGCAGCAGAAGCCAGAGTACGAACAGGCTCACCACCAGAGCCCCGCCCCCTGCGGTCACGCCCACCAAGCGGGCCTGCCCGGCGACCGCGCCCTTTGCAGGCAGCAGCAGGAACAGTTGCCAGCCCTCGTTTCCTCCGGGCGTATCGATGCGGACGAAAGGCCCCTCCCGCCCCGGCACCTCGAGCAGGCCATCGCGGCGCTGGTCCCAAGGCCGCGGATGGATCGCCTTCGCGCCGCTGTCGCGCTGGGTCTGTGCCCGCTCCTGCGCATTGAGTTCGCGCGTCGCCGCGAAACGCCAGGCCGGACGGCTGGTCACGAAGATGACCCCCATGGGATTGGTCACGAAGGTGATCCCTCCGGCCTGACGCCACTGATCCTCGATCCAATCGAACTCGAGCTTGACCACGACCGCACCGCCCCCGCGCGTGCGCTGGGCAAGGTAGAGCCCCGGCTTGCGACTGACCGTGCCCAGCGCGAACTGCCGCCCTGCCCCCGAATTCTGCGCCTCGCGAATATACCGGCGGAAGCTGTAGTTCGAGCCCACGAAGCTATAGGGCTTGTCCCAGTTGCTGGCCGCGATCGCGCGTCCGGCCCGGTTCACCACATAGATGGCCGAGGCACCGGTGGTCTGGGCAAGATCCTTCAGCTTGCCATTGAGAACCGCCACGGCCGCGTCGCTCTCCCCCCGCTCGGCCGCGATCACGTCGCGGTCATCGGCAAGCGCGAGCGGCAGCAGCCGATAGCGCGCCACTTCGCTTTCGATCAGGGCCTGACGTATCCGGGCGTCCGCCTCCCCGGAAACCAGAAGGGCATCGAGAGCGCGCTCGCGGGCAAGATAGCCAGCCCCCAGCCCCACCAGCAGCGCGAGCACAAGGCAGCCCAGAACGGGCAGGAGGGAGTTGGTCCGAATCATCCCTGCCTCAATACGCGGCGCGTGCGTCATGTGCAATTTCCGACACATTTGCAGGCATTGCATGCAATTTTCGCCACAGAAACATTCTGGAAACGTCCTCAAACCCCTGTAAATGCGTCCGTTTAACGCAAGCACGATTGCGCTGGCCCCGCATCCCCCCAGCGGGCAGTTCCTTGCACCAAGTTGCGAGGAGGCGAAGTCTCCCGCTTGCGAGAGGACGAAAAGGTACACCATGCATAGCCCCTCCCCCACCACGCCACAGGCCGGGTCGCGCCGCCGCTGGTACACGCATCTCTATGTCCAGGTGATCGTGGCCATCGCCGCGGGCGTGGCTCTTGGCCACTTCGCTCCCCAGACCGGCGAAGCCTTCAAGCCGCTTGGCGATGCCTTCATCAAGCTGGTGAAGATGGTCATCGCCCCGGTCATCTTCCTGACCATCGTGACCGGCATCGCCTCGATGCGCGACTTGCGCGCGGTGGGCCGGGTCGCGGCCAAGGCCTTCGCCTACTTCCTGACCTTTTCGACGCTCGCGCTCATCATCGGCATGATCATTGCCAACGTGATGCGTCCGGGTGACGGGCTCAACATCGACCCGTCCTCGCTCGACGCAGCTGCCGTCGCCTCCTATTCCGAGAAGGCGCACGAAACCTCGCTCGTCGGCTTCCTTACCTCGATGATCCCGGACACGTTCCTGTCCTCGATGACCCAGGGCAACATCCTGCAGGTTCTTGTCATCGCCATCCTGTTCGGCGTTTCGCTGGCGGGCATGGGCGAGCGCGGCGACAAGCTGCTCGCGATCCTCGAAGACGTGTCGGGCGTGTTCTTCCGCCTTGTCTCGATCGTGATGAAGACCGCGCCCATCGGTGCGTTCGGCGCGATGGCCTTCACCATCGGCAAGTACGGCGTGGGCAGCCTTGCCAACCTCGCCGAACTGGTCGCGCTGTTCTATATCACGTCGCTGCTGTTCGTGATCGTCGTGCTGGGCACGGTGGCCCGCTTTGCCGGTTTCTCGATCTTCGCGCTCATCCGCTACCTCAAGGAAGAGCTGCTGCTGGTCCTGGGCACCTCCTCCTCGGAAAGCGCGCTGCCCTCGCTGATCGCGAAGATGGAAGCGGCCGGCTGCCCCAAGACCATCGTCGGCCTTGTCGTTCCCACCGGCTACTCGTTCAATCTCGATGGCACCAACATCTACATGACGCTGGCGGCGCTGTTCATCGCTCAGGCTTGCGGCGTGGACCTGACCCTTGGCCAGCAGATCCTGCTGCTTGCGGTTGCCATGCTGTCCTCCAAGGGCGCGGCGGGCGTCACCGGCGCCGGGTTCATCACGCTGGCCGCAACGCTTTCGATCGTGCCTTCCGTGCCGGTTGCCGGCATGGCGCTGATCCTGGGTATCGACCGCTTCATGTCCGAGTGCCGCAGTCTCACCAACTTCGTAGGCAACGCGGTGGCCACCGTCGTCGTCTCGCGCTGGGAAAAGTCGCTTGATCCCGCAGCCTTCCGCGCCGCCATCGCCAAGAACGGCCGCGCCCCGGCCGATCCGGACGCCGCCGCGGCCGCCCTCACTGCGGCGGAATGAGACCACGAACATGACCGCATTCCAAACCTGACATAGCTGGAGGGCCACAAGGCGAACGGCAAAGCCGTCGCACGAAGCGCCCCTCCCTTCCCCTCAACAGCCCTTCGGGTCGCACCACACAAGAGCTGAAATCCATGACCATCGACAACCGGCCGCTTATGGCCGTTGCCCTCGGCTGCGCGCTGTGCGCGAGCCCGGCCCTTGCCCAGAGCACCACCGAGCACACGGCCTACCCGCCTGCGGCCAATGGCGAGGGTCGCGTCACCAACGCCTACGCCACCGCGCGCTGGTCGGAGAACTGGAGCGCGCCGGGCGAAGCTCGCAAAATCGACGATCCGCTCGACCGCCTCAAGCACATCCGCCTCGACAGCGACGACGACATCTACCTGACGTTGGCCGGTGAAATGCGCCTGCGCACCAACTTCACCAGCAACCCGGGCCTTGTGAAGGGCGAGCACCAGCGCCACGACATCCTGCGCGTGACCGGCGGCGCCGACCTCCACCTGGGCGAACACGTGCGCCTCTACGGCGAGCTCTCGCACGCCGACAGCAGCGGCCACAACATCGGCACGCCCTCGGTCTACCAGGAGAACGATCTCGTCGTGGAGCAGAGCTTCGTCGAAGTTACCGGCACGCTCGGCGGCCTTGATCTCGGCGCACGTTACGGACGTCAGATGTTCTACGATGGCTCGAAGATGCTTGTCAGCCAGCGCGACAACAACGCCATCCACTACACCCAGAACGGCCTGCGCCTGTGGGCACGTGGCCGGGACGTTCGGGTCGACCTGTTCGACTTCAAGCCCACCGCCTATGGCCGCCAGGGCACCGGCGATGACCGGATCAACGACGAGATCCGCTTCAGCGGCGTGACCGTGGGCACCCAGCTTCCGCGCGATCTGCTTGGCGGATCGAAGCTCTCGTTCGATCCCTTCGTATGGCGCCTGCGCCGCCGCGAGGCCGCGTGGGTCGGAACCGTCGGACGCGAAGAGCGTGTCTATGTCGGCGCCCATGCCTGGGGTGATGTCGGCCCGGTCAACATCGACTGGACCGTCAACCACCAGTCCGGCAGCTTCGAGGATCGCGCGATTGACGCCTGGCAGGTCTTTACGAGCCAGACGGTAGCCCTGGGCGCGCAAAAGGGCGCGCCGCGCATCGGCTTCAACTTCGATTACGCCAGCGGCGGCGGCGGCAACGAGGATGGCCCCGGTGCAGGCAAGATGCGCAACGCGATCTCGCCGCACGGCGCCAATACGCCCTTCAGTCACCACCTGTTCCTGACCGCCAGCAACCTGGTCGAGCTCGCCCCGACCCTGTCGCTGAGCCCAGTCAAATCGGTCAAGATCCTCGCCGATTACAGCTTCGCCTGGCGCGCAACGACCAACGATGCGATCTACCGCGCCAACACGCGTCCGCTCGCAGGCACGCAGCTCTCGACGTCCCACAAGACCGCCGAGATGCCGCGCCTGCAGGTGCAGTGGAACATCTCGCCGCGCGTGGGCATCACGGCGCGCTACGAACACGTCTTTGCAGGACCCGCCCTGCGCGAAGCCGGCTACGGCGATTCCGACTTCTTCGGAACCTGGATCAGCCTGCGCTTCTGATCCCCAGTTCGCGGACTCGCTCCGTATGCGCGTCAACTATTCTGGCAGACGCGCATACGGGACGTTTTCCTCGCCCCGTATTCATCAGAGCCCTTTGCAGGACACGTCCTCTTGGATTCTGGACGGAATGATGTCGGGAATGTTTACAACATAGAACGAGCGTTAACTAATTAACGCAACAAATCCGTAGATGGCACGATCTTTGCCTCTTCTCTTTCGGTTCTTCTGCGGAAGAACGGGAGAAAGGGGAAAGTCATGAAGAAGAGCATATGCGGCCTTGCCGCGCTCGTAACGGGATTGGCGGTGCAACCTGCCCTTGCCGACGAGATAACCCTCTCGGATGCCGATGTCGGCTCGGAATACACGCTCATGTACGACGGGTTTTCCGATGGCTCGACAATCGATGGCCTAACCGCTAGGATCCGACTGACGCTGACGGGCATTTCGGGCAACGACTACATGTTCGCCTATAATGTTTCGAACACCACCTCGGCGCCAGTCACCGGATCGCGCATCTCCGGTTTTGCCTTCAACACCGACCCCACGATCTCCGCAGCCTCGAGCACGGGCGCCTTCAGCTACACAACGCTGAATTCGACCTACCCGAACGGCATCGGCACGGTCGACGTCTGCTTCAAGGATGCCTCGACGGGCAGCTGCGCGGGCGGCGGCGGCGGCGGCATCGAACTCGGCGGCAGCGGTGACGGAACGCTGACCCTCTCGTTCGCGAGCCCCACCGATACACTCTCGCTCAGCGACTTCTACGTTCGCTACCAGTCGATCACCGGCGTATCGGGCGTCACCTCGGCGAGCGGCGCGGGCACCGTCTCCTCGACGAGCGGCGGCTCGGACGTTCCCGAACCGGGCATGCTGGCGCTCTTTGGCGTTGCCCTCATCGGCCTCGCCATCAACCGCCGACGTGCGGTCGTCGCCCGCGGCAGCCTGCGTCCGGCCTACGCCATGGCCTGAAGGTCAGATCCGGACCAGACAAGGAGGGCTCGTCGCAAGACGGGCCCTCTTTTCGTATCCGGCACATGTCGCGTAATCAGGTTCCCTTGCGGGCGGCCGCCAGATGTCCCGCAATCGTGGTGTTGCCGGGGGCCTTCTTCGCGGCCGCTTCGAGCAAGCGCAAACCGCGCGCGTGATCGGTGTCGGTCTCCACCAGAAGCCACCCCGCCGTATCCATCACCGAGGCATTTTCCGGTGCAGACTCCAGTGCACGCAGCGCAAAGGCGAGCCCCTCCTGCTCACGCCCAAGACGGCTTTCCGCCAGCGCCAGATTGTTGAGAACAAGCGGATTGGTACCATCGGTGACGGCGAGCAGGCCCTTGTAGAGCGCGCTCGCGTTGGCCCAGTTGCCCGCCTTCATCGCGGTGTCGGCCTCGGCCAGCTGGGCTGCAAGAGCCTGCGGCGAGGGTGCGCGCGCCCTCTGCGCGGCCTGCGCCGCATCGCTCCGCCCGGCCCCTTTCGCCGCCGCAGCATACAGGCGCCGGTCGCTGCCCGATGCCGTCGATTTGGCCACCAGCGGCTCCAAGGTTGCCAGCGCGGCGGTAAAGTCCTTCTGCGCGATCTGGATGCGGGCAAGTTCGCGCCGCGCCGCGACGTTGGATGGCGCCCGGGTCAGCACGGGCTGCAAGGCTGCGCGCGCCTGCTCGTCCTGTCCGAGCTCCACCAGTGCGCGGGCATAGAGAATTGCCGCCTCGTCGCGCGAGCGCACGAGTTCGGAACTGGACTGCAAGATCCCGCGCACCTTCGCCCAATCGCCTTGTGCTCCAGCCAGCCGGGCGCGCAGATAGACAAGCTCCGGGCTCGCGCCTGTACCTTCCGGGACCGCTGCCAGCACGGTTTCCATCTCCTTGGTCCGGCCAAGATCGCCCAGGATCGCAGCCTTTCCGGTCAGCGCGGCCAGGTTTCCGGGATAGGCTTCGAGCGCGGCGGAATAGGCCTCGAGCGCGCGCAGCAGATCCCCCTGTGCCGTGGCCACCTGGCCATCGGCAAGCAACGCCTCGCGGGCGGAAGGATCGACCTTGAGCGCCCGGTCGACAAGGCCACGCGCTTTACGAACGTGCCCTTCCTTCAATTCGAGCCGCGCAAAATCGGCAAGGAGGCGCGCATTCTCAGGCCCCTCCTCCAGCCCCAGGGCAAAGGCACTGCGCGCCCTTGCGGGATCGCCCTTGAGCAGATGGGCCATGCCCCGCACCCACTGCGCCCCACTGCCGCGGGCCCCGTCCACCAGGGCCAGCGCCTCATCGGGCCGTGCGCGCAGGAGAGCCGCCTCGCCAAGCAGCACGGCGTGATCGGCGCTGCGCTGGCCGGGCGCGATCCGTTCGAGCGCCTGACGCGCGCCCTCCCCATCCCCCATGGCCAGAAGCGTGCGGGCGAGAAGCTTGCGGGCCGCCTCGTTCTGCGGCTCCTCCTGGAGCAGACTGACCAGATCGAGCCGGGCGCGGGTGAAGTCGTGCGCGGCATAGGAGGCGCGCGCGCGCTCCATCTGCTCGGCGGGATCGAGACCGCACCCTGCCAGATTCAGGGCCAGAGCCAAGGCAAGAGCCGGTACCAGCGCCAACGGCAATACGCGTTTCATTGAGCCCCTCCACAGGCGCAGACTCGCCCGACGGCGCTCCGCTCTCATGGTGTGTTCTTCCGGATTTTTACGGATTTGAGCAAGCAAAACGGGCCTCATGTCCCACGCTGACACTCCGCGCCGCGCCGCAGCCTTCGCAAAAACAACTTTCCTACACCCACACGCACGATGTAATCCTGCGTAACGGTGCCCCTGCCAAGGCAGCGCGCCATCTCCCCAAAGCGATGATCCCGGACACACGTCTGGCCTGCGGCGCACCTCGCGCCACCGCGCCATGCCGATGCTGTCCGCACCCTCCCATCCCGCACGCGCCCGCAGGGCGCACAGGAGGCTCATGCCATTCTCGATCCGCAAGGGCGTGCTCCACTCCCAGGACGCCGCCGTCACGCAGGTTCCCAGCCCCAACCATTCGGGCGCATTCCGCAGCCCCCCGCGCCTCATCGTGATGCACTACACAGCCGGTGGCAGTGCGGCGTCCTCGGCAAGCTGGCTTGCCAACCCGGCTGCAGGCGCCTCGGCCCACCTCGTGATCGGCCGTGACGGGGCGATCATCCAGTGCGTCAACCTGGAAAGGCGCGCCTGGCATGCCGGGCGCTCGGCCTGGCAGGGTCTGTCCGACCTCAACAGCCACGCCATCGGCATCGAGCTTGCCAACCGCGGCCCCCTCATCTGGTCGCCTCAGGGGTGGTGCGATGCGAGTGGCACGACCATTCCCGCCGTCGAGGCCGCCCACCGCCATGGCGGTCCGGTCCGCGGATGGGAGGTCTATCCCGAAGCCCAGATCACGGCCGCCATCGCCGTTACCCGGGCCCTCGCCGAAACCTACCCGATCCACGAGATCGTCGGGCATGACGACATCGCGCCGGGCCGCAAGCTCGACCCCGGCCCCGCGTTCGACATGCCCGCGTTCCGTACGCAGGTGCTGGGCGCATCCCTGCGCGCTCGGGTCACGGCCTCCTCGCTCAGGGTGCGCAGCGGGCCCGGCCTTGACCACCCGGTCCTGCGGGCGCTGCCGCGGGGCACGCCCGTCGAGGTCACCGAGCGCCACCGCGACTGGATCGCCATTGCGCCGGGCCAATGGGTCTTTGCGGAGCACGTGGCATGAGCGGCCTCTCGGCGATCCTGCGCGCAGCGAGCGGCGAGTTCGAGACGACCCGCGTGCTCGGCACCTTCGGCGTGCTCCTCTATGCTCTGGGGGCCCACGGCCTTCTGCTGTTCGAAACGATCGGACGCGGCCGCCCCTTCGACCTTGCCACCTACTGCACGGCCTTTCCCGGCGGCCTTGTCCTTCTGATCGGCACCGCAGGCGGCGTCGCGGCCCTGAAAGACCGCCAGGTCGCCCGCTCGCGCGCCATCGAGAAGGAGACCGCGCGATGATCCCGCTCCCCCTCGGCCTGCTCCGCGCCTTCGCTTGGCCCTGGCGCCTGCTTCGCACATACCCGTGGCCGGCGCTGGCGCTCGCCCTTGCCGCCTTCGCCTGGCTGCAGCACGGCCGCGCGCGCCATTGGCGCGAACGCGCCCGCAGTGAAGCTACCAGCCACGCCGCGACCAAGGCGAACTACCAGACCGCGCAGAAAGAGGCTGCCAGGCGGGCGCAGGAAGAACGTCTTGCCACCGAGCGCACCCATTCCCGTCTTGCAAAGGAAGCCGATGATGCCCTTCACGAAGCCGATCTGTGGCGCGCTCGCGCTGGCCGTTTTGCCGATGACGGCGGCATGCGCGTCGCATGTTCAGGCCCCGCTGGCCGTCCGGCCGGCCACGCCGCTGCCCCCGGCTCGGATCACCCTGCCCCGCGCGCTGACGGACCCGGTAGCCCTGCCGTCACTCTCTCCCGCGCCGACTTCGACACCCTGAGCGCGAACACCGAGCGGCTTCTGCGCGTCCACGCCTGGGGCCAGCGGCTTGTCGAGGAAGGGCTCGCCTTCCCCCCTGAAACACCCTGAACCCAGGGCGCTCAGCCCCCACGCAGGAGTTGCACGCCGTAGTCGCGCTCGAAAAGATAGAGAAGAATGCGCGCCGCCTCGCCCCGCGCGCCTTCCAGGCCACCATCGCGCTCCATCAACAGGCGCGCATCATCGTGGGCAAGCGGAAGCAGCTTGGTGATCTGCTCGAGGCTGGCAAGGCGAAAGGGCGTGTCGCCCGACTGGCGCGTGCCGAGAAGCTCGCCGCCCCCGCGCAGCTGCAGGTCTTCCTCGGCCAGACGAAAGCCGTCCTGCGTCTCGCGCATCAGCGCGAGGCGCTGGCGGCCGGTCTGGCTGAGCGCCTTTCCGCGCAGCAGAAGACAGGTCGATTTCTCCGAGCCACGTCCGACACGCCCGCGCAGCTGGTGCAGCTGGGCCAGGCCGAAACGCTCGGCCTGTTCGATCACCATGAGCGTGGCGTTGGGCACATCGACGCCGACCTCGATCACGGTCGTTGCAACCAGAAGGCTCGCCTCGCCCGAGGAAAAGCGCTCCATCCCGGCATCCTTTTCCTCGCCCTTGAGCTGGCCGTGCACCATGACGACGCGGTTGCCGAAGCGTTCCTTGAGCGCTTCGTAGCGCGCCTCGGCAGCGGCAATGTCGTCGGTCTCGCTCTCGGTCACCATCGGGCAGACCCAGTAGGCCTGCTGGCCGGACTGGATGTGACGCGAAAGCGCGCCGACCACGTCGTCCATCCGATCGGTCGAGACGACGCGCGTGTCGATGGCCTGGCGTCCGGGCGGCAGTTCGTCGAGCCGCGAGACTTCCATTTCGCCGTACTGCGCCAGTGTCAGCGTGCGCGGGATCGGGGTCGCCGTCATCGCCAGCGTGTGCGGCGTGCGCCGCCCCTTGCGCGCCAGCATCAGGCGCTGGCCGACGCCGAAGCGGTGCTGCTCGTCGATCACGACGAGGGCCAGATTGTGGTAGGCGACCGCGTCCTGGAAGATCGCGTGGGTGCCCACCACGATCTGGATCGACCCGTCGAGCAGGCCCATCAGGATCGCCTCACGCGCCTTGCCCTTGTCGCGCCCGGTCAGGAGCGCAATCTCGACGCCTGTTCCTTCCAGCATCTTGCGCAGCGTAGTGTAGTGCTGGCGCGCGAGGATCTCGGTCGGGGCGAGCATCGCGCCTTGCGCTCCGGCCTCCACCGCGATCAGCAGCGCCGAGAGCGCAACCACCGTCTTGCCCGCGCCGACATCGCCCTGCAGCAGACGCAGCATCGGCGCGGTCTGGGCCAGATCCCCCTCGATCTCGCGGATCGAACGGGCCTGCGCCCCAGTCAACGCGAAGGGCAGGCTGAGTTTTGCCCGCAGGCGCCCGTCGCCCTGCAGCGGCGTGCCGCGCTGTGAACGGTTGCTTGCGCGCACCAGCATGAGCGCCAGCGCGTTGGCGAAGAGTTCATCGTAGGCGAGGCGATCGCGCGCGGGCTCGTTGGGGCCACGATGCGCCTCGCGCAGGGCCTCGTGCCAGGCGGGCCAGTCGCTCTTGGCCATCTGGCTGCTCTCGATCCATTCGGGCAGTTCGGGAAGGTGCTCCAACGCCTGTTTCACAAGCGAGCCCATGCGCCCCTGTGTCATGCCTTCGGAGAGACCGTAGACGGCCTCGCGCTGCTGGCCGATGGGCGCGGTATCGCTTTCCGAGACGTGTTCGGGGTGCACCATCTGACGGGTCTGGCCGTACTCGTCGATGCGCCCTGCCACCCAGCGAGTCTCGCCCACCGGGAGCTGCTTCTTGCCGGTGTAGGACGCGCGCCCGAAGTAGGCGATCGTGCAGATATCACCTGCATCGTCCTCGGTGACGATGCGGTAGGGCCCGCGTCCCGTGGAGGCGCGATGTTCGCGCACGGTCAGGCGCACGATCACGTTCTCACCGATCCCCGCCTCATCGAGGCGGGTCACCATGCGCCGCTCCACGAAACGATCGGGCAGATGGTAGGCAAGATCCTTGATCCGCGTCAGGCCCAGCTTTTCCAGCGGACGGCGGATTCGGGGGCCGACCCCGTCGAGGGACTCGGAATCGACAAACAGGCAGTTGAGCGCTTCGGGCCGCATGGCCGCCTCTTAGCGCGCCTCTCGGGCATTTCACCAGAGCCCGTGGAACATACCGACAACTTTCCCCGTTGATGGGAGCAAACGGCAACGAAAAAAGGAGAGAGAGCATGCTCTTGCCCCATGGAACGATGTTTGCGCTGGTCGACGGGGAGAACTTCGAACTCTACCGCAACGCAGGGAAGGAAGCCTCGCCCGAGCTGACCGCGGTCGACGTGCCCGATCTTGCGCCCACCAACTACAGCGCCGGGATGAAGGACCACGACGCGGGCTCGCGCTATCCCGCCAACCCCAAGGACCGCACCTCGCGTCTTGATGAGGCCGCCCATGTCGCGGCGGTGACGCACTGGCTCAACAAGCAGGCCATGGAAAACCACATGGACAAGCTGGTAGTCATCGCGGACCCGAAATCGCTGGGCGAGATGCGCCGCCACTACCACAAGACGCTGGAAGCCACGATCCTGGAGGAAGTGCCCAAGACCCTCACGGGACGTTCCGGCCCCGAGATCGTCGCCGCACTGCGGGCCTGAAGGTGCACCATTCGCACCACTGAAAACCTTGCCCCGGCCCGCGCCGCATTGTAACGGCGCGGGTCATGACTGATACCTCGTCCCGTCTCGCCCGACTTCGCTTTCGTGCCTGGCACCGTGGCACGCGCGAGGCCGACTACATGATCGGCTGCTTCTTCGACCGTTTCCACGAAACCTGGTCCGAGGCCGACATGGACTGGTTCGAGACCCTGATCGAGGAAGAGGACGTCGAGATCATGGCCTGGGCGCTCAAGACCGAGCCGGTCCCCGAAAAGTTCCAGGGCCCGCTGATGGACCGCATGATGAAGCTCGACTACGTCGAAATTCCGTACTGAGTTTTCCCGCTCCCACCCGTATTCCTGGCCTGAGCGTGGCGACGGCCGTTCGCCACACGCAGAAGCCATGACCGACTTTTCCCGCATTCTTTCCGCCACTTCGCCTCTCACGCTGGCTTCCGTCACGCGCGGCAGCCAGCCGCTGGTGATGGCCGACCTCGCGCGCGCCGCCAAGGGCCGCGCGGTCTTCGTCGCCGACAACGAGGCGAGCATGAGCGCGCTGGCCGAGGCCGCGCGCTTCTTTGCGCCCGAATTGCAGGTGATCGAGTTTCCCTCGTGGGACTGCCTGCCCTACGACCGTGCGAGCCCCGCGCTATCGGTCAGCGCCCGGCGCCTCGCCGCACTGCACCAGCTCCAGGCCAAGCGCACCGGGCCGCAGCTTCTTGTCACCACGACCAACGCGCTGACCCAGCGCGTGCTTACCCCGTTCCGCATCCGCGAATCGGTAAAGCTTCTGAAGCCGGGCCTCGAGATCGGCCACGAAAGCCTGATCGCGCTCCTGCGCCGCCAGGGCTACCAGCGCACCGACACCGCCATCGACGCGGGCGAATTCGCGGTGCGCGGCTCGATCTTCGACATCGTGCCCTCGGGCCTCGATGCCGGGCTTCGTCTCGACTTCTTCGGCGATGAGCTGGAAACACTGCGCCTCTTCGACACCAACACCCAGCGCTCGACCGGCACGGTCAAGGAGCACCTCCTCGTGCCCGCGAGCGAGGCGCTGATCGACGAGGCCAGCGTCAAGCGCTTCCGCACCCGCTATCGCGAGCTGTTCGGCGCGAATGCCACCGCCGACCCGCTCTACCAGGCGGTCAGCGACGGGCGCCGCCTGGCGGGCATGGAGCACTGGCTCCCGCTTTTCGAGGATCGCCTCGTCACCCTCTTCGACCACCTCGCGCCCGAGGACGTGATGGTCCTCGACAGCACCGTCGCAGGCGCGGCCGAAGAGCGCTTTGGCGACATTGCGGACTACTTCAGGAACCGCAAGGAAACCTCTGGACAGAAAGCGGGATCCTACCGTCCGCTGGCCACCGATGCGCTCTATCTGGCGCCCGAAGAACTGGCGGGACTGACAGAGGCCCAGCCCGCGCACAAGGCCGATCCCTTCGCGCAGCCCGAGAGCGCCAGGGTCCTCGACTTCGGCTTCTCCAACGCCCGCGATTTCGCGCCCGAACGCGCGCGCGGCGACAACGCCTACGAGGCCGCCGCCAAACACTTTGCCGCGCTCGGCAAGCAGGGCCGCAAACCCATCCTCGCCGCCTATTCGACGGGCAGCCGCGCGCGCCTCGTCTCGATCCTGGGCGAGGCTTCAGGCACTGAGCCGCGCCTTGCCGAAACCTGGCAGGAGGCGCTGGGCATGGCGGTCCAGGGCCGCGCCGCGGCGCTGGTTCTCCCGCTCGAGACCGGCTTTGCCAACGAGGCGCTCGAAGTCGTCACCGAGCAGGATATCCTGGGTGACCGCCTCGTCCGGCGCAAGAAGCGCAAGAAGGACGCCGACGCCTTCATGGCCGAGCTCGCCGCGCTGACGCCCGGCGATCTCATCGTCCACATGGACCACGGCATCGGCCGCTACGAGGGGCTCCAGTCGATCCCGGTCGGCCAGAGCCCGCACGACTGCGTGATGCTGACCTACCATGGCGGCGACAAGCTCTATATCCCGGTCGAGAACCTCGACGTCCTCTCGCGCTACGGCAGCGAATCCGAGGGCGTCCAGCTCGACAAGTTGGGCGGCGAGGCCTGGCAAAAGCGCCGCGCCCGCCTCAAGGAGCGCATCCGCGAGATCGCGGGCGAGCTGATGAAGACCGCCGCCGAGCGTGCGCTGCGCAAGGCCCCCGCGCTGCTCCCCGACGAATCGAGCTTCAACCAGTTCGTCGACCGCTTTCCCTGGCAGGAAACCGACGACCAGGAGCACGCCATCGCCGACGTCCTCGAGGACCTGGGCAGCGGCAAGCCGATGGACCGCCTCGTCTGCGGCGATGTCGGCTTCGGCAAGACCGAAGTGGCCCTTCGCGCCGCCTTCGTTGCGGCCATGGCCGGCCAGCAGGTCGCGGTGGTCGCACCCACGACCCTCCTTGCGCGCCAGCACTATTCCGGCTTTGCCGAGCGCTTCAACGGCTTCCCCCTCAACGTGGGGCGCCTCTCGCGTCTCGTCCCCGAGAAGGAAGCGCGCACCACCCGCGAGGGGCTGGCGAGCGGCAATGTCGATGTCGTGTGCGGCACCCACGCGATCCTCTCCAAGACCGTCGAGTTCAAGAACCTGGGCCTTGTCATCGTCGACGAGGAACAGCGCTTCGGTGTGACCCACAAGGAGAAGCTCAAGCAGCTGCGCGCCGACGTCCACGTCCTGACCCTCACCGCCACGCCGATCCCGCGCACGCTGCAGATGGCGATGTCGGGCCTGCGCGAGCTTTCCACCATCCAGACCCCGCCGGTCGACCGCCTTGCGGTGCGCACCTACGTGATGGAATGGGACGACATGGTGATGCGCGAGGCGCTGCTGCGCGAACACCACCGCGGCGGCCAGAGCTTCATCGTCGTGCCGCGCATCTCGGACATGCCCGAGGTCGAGCAGTGGCTGGCCAAGTACGTGCCCGAGGTCAAGGTCATCGCCGCCCACGGCCAGATGTCGGCCAGCGAAGTGGAAGAGCGCATGAGCGCCTTCTACGACGGCAAGTACGAAGTCCTGCTTTCGACCACCATCGTTGAAAGCGGCATCGACATTCCCCGCGCCAACACCATCATCATCCACCGCGCCGACCGCTTCGGCCTTGCCCAGCTTTACCAGCTGCGCGGACGTGTGGGCCGCTCCAAGCTGCGCGCCTATGCGTACCTGACGACGCCCGCCAACCAGGCGCTCACCGAAGTCTCGGAAAAGCGCCTCAAGGTGCTGGGCGATCTCGACAGCCTGGGCGCAGGCTTCCAGCTCGCCAGCCACGACCTCGACATTCGCGGCGCGGGCAACCTCCTGGGCGATGAACAGTCCGGCCACATCCGCGAGGTCGGCTTCGAGCTCTACCAGTCGATGCTGGAGGACGCGATCATGGCCGCACGCGCGGGTGGCGTGGGGCTGGAGAAGGACACCACGGGCCTCTCCCCCCAGATCACCGTCGATGCCCCGATCATGATCCCGGACGATTACGTCCCCGATCTGGCCGTGCGCATGGCGCTCTATCGACGCCTCAACGATGCGGAAAACCAGGAGGAGGTGGAATCGCTCTCGGCCGAGATGATCGACCGCTTCGGGCCCCTTCCCGATCCGACCGCCAACCTCATCCAGCTCATCCAGATCAAGCGCCAGGCGATTGCCGCCCACATCGCCAAGATCGACGTGGGCCCGCGCGGTACGCTGGTCAGCTTCCACAACGACAGCTTCCCCAACCCCACCGGCCTCATCGCCTATGCCGAGCGGCTCAAGGGCGCGATCAAGCTTCGCCCGGACCACAAGCTGGTGCTCCAGCGCGCCTGGAGCGATCCCAAGTCGCGCCTCAACGGCCTGTTCCAGCTGACCAAGGGCCTGGCCGGGGTGGCGCGCAAGGCCAAGTGAGGCTGCGACAGAAAGTTTCAGAAACGATATACAATATATCCTTGCCTTGAAACCGGCGGGCGACCAGTCTGGGCCGCGAGGTCACACTCGAAAGACAGACAGGGACACCCATGAAACGATTTACGTCGCTCGCCGCCGCCTCCCTCCTCGTGCTCGCGCATCCCGCGCTGGCGCAGAAGGGCGAAGGACCGGATGCCGCGCGCGAACACGACAAGGCCGTGGCCGAGGAAGTGGCGGCTGGCTGGGCCAGCGCTCCGGTGGAAGAAATCAGCAAGACCGCCAAGGGCTCGGTCAACGTCGATGGCCGCTCCATCGCCTACACCGCGACGGCGGGCACGCTCACCATCCGCGATGCCAAGGGCAAGCCGACCCAGAGCATCTTCTACACCGCCTACACCGCGCCGGGGAAGAACCGCCCGGTCACCTTCTTCTACAACGGTGGCCCCGGCTCGGCGAGCCTGTGGCTGCGCATGGGCAGCTTCGCGCCGACCCACGTGCGCACGAGCGACCCCATAGCGGTGGCCCCTGCCCCCTATGATGTCGGCCCCAATCCCGACAGCCTGATCGGCTCGACCGACATGGTCTTCCTCGATGCTCCGGGCTCGGGCTACTCGCGCGCGCTGGGCGATACCGACCCGGCCTCGTTCTACGGCGTGGACCAGGACGTGGGCGCCTTTGCCGACGCGATCCAGCGCTACATCTCCAAGAACGGGCGCTGGGGCGATCCCAAGTACATCTTCGGCGAAAGTTACGGCACGACCCGCTCGGGCGCGCTGGCCGAGGAAATGGAAGGGCGCGGTATGGCGCTCAACGGCGTGGTCCTGCTTTCCTCGATCATGAACTACGGCGTGCGCCAGTCGGGCTTCGACAACATCCACATCGGCTATCTGCCGAGCTACGCAGCGACCGCCTGGTACCACAACCGCGTCGCCGACCGCCCCGCCTCGCTCGCCCAGTTCGTCGAGGAAGCCCGACAGTTCGCCAATGGCCCCTACGCCACCGCGCTGGGCAAGGGCTCGGACATCACGCCCGAGGAGGAAGATGCCGTCGCGCGCCAGATGAGCCGCTACACCGGCCTCTCGGTCGACTTTCTGAAGGACGCAAACCTGCGCGTCGATCTCAGCCGCTTCCGCAAGGAACTGCTGCGCACCGAGCGCGAGACGCTGGGCCGCTTCGATTCGCGCTACACCGGCACGGATGCGGATGCGGCGGGCGAAGGGCCCGAGTACGATCCCTCCAGCACGGGGATCACCGGGCTCTATATCTCCAGCTTCATGGACCAGCTGCACACGACCTTCGGGTATGACACCGACCTCACGTACCGGCGCAGCGCGCGCGAAGCCGGCAACTTTGACTGGGACTGGTCCCACAAGGCGCCGGGCTACGGCTATTCGAGCTTCCAGAACCAGGTCGACGTGACGCAGGACCTCAGCCGCGCCATGCGTACCAACCCGTACATGCGCGTGCTATCGCTGAACGGCTACTACGACATGGCAACGCCGTTCCACTCGACCGAGCGGGACCTCAAGCACATGATGCTGGAACCCAAGCTGCGCGGGAACCTCCAGTTCAAGTACTATGAGGCCGGACACATGATCTATCTGAACCCCGAAGCGCTGCACCAGATGCGCCTCGATCTCGAGGCCTTCTACGCACAAGGCAGGTAAGCGCAGGCCACAGGCGCGCGCGGACCGGGATCAGGCTCAGGCCCTCTCCATCTCGGTCCGCGCCAGCTTCTCGAACAGGGCCACGCTCATCGGCTGGGCGCGCAGGAAACCCTGATAGTATCCGCAATGCTCGCGCGCGACGGCGTCTCGCTGGTCGGCCCGCTCGATCCCCTCGGCAATCACCTCCAGATCGAGCGCCGTGGCCATCGCCACGATCGCGCGCAGGATCGCGACGTCGCGCGGGTCGGTGGTAATTCCCTCGATCATCGCCCGGTCGAGCTTGATGTAGTGGATCGGCAGCACCTTCAGGTACCGGAAATTGCAGAAGCCCGCGCCGAAGTCGTCGAGCGCGATGCGGATACCCTGCGCCGAGAATTCCGCCATGATCTGCGCGGCCGCCGTCACATCGGCGATCAGCGACTGCTCGGTAATCTCGAGCGTCAGCTGGCGCAGCGGAAAGCCGCTCTCTCCCACGAGATCGAGCATCTGGGAGGTATAGCTCTCGAAGGCGAGGTCCTCGGGCGTCACATTGATCGAAAGCCGCAGGTTCTCGGGCCAGTTGCGCGCGGCCCACAGCGCCTTGCGCGCAATATGCTGCGACAGCGGGCCGACATGATCTGTCCGCTCAGCCAGATTGAACAGCGCCCCTGCCCCGATCCGCCCCAATTCGGGATGGTCCCAGCGCGCCAGCGCCTCGGCTCCGGTCAAGTGGTCGTCCTCCAGGCTGAACTGCGGCTGGAAGAGGACCTCGATCTCATCACGGTCAATCGCGCCCAGAAGGTCGGCTTCGAGCTGCGCGGTCGAGATGCCGGGCGGGATTGCCTCGCCATCGGCCCAGACCAGACGCGCGCCCTGCTGCTCGTTGACCGCCTGGAGCGCAACGCCGAGCCGCTCGAGCATCGATTCGACCACTTCCTCGGCCAGCGTCCGGATCAGGGCGAACCGCGGCGAGAGGCGGATCACCCCCGATGGTACGGCGATGGGGCGCGAAAGCAGGTGCGAAAGCTGGTCGGCCAGGAGCTGCCAGCGCTCACGACTGCACGAGATGTTGGCGACCAGCAGGAAATTGCCGCCGCCTGCACGGGTCAGCACCCAGGGCGCGTCGAGCTCTTCCGAAGCGTAATGGCTGACCCGGGCGGCAATTTCCTCGAGCGCGCCGTCGCCGGCAGCCGCACCATAGGCCATGTTAATCGCATCAAGGCGGCGCAGGCTGATGAGCATCGCGTGGACGTGCACCGGGGCCAGGTTTTCCTGCGCCTCGGCCTGCCATGCGGCCATGCGTTCATGGACGAGCTCCACGCCGGGAAGGCCGCTCAGGCGATCTTCCAGTCTCAGCGCAAGGCGTTCGGCCTGGCCAGGGTGCGACGACGTCATCTTTTCTCCTTTATGGCAAAGGCCTTGCCAAACCGTTCAAAATTTACCAGCCCCATGGCCCGGGCCGGGAACAGCTGTCCCGTTCGGGAACACATTGCTGCGGAGTTTCCATGAGTCAGATTTCCCCTTCGGATGAAGCGGTTAGCCCGCCCTTGCGGCTCGCCCTCATCCTCTCTGACAGCGCACAGGCTCAGACCCGCGCGGAGGAGCTGCGCGAGGCCCATCCTTGGGTGGAGCCCGAGGAGGCCGAAATCCTGGTGGTCGTAGGCGGCGATGGCTTCATGCTGCATGTGCTGCACGAGATGCTCGACAAGGGAATTTCCAAGCCCTGCTACGGCATCAACCTGGGAACCGTGGGCTTCCTCATGAACAGCCTCCATGGCGATGCGACCGTCCTCGAACGGATCCACGCTGCGCGGCGCATTCCGGTCAGCCCGCTGCGCATGCACGCCACCACCCAGTCGGGCGAGGAATTCAGCTACTACGCGATCAACGAGGTCTCGCTCCTGCGCGAGACGCGCCAGACCGCCAAGTTGGAGATCCGTATCAACGGACGCGTGCGGATGGGCGAGATGGCGGGCGATGGCATTCTCGTGGCGACGCCGGTCGGTTCGACCGCCTACAACCTCTCCGCCAACGGGCCGATCCTGCCGCTGGGATGCCGCATGCTCGCCCTCACCCCGATCAGCCCCTTCCGCCCGCGCCGCTGGAAGGGCGCGATCCTGCCCGAGAGCGCCGAAGTGGAGTTCCGCATCCGCGAGCCAGGCAAGCGCCCGGTCGCGGCCGTCGCCGACCAGAAGGAAGTGCGCGACGTCCGCACCGTTCGGATAAGCACCTCGACCGAAAGGGAAATGACCCTGCTCTTCGATCCCGGGTTCACCCTCGAGGAACGCATCTTCGCCGAACAATTCCAAGTCTGAGGCGGTTTTCTGCGAGCCCCTCAAAAAAAATCAAATTTTTGCCAAGATCAGGGTTGCCAACCCAAAACACCCTGCGTATAGGGCCAGTCCTGCCGCGGCGGTGGAAACACTGACTGGCTGCTCCCCGATAGCTCAGCGGTAGAGCCCTCGACTGTTAATCGAGTTGTCGTAGGTTCGAATCCTACTCGGGGAGCCATTTCCTTCCGCAAGCCACTGAAAACATTGCCGTTTTTGGTCGCTTGCGGAATGAAACTACTAAAACACCCACCATCCATAATGATGTTGATTGTTACGCTTTGAGATTGATGCCTTGCGCCTATCAGTCTGTCTGCGTGCGCTTCACAGCGGCTTTCCCCTTCTCTCGAATATCCTTGCGGACCGTGTTCGCAGCGGGTCGCATGAACGGGCGCCCTTTCATTTCCTCGGTGCCAAATTCGAGAGAGAGGGCATGAGGAGCGTCGGCTATCGAACGGGCGCTGGTGGGTCCAGTTTTCTCCGCGCGAATCGAATCTTTGAGTTCGCCGGTGACTTCGCGCGGGGGCTTGCCGGGCCGCGATGGCGTTTCGCGTTTCACGATAGATGCCTTCGCCTCCTCCGCGTGCTGCTTCGCAAGATCTTCAACCATTTCGCCCGCCTGCTTACGCGCCTGCTCCCGCATCTGTTTCAGCCGTTTGAGGTGCGCATCTGCCCCTTTAAATTTCGCCATTAAAGTAACCTCCCTCGAATAACGTAATGGGATCGGGCTGCATCCTGCTCCGCGCTCTGAATACTGTAAAGATCGCCATTTCCATCGGTAATTTGATGATCCGACGTGATGGAAGGGACGCCCTTGGCGAGAACCAGTAGCCTCACGTCGCCCTCGGAGAATCCGGCCCCAGCGCGCATCTGGTCGCTGGCGCTGTCTGTCTGGACCTTCACAGGCGTATCGCCGCCTTCATACCCGATTATCGTTCCCCCAGGTCCATAGATCGGATCGCCCGTTCCACCATGAAGGGTGCCGTCGAGGAACAAGCCGGAGAACGCAGTGTGAAGAACCAATGCAAGGTCGCCGCCGAGCAATCCCATCAATCAGCCCAATCGATGAACGAGAGCGCATCTTCCACCGCTTGAGGGTCGAGGCCCGATTCCTTGGCCTGCGTGAGGGCCTGCACCATAGCGCCGAATGCGCGAGCACGGCCACCGGCATCGAATGCCTGAGCGGGACGCACCACGTCGATTAGGACCGTGCTGGCGAGCTTGGCGCTGGCCTCCTCGGCCATCACGTTGGCGATCGGCTGCAAAATCCACTGCGCAAGGTGGCGCTGCGCCTCTCGCACAAGCGGTCCCTGCGCGTTGCTCGCGAACATGGCAGGCAGAACGCCGAATGCCGCGAAGATCGAGCTGCGCGCCTCGGAAAGCGACTGCACGGCCTGCGACGGCTGAATATCGGGCGTGACGCCTTGGGCGCGCCAGTCCTGCGCCGGGGCTGGTCCACCCGCTGCCGTGACGTTAACCGATTCGCGGAGCATCACCCGGCCACGCCTGCCACGGAAGCTATGGCCCAGCTTGTCCAGGTCCACGTCGGGGCTTTCCGGGAACGGCACCACTTGACTGCCCAGCGGGGCATTCTCGTAAATCTCGGACAGGGTGAGAACGGCGGAGCAATATTCGACCACGCTAGCGGCGGGATAGTCCTGCTGCGGGCGGCGTAAAAGTCGTCCACCTTGAAGCCTTTCTGCCAAGTCAGGGAGGTGTGGGGATCTACAGCGTGGAACTTTATCTTCAGGTCCGTTTGGCTTGCGCGGATGGCATGAGCCAGCGGGCGGCGGCGAAGCGTTTCAATGTGTCGCGCGACACGGTGCGCAAGATGCTGTCGTTTTCATCGCCACCGGGTTACCGGCGTCAATCTGTCCCGCAGCGTCCGAAGCTGGACGGGTTTGTGGCGATCATTGATGGATGGCTTGAAGGGGACCGCTGCGTCCCGCGCAAACAGCGCCATACGGCGAAGCGGGTATTCGACCGCTTGCGCGCCGAGCATGGTTTCACCGGCGGCTATACGATCATCAAGGATTACATCCGCGAGCGTGAGCAACGCAGCCGGGAGATGTTCGTGCCGCTGGCCCACCCGGCGGGGGATGCGCAGGCCGATTTCGGGGAAGCGCTGGTGGAGATCGGCGGGGTGCAGAAGGCCTACTTCTTCGCACTCGATCTGCCGCACAGTGATGCCTGCTATGTGCGGGCCTATCCGGCGGCGGTGGCGGAGGCACGGGTGGACGGACACGTTCATGCCTTCGCGTTCTTCGGCGCGGTGCCGCGCTCGATCGTCTATGACAACGATCGCTGCCTTGTGGCGAAGATCCTGCCAGACGGCACGCGTAAGCGTGCCACGCTGTTCAGCGCTTTCCTGTCGCATTACGTGATCCGCGACCGCTATGCCCGCCCGGGCAAGGGGAACGAGAAGGCAATGTGGAAGGGCTGGTTGGTTACTGCCGCCGCAATTTCATGGTGCCGATCCCGAAGTTCCCGACACGGGAGGCCTTCAACCTATGGCTGGAGGAGCAATGCCGCAAGCGCCAGCGGGACAAGGTGCGCGGACAGAGCGAGACGATCGGTGAGCGCTTGCAACGCGATCTGGCAGCCATGCAGCCTCTGCCCGCTACACCCTTCGAGGCCTGCGATCAGACGAGCGGGCGGGTCTCCTCGCAATCCCGGTGCGCTAGGACCAACGATTATTCGGTTCCGGTGGCACGGGGCCATCAGGAGGTCTGGATCAGGGCCTATGTCGATGAGGTGGTGGTCGGCTGCCGCAGCGAAGTCATCGCCCGTCATCCTCGTTGTTATGCCCGAGGAGGTTATCTTCGACCCGCTCCACTATCTCCCGCTGATCGAGCAGAAGATCAACGCATTCGACGAGCCGCGCCTTTGCAGGGCTGGGATTTGCCAAGCGTTCACGACACTGCAGCGGTTGATGGAAGGCCGCATGCACAAGCATGGCAGGCGTGAATATGTACAGGTGCTGCGCCTGTTGGAAACGTTCACCCTCGCCGATCTCGGGCGGCGGTGGAACAGGCCATTGATCTTGGCGCCATCGGCTTCGATGCCGTCAAGCACCTCGCCCTGTGCCGGGTCGAACGCGTACCGCCCGGGCTGGACACGGACGTCTATCCGCCACGCACAACGGTCGAGAAGACCTTTGCCAGAGCCTATCTGAGCCTGCTCTCCGACCAGCAGGAGGCCGCATGAGCGATCAGACCCGGAGCTTCTTCTCGCTCACAATCTCAAGGCACTCAAGCTGCCTACGTGCCTGCGAGAGCACCACAAGCTCGCCCGGCAATGTGCCGCTGAAGGCGTCGATCATATCCGCTTCCTCGCCCGCCTTGTCGAGATGGAGATGATCGACAGGGAGCGTCGTATGGTCGAGCGGCGCATCAAGGCCGCGCGCTTCCCCGCCGTCAAAAGCCTCGACAGCTTCGACTTCACCGTCATCCCCAGGCTCAACAAGATGCAGGTGCTCGAGATGGCGCGCTGCGAGTGGATCGAGCGGCGTGAGAACGCCATCGCTCTGGGGCCATCGGGCACCGGAAAGACGCACGTAGCGTTGGGGCTCGGACTGGCAGCATGCCAGAAAGGGCTGTCGGTGGGCTTCACCACTGCGGCGGCGCTGGTCAGCGAAATGATGGAGGCGCGCGACGAGCGGCGTCTCCTGCGCTTCCAGAAGCAGATGGTCGGATACAAACTGCTCATCATCGACGAACTGGGCTTCGTACCGCTCTCCAAGACCGGCGCCGAACTGCTGTTCGAGCTGATCTCCCAGCGTTACGAACGCGGCTCCACCTTGATCACCAGCAACCTGCCCTTCGACGAATGGACCGAAACCTTCGGATCCGAGCGTCTCACAGGCGCGCTCCTCGATCGCCTGACCCATCACGTCAGCATCCTCGAGATGAACGGCGAAAGCTATCGCCTCGCTCACAGCCGGGCCCGCAAGGCCAAAATCAGACCCTGAAAAGCAAGCCAATGCCGGGGGGAGTGGCCCTCGGGCTACGCCCTCACGCCACTCCCCCCGGCGTGTAACACGATGGCCTGGTTTTACGCCGCCCCATGGCCGACTTTTGCTCCGCCGTTGACAAACGTTGCCGGCACGCCATGGGACGCCAGAACGTCAAGCACGCGCGGTGTCCACAGCGGGTCCGGCCCATCATCGAACGTCAAGGCGACCTGCTTTGCCGCGTTGCCCCGACGCTGCACGACATCGCCGTGGGGCAGCGCCTCGTAACGCGCACCATGGATGAGACCATCCTTCTTGATATCGAGCGTGCGCCGACCGTCTGCGGCACGTGTCTCGATCCGCAGTATTTCGCCGCTGCCGCGCAGTTCGATGCCCTGCCCGAACGGCAGCGTGCTCAAGGCGTCCTCGGGAGGACGCACTCCGGTTCGCGCGGCTTTCAAGGCGCTCCAGAAGCCCGGATCCTCACTGCCAAGACGCCACAAGGCGACGCCAGCAGGACGCACCTCTTCAACGGCACGCAGCTGGTTCCACGCGCTCACGGCATCCAGCATCCACACCTCATGGCGCACGCCGGATCGGACATAGGCAAATCCCGAATTGCCACTTGCCGGATCGAATTGCGGACGCGTGCCGGCCGCATCCGCCCGGCTCCAAGCCTGCGTGACCGTAATCGAATCGGCAAGAGGCTGCCCTTCCGCCCAGTCGTACGCATAGCTGCCGATGGCCACGATGGCCCGATCCGCGCCCGTGCGCGCCACCGCGCTCTCCACCACCCCTGCGAACCAGGCCTGCGAGGCGATCGCTCCGGGCGAGCCGGACTGCCAGTGCTCGTCATAGGCCATCAGCACGACGCGGTCCGCCGCAGCGCCATAGGCACCAAGATCCCAGGCGTCGTCGGCCACCGGGGCCGCCACCATGACCGTTGCCGCGCGCGCGCCTCGCGCCGGAGCGAGACGGGCGCGTGCTTCCTTCAGCAATTGCAGGTAATCGGCATGTGCGGAGACCGGCAGGTTCTCCAGGTCGAAGAACACGCCCTCGGCATTGTGCCGGGCGATCACCTTGCCAATCCTGTCGAGCAGGGCCGCGCGCTTCTCCGGATGGGCGAGGAGGCGCGCCATGTTCGCACCATCCCAGCCCTCTTCGCTGTCGTTCTGGATCATGATCAGGAGCTGGCTTCGGGGATTACGCGCGAGTGTGGCGGCCAGAGCCGCGTCCTCGGCCTCGATCCAGTCGTGCTGAACCCCACGCACCGAAACCATGCCCGCTGCGACCCAGGTGAGCTGGTCCAGATTCGCCTTGAGCGACTGGCGGCTTGCCTCGTCCCAGGGCATGTAGAAACCAAGTGTTTCGGCGTGAACGAGCGGGTCCGCGGCCCCCATAGCTGCGGGCAGCCAGTCCTCCTGCGAAGGCGCACGCTCCTCCAACGGCATGGCGACGGCCTTGACCGCGCCCTCCCCGCCTGCAGACCGCAATTGCGGGGCCGAACGCGCTTCAATGGACACGACAGCCCATGCAAGCATCGCCAGACCGGACAGCAAGACCAGCCCCACTCCGGCGACGAGCCAGCGCATGCGGCGGCCACGCTTGCCGGAAGGATCGTGAAACACTTGTCGATGCATACGCCTGCCCTGCCCATTGCCGGATCGAGGCGCGCTCTTAAGGGCAGAGAGCCTGCGACCAGCTTAGGCCGGGTCTTGGCAAAAGACGTCGTGCGGGCGGAAGGTTCGATTAAGCATGATGGGCTGACAGGAGCTCAAGGGAGCGAGCCTTCGAGGCCCAGAGCGCGGAGCGACCTCGAAATCTATTCCGGCAGCCATTTCCTTTTGCACGGCGCTTCGCAGTTTCGCCCAAGGCGGGCTTACCGCAAACACCTTGTTCTCTTGTCCTTCCACGCGATGATCTCTCCCTTTCGGCCGCACTGGACAAGCCTCCGGTGCGGCCGTTACCTCTGGCCTCATGAGCACCGTCCCGACCCGCGCCGCAGCAGAATCCGATCCGGCGCGCGAGGCGCGCGACTTGAAAGCGCAGGGGCGTCTCGACGAGGCTCTGGATGCACACCTGCGCGATGTGGCGGCCCGCCCCTCCAGCGCCATTGCCGAACACAATCTGGCCTCGACGCTGGGCGACCTGTCCCGCTTTGCCGAATCTGCCGACGCGGCCCGCCGAGCGTTGACGAAAGGCTCCACCGCACCGGAAACGCAGCTCGTGCTGGCCCGCGCTCTCCAGGGCCTCCTCCAGCTCGACGAGGCCGAGGATGCCTTTCGCCGCGCGCTGGAACTGCGCCCCGACTATCTCGACGCCCACCAGGACCTCGCCCAGCTGCGCTGGATGCGCACCGGCGATCTTGGTCATGCCGCCGCGCACCTCGACGCCGCCCTTGCCCGTCAGGCCCCGGCAACGTCCGCGCTGACGATCCTGCGCGCCCGGCTCGACATTGCCGCGGGCGAAGCGCAAGCCGCGCTGGCACGGCTGGAGCGGCGCCTCTCGTCCCACGCCAAGGACCCGGCCCTGCACCTTGCCGCCGCGCAAGCCGCAGCGGCCGCCGATGCCTGCGAGGCGCATCTGGCCCATGCCGTCCAGGCCCTGCGCCTGGCGCCGTCCTCGCAGATGGCCGCCAAGTCCGCCGTCGAAGCGCTGCTGGGCCTTGGCCGCGCCGAAGAGGGGCGCGACCTTGCCGCGCGCATCCTGGCCCACCATCCCCAGGATCAGGGCGTACGCGCCCTGCTTCTCACCGCCCAGCGCCTGCTCGGGGATTCGCAAGGCAGTGCGCCCTATTGCGATAATGGACTGGTGCGACAGATGGAGGTGCCCACCCCACCGGGCTGGCCTTCGCGCGACGCCTGGCTGAGCGCACTTGGCGACGCATTGCGCGCGCGGCACGGCTGGAGCATGCACCCGCCCGGCCAATCGCTGCGTGGGGGCAGTCAGACCCAGGAAGACCTCGCCCGCAGCCCCGATCCGGTCCTCGCAGGCTTCTTTGCCAGCGTGCGCGAGACAATCGCCCGCTACATTGCCGAGCTTGGCCCGGGCTCCGACCCGACCCGCGCGCGCATTCCCGAACCTGCCAACGCCGATCGTCCGGGCTGGCGCCTGACGGGAGCCTGGTCGGTCCTGCTGCGCGCGGGCGAGGGGCACCACGTCGATCACGTCCATCCCGAGGGCTGGCTCTCAAGCGCCTTTCATGTGGAGACGCCACCCGCGACCGACACCGGCCAGCAGGGCTGGCTCGCCTTCGGGCGGCCGGGCTGCGCGACCTCGCCAGCCTTGGCACCGCTCGCGCACATACGCCCGAAACCCGGGCACCTCGTGCTCTTCCCCAGCTACCTGTGGCACGGCACCGAGCCCTTCGACGGCGAGGCCGACCGTCTCACCGTTGCCTTCGATATCGTGCCGGAAAACCGCGCCTGAATTCGCGCTTGCGAAAAAAGTTTCCCCTTTTTCGGTTTTTTGCCTGAGGGTTCGCGCCGGACCTGCGTCCTACCCTACGACGCAAGGCACACGATGCGCGAAGAGGAGATACGGATATGCGAATTGGGCTTAGGGCGGCGAGCTTCACGGCGATGGCGCTCCTGCTGACCTCACCGGGCCTGGCCCAGATCTCACAGCCCAACACGATGGGCATCGCGACGCCGGCCGAAAGCTTCCCGCAGGAACCGGGCAGCGACTACTTCCTCGCCAACTACGACCAGTACGAGGCTTACCTCAAGACGCTGGCCAGCCAGTCGGACCGCATGAAGCTGGTCGACATCGGCAAGAGTGCGGAAGGCCGCACGATGTGGGTGGCGATCGTCTCCTCGCCCGAGAACCTTGCCAAGCTCGATCACTACAAGGACATCAACGCCCGCCTCGCAAGGGCCAAGGGCCTCGACGATGCACAGGCACAGGCGCTGGCCGAGGAAGGCAAGGCCGTGGTCTGGATCGATGCCGGCATGCACGCGACCGAGACCGTGACCACCCAGTCGCAAATCCACGTCCTCTACCGCATGCTGACGAAGAACGACGCCGAGACGAAGCGCATTCTCGACGATGTCATCATCCTCTTTGGCCATGACAACCCGGACGGCCTCCAGCTTGTCGCCGACTGGTACATGCGCAACGAGGACCCGGAGAAGCGCGAATTCCGCACGATCCCGCGCCTCTACCAGAAGTACGTCGGGCACGATAACAACCGCGACAGCTTCATGGCGCAGATGCCCGAGACCGAGAACGTCAACCGCGTGCTGTTCCGCGAGTGGTTCCCCCAGATCATCTTCAACCAGCACCAGACCGGGCCCGAGGGCATGGTGGTGTTCGTGCCGCCCTTCCGCGATCCCTTCAACTACAACTACGATCCCCTGCTGATGACCGAGCTGCAGGAAGTGGGCTCGACCATGCACAGCCGCCTCATTGCGGAGAACAAGCCGGGCTCGGGCATGCGCAGTTCCGCATCGTACTCCACCTGGCACAACGGCATGGAGCGCTCGGTCTCCTACTTCCACAACTCGATCGGGCTTCTCACCGAGATCATCGGCGGGCCGACGCCCATGAATATCCCGCTCGTCCCCGAAGTGCAGCTGCCCGACAACGACAAGCCCATGCCCATCGCCCCGCGCGAATGGCATCTGGCCGACAGCCTGGAATACCAGTGGAGCCTTGACCGCGCGGTGCTGGACTATGCCTCGCGCAACCGCGACCGGCTGCTGTTCAACTACTACCGCATGGGCAAGAATTCCATCGAGGAGGGCCTGACCGACAGCTGGACGACGACGCCCACCGATATCGAGGAGCTTCAGGAAGCGGGCAAGGACCGCCCGGCCCCCAAGGACGAAAACAGCTACTTCCGTGCCAACCGCGTCGACCCGGCGCTCTACGGCGAAGTCCTCCAGGCAAACGAGAAGCGCGACCCGCGCGCCTATGTCATCTCGCGCAGCCAGCGTGACCTGCCGACCACGGTCGCCTTCCTCAACGCACTTCTCAAGAACGGCGTTGAAGTGCTGGAAGCCGATGCCCCGTTCTCGGCTGCGGGCACCAGCTATCCGGCGGGCTCGTGGATCGTGAAGACCTCGCAGGCCTATCGCCCCCACGTCCTCGACATGTTCGAGCCGCAGGATCACCCGCACGACGTCGAATACCCCGGCGGTCCGCCCAAGATGCCCTACGACATCACCGGCTATACGCTCTCCGACCAGATGGGCGTGGGCTATGACCGCGTGTTCGAGACCATCGATCCGGCAGCGTCGCCCATCACCGGCCTTCTCGACGTGCCCGCCGGCCAGGTCGTGGGATCGGGCGATGCGGGCTGGCTGGTGCGCCACGAGACCAACAACAGCTTCATCCTCACCAACCGTCTGCTGAAGGCAGGCCTGCCGGTCTCCTGGATCAAGAGCGCGACGCGCGCCGGAAACGTGGAATTTGCCCCCGGTGCCGTCTGGATCCCGTCTTCGGGTGAGGCCCGGCGCATCGTCGAGGCCTCGGTCAAGGACCTGGGCATCAACGCCTATGCGCAAGGCGCCGCGCCTTCGCAGGAGGCCATGGCCATCGCCCCCGTGCGCGTCGGGCTCGTCGACCAGTACGGCGGCGTCATGCCCTCGGGCTGGACGCGCTGGCTCTTCGAGCAGTACGAGTTTCCCTTCGAGGTCGTCTTCCCCAGCGAGCTCGACCAGGGCAACCTTGCCGACAAGTTCGACGTCCTCGTCTTTGCCAACGGCACCGTGCCGCCGGTGAAGGACGGTCCCTGGAGCGGACGCCCCTCCTCGATGCCGGATCCCGAGACGATCCCGGCCGAATACCGCTCGCAGCTGGGGCTCGTCAGCGAAGAGAAGACCGCGCCCGCGCTGGCCGAGTTCGCCCAGGACGGCGGCACGATCATCGCCATCGGCAACGCCGCCCGTCTGGCCACGATGCTCAAGGCCCCGCTCGTCCCCGCCCTTGCCAAGGAGGAAGACGGCGAACTCAAGGGCCTGACCACCAGCGAGTTCTTCATCCCCGGTGCCCTTGTCGAAGCGCGCGTCGATCCCTCGCAGCCGCTCGCCTACGGCATCACGCCAACGGTCGACATGTTCTTCGACCGCAGCCAGTCCTTCACCTTCACGGGAAGGGGCACGAAGGCCCGCAAGGTCTCCTGGTACGAAAGCCCGACCCCGCTCAAGAGCGGCTGGGCGATGGGCCAGGAGAAGCTCCAGGGCACGACCGCGATTGCCGATGTGGACCTGGGCAAGGGCAAGCTCTTCGTGATGGGCCCCGAAGTCACGCAGCGCGCTCAGCCCTACCCGACCTTCAAGTTCCTGTTCAATGGCATCCTCTACGGCCCCTCCAGCAAGAAGTAACCAAACACTCAGACACACAGCGTGCCGGGCGTGGAATATCCACGTCCGGCATTTTTTATAAATTATTTCGTATCCGAAGTGAGGGGCATTGAACGCGCTGCGTCTCTTGTTGGTGAACGTGACATCACTTCACCAAATGAGGGGTAACGATGAAGTCCAGAACGCCCATTCGCCTGTTCCTGACCGGTACGTGCGCACCTTGCGCCCTGCTTGCCACCGGCGCACTTGCCCAGAGCCTGCCCGAAGCCCCTCCCGAGCCCGAGAACGTGGGCAGCATCGTCGTTACCGGCTCGCGCATCGCCCGCCCCGACTACGAAGCGAACAGTCCGATCGTCTCCATCGGCAACGAAGCGCTGGAAGACAGCGGACGTTTGACGGTCGAGAAGGCGCTCTCCCAGATGCCCCAGTTCACCGGCGCGTTCGGTGAATCGAATGGCGGCTCCACCAGCACCGGCCTCAACGGCGGCCAGGCTTACGCCAGCCTTCGTGGTCTTGGCGCCAAGCGAACCCTGCTGCTGGTCGACGGGCGCCGTCTCCAGCCCTCCAACCCGGACGGCTCGGTCGACCTCAACACCATCCCCGAAGCGCTTATCGAAAGCGTCGAGGTCATCACCGGCGGCGCCTCGACGACCTACGGCTCGGACGCGACCGCGGGCGTCGTCAACTTCCGCCTCAAGCGCAGCTTCGACGGCATCGAGATGCACGGCCAGATCGGCACGAGCGACTACAAGGACGGTGAGAGCTACCGCATCGGCGCAGTCGCAGGCTCGGAGTTCGCGGACGGTCGCGGTTCGGCGGTCATGTCCTTCGACTACACCAAGCGCTCGCGCGCCTATCAGTATAACCGCGACTACTACCGCTACCGTTCCACGGTCGCCGGGCTCGCCACGATCCCCCAGGGCACGGCCCTGTTCGGCTCGAACCTGCCCAGCATCGATGCCGTCAACGACGTCTTCCAGGGCACCTACGGCACCCCCGCACTGACCGGAAACGCCGCCGGGCAGTACACCGGCTGGATGGGCTTCAACACCGACCAGAGCCTCTTCACCAATGTCGGCGTGCCGGTCTACAACTTCCGGGACGGCGATTCCGACGAGGCGTACCTCGTCACCACCTCGCCCACCAACCAGCAGTTGAACTTCGGCTATACCGGCGGCTCGATCCAGTCTGACCTTGATCGCTACAGCTTCTATGGCAAGCTCAATTACGAGCTCACCGATAGCATCCGCGCCTTCGCCGACTTCTCGATGACCGACTACACCTCGGTCGGCCGGGCCAACCCGACGCTGGCCTCCAATGTCTATGGTCTCAGCGTCCCGGTCTCCAACCCCTTCATCTCCAGCGAATTCGCCTCGATCCTCGCCTCGCGCCCCGATCCCGAGGCCGACTTCACCTTCTACAAGGCGTTCAACATCCTGGGCCCGCGCTACCAGCGCTATCACTACAACGTCTGGCAGGGCACGGCGGGCCTTGCGGGTGACGTGGGCGTCAAGGACTGGACCTGGGAAGTCTACGGCGCGCTGAGCAAGGCCAAGTTCGAGAACGAGCAGACCGGCGGCGCCAGCGCCTCGGCCCTGCGCGACCTGCTCTACAGCCCGAGTGGCGGCAGCGACCTGTGCGAAGGCGGCTTCAACCCCTTCGGCAACCTGACGCCCTCGCAGGACTGCATCGACTTCATCTCGCGCCGCACGCTCAACACCAATACGCTCAAGCAGCGCACGGTCGAAGGCTCGATGCAGGGCGGCCTGTTCGAGATGCCCGCAGGCCAGGTGCGCTTCGCCGTGGGCGCGGACTACCGCTACAACGCCTATACGTTCGAGCCCGACAACCAGCTCAGCCAGGCCGATGGCACCAGCGACATCCTGGGCTACAGCGTGCTGCGTTCCGCCTCCGGTTCGGTCTCGACCAAGGAATTCTTCGCCGAACTGTTCGTGCCGATCCTGCGTGACCTGCCCGCGATCCAGGAATTCAACCTCGACCTTGGCTACCGCTATTCGGACTACAGTTCGGTTGGCGGGGTGCACACCTACAAGGCCGACTTCGACTGGCGCGTGATCGACAACGTGCGCCTGCGCGGCGGGTACAACCGCGCTATCCGTGCGCCCAGCGTGGGCGAGCTCTACGCCCCCGTCTCGACCGGCAGCGTGGGCATCGGCACGCCCTCGCCCAGCAACACCAACGGCGATCCGTGCGACGTGCGCTCCTCCTACCGGCAGGGCGCGGCGGGCGATGACGTGCGCGACCTGTGCCTCGCACAAGGTGTCCCGGCGAGCATCATCGACAGCTACCAGCTCGGCACCGCACAGGTCTTTGCCCTTACCGGCGGCAACCCGGACCTGCAGGAAGAAAAGGCCGACACGCTGTCCTTCGGCGCGGTGCTGACCTCGCCCTTCGTCTCGCCGATGCTGTCCAACATGTCGCTCTCGTTCGACTGGTACCAGATCAAGATGAAGGAGGCGATCGGCCCGCTCTCGATCGCACAGGGCATCCAGTTCTGCTTCAACTCGGGCGGCAACAACCCGAACTTCGATCCGCAGAACTACTACTGCTCGCTGATCGAGCGCAGCTCGGACAGCGGCGTGCCGGTCAACCCGGTCCAGCCGCTCCTGAACCTGGGCACCTTCAACGTGAAGGGCATCGACGTGCAGTTCGACTGGAACTTCGGGCTCGACACCATCTTCGGCGGCGATCCGGGCGAGATCGCGATCAACGTCGCGGGCAGCTACCTCGACACCTTCTCGATCCAGGCCCTGCCCGGCGCTCCGACCTACGACTATGCGGGCAGCATCGGCACCGGCATCGAATCGGGCGCGGGCACCGCGCACCCGCGCTGGAAGTCGGTGAGCGCGTTCACCTGGTCCAAGGACGGCTACAGCCTGGGCCTGCGCTGGAGGCACATTTCCTCGATGATCGCCTCCAACCGCGTCGTCTCGCCCACCAGCACCACGCGCGGGGTGAGCGCCTACGACGTCTTCGATCTCAACGCGCGTGCGCAGCTGCCCGCCGAGACCGAACTGCGCATCGGCATCACCAACCTTTTCAACCGCCATCCCCCGCAGGTGGGCGACAGCGAGGGCAACTACGACGCCCAGAACTACGACGTCATCGGGCGCTACTTCAACGCCTCGATCACCAAGCGCTTCTGATACCCGCCCTGGCCTTCGGGACCGGCGTTGCGCCCTCACACGGGACGCGGCCTCGGCCCCGAAGGTCCTTTTGCGATCTTAGTTGAGACCAAGGACAGCACATGACCTTCCTTCCCATCCCCCTTCGCGGCCTGCGCCGCATGGCCCGTGCCGCACTGCTGGCGGCAAGCACCGCCCTCACCACGCCCGCGCTGGCCGCCCCCATTCCCGAAGCGCAGCAGGACCAGATCCTCGCCGCGCTGGAAAGCGACAAGGCGCTCTTCGATGAAACCGCACTCAAGATCTGGGACTACGCCGAACTGGGCTACCTCGAGACACAAAGCTCCAGCCTCCTCCAGTCGCGCCTGGCCGAGGCCGGTTTCACCGTGAAAGCGGGCATCGCGGGCGAACCCACCGCCTTTGTCGCCAGCTACCGCACCGGCGAGGGCCCGGTGATCGCGCTCCTGGCCGAGTACGACGCCCTGCCCGGCCTTTCGCAGGCCGCCTCTCCCATGCGCCAGCCGCTGGAAACCGAAGGCGGTCATGGATGTGGCCACAACCTCTTCGGCACCGCCTCGACCTACGCGGGGATCGCGGTGAAGGAATGGATGGAGGCGAACGGCATCAAGGGCGAGGTGCGCGTCTACGGGACCCCGGCCGAGGAAGGCGGCTCGGGCAAGGCCTACATGGTGCGCGACGGGGTGTTCGACGATATCGACATCGCGCTCCACTGGCACCCGGGCAACACCAATTCGGCCGCGCAAGGCCCCAGCCTTGCCAACATCTCGGGCAAGTTCCGCTTCCACGGCCGCTCGTCGCACGCCGCCGGGGCCCCTGCTGCAGGCCGCTCCGCACTCGATGGCGTGGAAGCGATGGACGCCATGGTCAACATGATGCGCGAGCACATTCCTGACGGCACGCGCATCCACTACGTCATCACCGATGGCGGCAAGGCCCCCAACGTCGTACCCGACGAGGCCGAGGTGTACTACTACGTGCGCCACGTCGATCCGCAGGTCGTGCGCGATGTCATGGGCTGGGTGCGCGAAGCCTCGCAAGGCGCGGCCATGGGGACCCAGACCAGCGTCGACTTCGAACAGACCGGCGGCGTCTATTCGCTGCTGCCCAACGAAACCCTGATGAAGGTCATGGACCGCTCGCTGCACAAGGCCGGCGCGATCACCTGGACGGCCGAGGAAACCGCCTTTGCCCGCAAGCTCCAGGAAAGCTTCAAGGACCGCGCCGCGCCGCTTGAAAGCGTGGGGCAGATCCAGCCCGCCGTGATCGAGGAAAAGGCCCTGTCGGGCTCCACCGATGTCGCCGATGTCAGCTGGGTCAAGCCGACCGTCGGCCTCTCGACCGCGACGTTCGTGCCGGGATCGGCCGGGCACAGCTGGCAGAACACCGCTGCGGCAGGCTCCACCATCGGCCTCAAGGGCGCGATGGTGGCGGCCAAGACCCTCGCCCTCACCGCCGCCGAACTGCTGGTGAGCCCCGCCGAGATCGCCGAGGCCACGACCGAGTTCGAGAAACGCCGCGGTGCCGATTTCAAGTACGAAGCCATGATCGGCGACCGCCCGCCGCCGCTCGACTATCGCAAGACCGCTTCGGAATAGGGGCCATCGCCCCTTGACCCCAAAACGGTCGACCTCACCACTCTCAGCCTGGGCGGCTTTGCAGAGGTGAGCTAGACCGTTTTGGGAGCCCGAGGGCGATGGCCCTCGGAACCATTTTTCTAAAATCAATACGGGACGAGCCGCGTCTCACCGTCAGCATCCACGTCAGGCCGCGCGATCTGGTAGGCTTCCAGCGCCTCGATCAGCGCCGCCGGATCGTCCGTGCGCACCACGCCGCTGAAAACCCGGTCCTCCAGCGCCGGGTCCAGCACCAGGTGATGCGCAAGATGACGGTTGAGCCGGGCGACGACATCGCCGAGCGGCGCGTTGTCGAAGCTGATGCGCCCGTCCATCCAGCTGCGTGTTTCGGATGCCTGCCCCTCGATCAGTTGCACGTCCTCGCCACGGATCGACAGCACCATTCCCGGCTCCAGCGTCCAGCTGTGTTCCCGCTGCCCGAGCGCATCCACCTTCACGCGCCCCTCGACAAGGCCGACATCAAGGCCATCCCCGCGCAGGTCCACGTCGAACTCGGTGCCAAGCGCGGTCACCCGGTACCCGCCCGAAGTCACCGTGAAGGGATGCTCCGCATCCTTGGCCACCCGAAAATACGCCTGCCCTTGCGTCAGCTCCAGCGTGCGGCCGGCAGTTCCGGGCAGGACACGCACCTTCGAGGCGGCATCGAGCGTGACTTCGCTCCCGTCCTCGAGTGTGAAGGCCCGCGGAGCCTCGCCCCGGCTCGTCGCAAGAATACGCGCCTCGGGTGCGCCTGCGCTGCCGCCGATGCCCCCCTGGTAAGCAAGAAACGTCAGCGTGCCGATTCCCAGCACGGCCGCCAGCAAGGAGGCGAGAACCAGCCGGCGCGCGCCCCGTTCCGGCGGCGCCTGAGGCTCTTCGCCATAGGTCCGAGCCGCTTCGATCCAGTCCGCAGCTTCGTCCTCGCCATCGTCCTGCCCTTCCCCACGCGCCGGAGCAGCCAGAGCCTCCGCAACGAGAAGCCGGGCCTCCTCGGACAGCGCCGCTTCGTCCGCCAACTGCGCGGCACGCTCAACCCGGTCCCAGGCCATGCGGTGCGCGGAAACAGCCGCGTACCACGCCTCGAACGCCGCGCGTTCGGACGGCTCCACGTGGTCGCTGGAGAGGCGCGTATACCAGGAGGCGGCTGCGTCGTTAACGCACGTACCTGTCATGGGGAATTACTCTCCCACGCAGGCGCTGAGGTGGCGAATAGCCTTCATGATATGCTTTTCAACTGCGCTGACCGAAATACCGAAGTGCGATGCGATGGCCGCATAACTCATTTCTTCGAAGCGGTGAAGGACGAAGACCTGCCGTGTCCGATCCGGCAGATCGCGCAGCGAGACCATCACCTTGGCGAGCCGCTGCTTGCCTTCGAGCACGCGCGCAGGCGAGATTTCCTCGACCGGATGGTGGTAATCCTCAAGCGAGATATGCGCCTCGCGCTGGCGAACCGCTTCACGCCGCCAACGGTCGGTCAGCACTGAGCGCGCCACCTGAAACGCATAGCTTTCCAGCGATTCGATGCGGTTGTCGCCACGCCGCTGGTGCAGGCGCAGGGCGACCTCCTGAGCCATGTCCTCAGCCTCCTGAAGACCGACGCGCCGCGCGAGAAAATCGCGCACGGCACCCACGACTGTATCCCTGTGTTCCGCCTCACGAGGGCGAATGACACTCAAACGAAGCCCCATGTCCACCCCCTGTCCGGCAGACATCTTCCCCCAATGAATACTCTTCTCGCATTGAAGAACAACATATTGAAATTGGTGGGTCAAGCAGAGAAGATAGTATTCACGACCAGGGGGGAATCGGGCTCTCTCGCGACAGGGCACGCAGCACATGAGGGACAGGACCAGGACCGGTTTCGCTGACCGGACACGCGCGCGCCGCGTGCTGCTGCGCTGTGCCCTGGCGCTGCAGATCGGCCTGCTCTTTGCGCTGCCGCAGACCCTCGCAGCGCGCACTCCGGCCGCGGCCTACACGATCGCAGCCGGCCCCTTGCGGCTGGCCCTCGTCCTCTTTGCCCGGCAGAGCGGCGTACAGATCCTTTTTGCCCCCGAGCTGGTTGCCGGCAAGCAGGCCCCGCCCCTGACGGGCCGCCACACCATCGACGAGGCCCTGACCCGGCTTCTTGCCGGAAGCGGCCTCTCCGCCCGCAAGCTGGACTCCGGCGCCATCCTCATCGTTCCTGCCTCGCCCGCCGCGCCCCCGCTGGTGTCCTCCCACGACCGGGGGCCGGAAGGCGCGCCTCCGCAAGGCCTTGAAAGCCCGCGCCCGGACATCCTCGTCACCGCCTTCAAGTACCCGACCCTGCTGGCCCAGAGCGCCGCCGATCTCACAGTGATCGGCGCCCAACTCCAGCGCCAGCGCGGCATCGACGGTCTTGCCACGCTCGCGCAGGCCACGCCCTCGCTCAACATCGCGCAGAACAACAG